>JAEYYP010000144.1 GCA_023428425.1 Pseudomonadota bacterium
GTGTGGAGCCGGCCGTCGTCAGAATTGTGGCGCTCACGCAGCCTTGTTGTCATTGACCGGGGTCGACTTGGACCGCACATCGGTTACGCCCGAGCGGGCGATCTTGACGCGTGTACCCTGGGCGATCTCGACCTCGAGGTCCTCACCGGCCACGGCCTTGGTCACCTTGCCGACGATGCCGCCGGTGGTGACGATGGTGTCACCGCGCGCGATGGCGCCGAGCATCGCCTGGTGGGCCTTCATGCGCTTCTGCTGCGGGCGGAAGATCAGCAGCCAGAAGATCACCACCAGCAGCAGGATCGGGGCGAACTGCATCAGCAGGTCGCCAGCGCCGAGGCCGGGTACCGCTGCGGCGTCGGTGGCCTGTGCGTATGCGGAGGTGATGAACATTGTCTGGAAGCTCCTTGCTTCGTGGCTGCGGCGTCGGAAGCCGGCGATTGAGCCCATATAGGGCGGGTTTCCGGCGTTGGGCAGTCCCATCCGGCAAAAATCGCGCGGAATATAGTGGCGGGACGTAGGATTGCAAAGCCTTTCCGGCTGCGGCAGAACAGGCTCAGGAACGAGGTTTCAAGCCCTTGATGACAGAAGAACAATCGGCCGCCATCGCGGTTGCGCTCGCCCGTATTGCCGACTCGCTGGAGGCAATTTCACCCGCCCGCAAGCCCTCCCGTCCGGTTCTTACCGACGCCGACGCCTATCACTGGGACGCCGCGGAAGGCCACCTCATGCCGGTGCCGAAGGTGTCGCGGGTGCCGTTGGAACTGCTGCGCGGCATCGACGACGTGCGCGATATCCTGCTCGACAACACGCTGCGCTTCACCCAGGGTTTTGCCGCCAACAACGCACTGCTCTGGGGCGCCAAGGGCTTGGGCAAGAGCTCGGTCGTGAAGGCTGTGCACGCGCATATCAACGCGCTCGGAGAGGCCGGGATCAAGCGCCTGATCCTCGTCGAGATAGCCCGCGAGGACATCGAGAGCCTGCCCAAGTTGATGCGCGCGATCGCCGGCGAGGGTGCACGCTTCATCATCTTCTGCGACGACCTGAGCTTCGACAAGGATGAAACGAGCTACAAGTCGCTCAAGACCATCCTCGATGGCGGCCTCGAAGGCCGACCCGAGAACGTGTTGTTCTACGCGACCTCGAACCGCCGCCACCTGATGGCGCGCGACATGGTGGATAACGAGCGGGCCACCGCGATCTCGCCCGGCGAGGCCATCGACGAAAAGGTCTCGCTCAGCGACCGCTTCGGCCTCTGGCTCGGCTTCCACAACTGCGACCAGCCCACGTTTCTGTCGATGATCCGCGGGTACTGCGACCAGTATGGCCTCGCCATCGACGACGAGACGCTGCGCGCCCGCGCCATCGAGTGGTCGATGATCCGTGGCGCGCGTTCGGGCCGCGTCGCTATCCAGTTCGTCCGCGCCCTTGCCGGTGAGCAGGGCAAGGCCATCTGAACCAAGCCGTATCTCTGGGAGGAGAACCCCAATGCAGCAGCACCAGCTTCGCTGGTCGCATGGCGAAGCGACTATCGTCGCAACCGCCTGCACCGTCACCGACCTGACCTTCAACCTGCCGAAGGGGCCGTTCCGGCCGTTCGCGCGCGCACCCTGGGTGGGCACAATAAACGATCCGTCGGTCACCGGGCACCTGAGGGTGCTGTCGGGCGATTTCGTCGGCCTCCCCTTCGGCACCGGCGGCCGCACTGCTCCGAACCTGCCGGAGTGGTCGACACTGATGACGCAGCCGGCCAATGGCACCATCCACGGCCCCGCAGCCCACGAGGATTGGTCCCTCGTCTCGGGTGATGAACGATCGGTGACATGGGCCCTCGACTACGAGGCCCACTCGGTCGTCCGCCGGCTCGAGCGTACCATCACGGTACGGGAGGGAGCCCCTGCCCTAGACTTCACGCTGAAGGTGTTCGCCCGCCACAAGGCGCCGATCTCGTGCGGCCTGCACCCGAATTTCCGCTTGCCCGAAACACCTGGGCGGCTCGAACTCGATATCGATTTCGCCTTCGGGCTGACGCACCCCGGCCGCACGGTCTCCCCCGATACGCAGGAGTTTGCGACCCTCGAGGCGGTGCCGAAGGATGGTGGCCACGTCGACATGTCGCACGCGCCGCTCACGCCTCGCACCGACTTCAACGTGCAGCTCTGCGGCGTTACTACCCCGCTGACGGGCCGCTACCTGGACGAAGGCGCCGGCTTTGAGCTCGACTGGGACCGCACGCTCCTGCCGACGCTGATGTTCTGGCACACCGATGGCGGTATCGGCGGAGAGCCGTGGAACGGTTCGTTCCGTGCGCTAGGCTGCGAACCTCTCGCCGCCGCCTTCGATTTCCACACCGACGTATCGACCGGTCCGAACCCTATCAACAAGCGCGGCGTGAAGACCTGGATCGATATCGACCCGGCCCAGCCGCTGGAGATCAGGCACTCGATCCGCGGGTTCAACACCTGATCAAAGCGAAGAGGCCCCGGATGCCCGGGGCCTCTTTCAATTCTGCCGTTGTCGATCAGCTCGCGAGCAGCGGGATCGGGGCCACCGGGGGGGCGCCCTTGCGGAGCTCGAAGTGAAGCTGGGGCTTCGACACCGAGCCGGTCTTGCCGGCCGTGCCGATATTGTCGCCGCGGTTCACCACGGTGCCCTTGGCGACGTTCATCTGCTGCAGGTGGGCATAGGCCGACACGTAGCCATTGGGGTGGCGGATCAGGATCAGGTTGCCGTAACCCTCGACACCCGAACCGGCATAGATCACCTGGCCATTTTCGGCGGCCCGCACGGCGGCACCTTCAGGTGCCTCGATATTGATGCCGGTGCCCTTCGAATTGGCGAAGTCGGTGATCACGCGACCCGAGATCGGCCAGCGGAACTTGTCGGCGCCGGAGAGAACAGGCTCGGTCTTGGGTTGCTCGAGCGGCTTGGCCGGCTCGACCTTGGCAACCTCGACGGGCTTTTCCACTGGCTTCTCTGCGGTCTTGGCCTCGAGCGGCTTTACCGGAGCAAGCGGCGTGGTTGCAGCCGGATCAGCCGAAGCGACCTTCGTTTCTGCGGTGACATCGGCCGGCTTGCCCTTCGGGCCGAGCGGCGCGAGGACGCTCGCCTTGCCGGGGATCACCAGCTTCTGGCCCACGAAGATCTTGTCCGGCGAGGAGAAGCCGTTGGCCTGGATGATGGCCTGCGCCGTAACGTTGTAGCGGCGAGCTATGGTGTAGAGGCTTTCGCCGCTCTCCACCTGGTGCACATAGGCGTCCGAGGGGATTGAAACGAGCGTCGGATTGCTGGCCGGGATGTCCGCTACCCTGGGGGTCGCCGGCACCGGGCTCAGGGGCTGGACAGCGGGCATCATCTGGTTGCTTCCATTATCTGAGTTGAGCGAAGGCAAGTCTTCAGACGTAATCGTACCCAACTGCTGGGTGCCAGCAGGCAACGGTGCCATGGCAACGGCACTCGAACCGCCGCCGATATCGTTGGGTGGGATGAAGGGACCCGCCGCCACCTTTGTGGGGGCGGCGAGCGTCTTGGGCATCGGCTGGGTGCCCTGGAAATCGGAGGACGTGTTGACCGAACCGGTCGCCGTCCTGTCGAACCCCAACCCACTCAGCGAACTGCATCCCGCGAGCGCCGAGGCGCTGACGAACATGCCTGCAATCGCTGCGATCCTAAGCGCTTTACCGGTAAGGCCGTTACTCATCAGTCCACTCGTACGCAGGTACTCAATGGACTGGAGGTTAGGCGGTTAAGGTAAAAACTGACTTAAATGCCGAGCACCCGCTGAGAGAATTTGCGAGTCGGATTCAGGGGTTGGTAGGGTTAAGGGAGAACGGCAGAGCGCCCCGAAAGGCCGCTCCGCGCCTCAGAGCGCAATGGCCCCGTTGAGTTCATCCACCACGCCATAATCGGTCAATTGAAGCATCAATGGCGTGATGGTGATGGACGACGAGTGCATGAGCGTATGGAAGTCGCTGTCTGGATCGAGCGGCTTCGGGGTCTCGGGAATCGCGATGAAGAACTTCCCGGCATTGTCGGAGGGGTAGTATGCCATCGGTGAGCGGGAGAAGCGCTGCGACGGCACCACCTTCACGCCGGTGATGTCCGCCTGCCATGGAATATTCACGTTGAAATAGACCTGCCCGCGCGTCTCGACTTTGTCCCACAGCGAGCGGACGATCCGGGCGGTGTTCTTGCGGGAGTTCGACCAGTCGATGTGGTCGCCCTTCTCGTAGTTCACTGCCTGCGAGATGCCGATGCCGAGCGCGCCGTGGAACGCGCCTTCGCGCGCGCCGGCCGCGGTGCCCGAGCAGTTGATAATGTCGCCGAGGTTCTGGCCGTTATTGACGCCCGACAGCACGAGTTCGGGGCGCAAGTCCCTGCAGACATGGGTGAAGCCAGCGACCACGCAGTCGGCGGGCGAGCCACCCACCACCGCGTACACCTTCTCCTCGCGCCGCTCGAGACCAAGCTCGCGGCCGAAGGTGAAGCGATGGCCTGCGCCGGACTGGTTGCCGTCGGGCGCGACGACCCACACGTCGTCGGAGAGCTCTGATGCAACGGCACGGAGCACTTCCATGCCCGGCGCATCGACGCCGTCATCGTTGGTCAGGAGGATCCTCACGAGCGGCCACCGATCGCCTTCAGGCCCTTCATGTAGGGCTGCAGCGCGTCGGGGACGGCGATGGAGCCGTCTTCCTGCTGGTAGTTCTCCATCACCGCGATCAGAGCACGACCAACGGCAACCCCCGAGCCATTGAGCGTATGGACGTGCCGCACCTTGCCGTCAGCGTCGCGGAAGCGCGCATCCATGCGGCGGGCCTGGAAATCGCCGCAGACCGACACCGACGAGATCTCGCGGTAGGTATCCTGCCCCGGCAGCCAGACCTCGAGGTCATAGGTTTTCTGCGCGCCGAACCCCATGTCGCCGGTCGAAAGCGTCATCACGCGGTAGTGAAGGCCGAGCCGCTTCAGCACGTCCTCGGCGTCCGACACCATCTTTTCGTGCTCGTCGCCCGACTTCTCCGGCGCCGTGATGGCCACCATCTCGACCTTGTTGAACTGATGCTGCCGGAGCATGCCGCGCGTATCGCGCCCGGCCGAGCCGGCCTCCGAGCGGAAGCACGGGGTCAGCGCGGTGAGGCGCATCGGCAACTGGTCGGCCGTCAGGATGGTCTCGCGCACGAAGTTCGTGAGCGGAACTTCGGCAGTCGGGATCAGGCCCAGCCGGCCCTCGCCGTGCTGCACGAAGAAGAGATCCTCCTCGAACTTGGGCAGCTGGTTCGTGCCGTAGAGCGCATCGTCGCGCACGAGATACGGCGGCTCCACCTCGGTGTAGCCGTGCTCGTCCACATGCAGGTCGAGCATGAACTGGCCGATGGCGCGTTCGAGCCGTGCGAGTTGCGACTTCAGCACCACGAAGCGGGCGCCGGACAGCTTGGCCGCCACCTCGAAATCCATCATGCCGAGCGCTTCACCGGTCTCGAAATGCTCCTTGGGCGCAAACGAGAAACTCGGCTTGGCCGGCCGGACCTTCGCGGCGGTCTCGGGCGAGCCGTTGCGACCAAAGTACTCGACATTGTCGCTCTCGTCTTCGCCGACCGGCACCTCTTCGAGCGGCAGGTTCGGGATGATGCTGAGCGCGTTGCGCAGCTTGTCCTCGGCGTCCTTGCGGGCGGCCTCGCCGTTCTGCACCAACTCCTTGAGCTGGGCGACCTCGTCCATCAGCGCCTGTGCGCGAGCCTCGTCCTTCTGGGCCTTGGCCTGGCCGATCTGCTTTGACAGCGCGTTGCGCTTCGCCTGAGCCTCTTCGACGGAGGCAATGACCGTCCGGCGCTGCTCGTCCATCGCCAGCAATTCGGCGGAACGGAACGGCACGTTCTTCCTGCCCGCGAGGGCGCGGTCGAAAGCTTCGGGGTTGGCCTTGATCCAGTTGATGTCGAGCATGGGGAGCCTGCCGGAAAAGAGGCGTTCTGCTTTAAAGGAACGCGGGTCGGTTGCAACCCCTCCCCGGGTCAAACCACCTTCCCTTCCCCCTCCCCCTCCTCTATGTTCCGGCCGAATTCAACTCCCCCGGAATCCCGATCATGGCGCACGAGAGCACCCCGCATTTCCACAATACCGAGGGCCTCAAGAAGATCGAGGTCGGGTCGAAGGAGTTCATGTGCGTCGGCGCCCTGCCCCCGTTCGATCATCCGCACATCTATATCGACATGGGCAAGGACAGCGAGGCGGTCTGCTCCTACTGCTCGACGCTGTACGTCTACAATCCGCAGCTGGCGCCCGGAACGTCCGAGCCGCTTTCGGCCATCTATCACTCCGAACACGCCTGATCCGGACATGTCCGGCAACGGACGCACGGTCTACATCGCCGGCGCCGGCATCGCCGGGCTGACACTCGCGTTGGCGCTGGCCAAGTTCGGCGCGACAGTCGTGGTGCTTGAGCGGAACCCCGGTATACAGGAAGTAGGCGCCGGCCTGCAGATCAGTCCGAATGCGCGCCACGTGCTCGATCGACTCGGGGTCGACCGGGCGCTGCATGCCGTGGCGTTCGAACCCAAGGGCATCGACGTCTACCCGTTCAACGCGCGTTCGCCGCTGGTGACACTGGAACTCGGCGGCGTGATGCTCGACCGCTTCGGCGCCCCCTATGCCGTCATGCATCGGGCCGACCTCGCAGAGTTGCTGCACAAGGCGTGCAAGCGCTTCGCCAATATCGACATCCTGTTCGGCGTCCGCGCCTATGATGTGGTCAGCCATGCCCGCGGCGTGTCGGTGACGGTTGACGAGGCCGACGGCAAGTCGCGCTCGGCCCGCGCCTTTGCATTCATCGGGGCAGATGGCGTGCGCTCGCGCACCCGCACGGACGTGCTGATGGGGCCGCGGGCGGTCTACACAGGCCGTGTCGCCTGGCGCATCACCCTGGGGCAATCCGACCTCGCCGGGATCGTCGCGCCGGACAGAACGAGTCTGCTTTGGGGCCCCGGTTATCACGCCGTGACCTACCCCCTGCCGCACCGCCGGCAAATGAACGTCGCCCTGTTCATGAGGGCCCGCGAGGAGGATGTGCTCGGCGATGCGCCACCGCGCATGCCGAAGCTGCCGTGGTCGGCCACCGGCAGCCGCCGCTTCGACGACATCGTCGCGGCCGCCGGCAAAGACTGGGGCTATTGGCCGCTCTTCACCGTAGATACCGACCAGTGGGCGGAGGGCGGCATCGGCCTGATTGGCGACGCGGCACACGCCATGGTGCCGTTCCAGGCCCAGGGCGCTGCCATGGCCATCGAGGATGCCGCCGTGCTGGCTCCGCTGCTGATGACCGATGTCGACGCCGAGACGGCACTTCGCCGCTACCAGGCCATCCGCCAGCCCCGGGTCCGGCAGGTGCAGAAGCTCAGTGAATCCAACGGCACCGCCTTCCACCTCGAATGGCCATTCAGCCTCGCCCGCGATACCGTGGTGAAGCTTCAGGGACCGCTTGGCCATCTCAAGCGCCTCGCCTGGCTCTATGGCTACGATCCGTCACCCGATCCGCCATCGATCCCGCCCGCCCCACAAAGAGAGGCGCGCGACGCAACCTGACGCCGCCCTCCGCGCTTGCTTAGGCACGCCGGTGCGTGTCATCTGCGCCCGATCGCAAAGGACCTGACGCCCGCTGATGTCTGTTTCGCCCACATCCCGGTTGACCCTCGCCTGTATCCTACTGACGATTTTCCTCGACATGCTGGGCTACGGCATCGTCCTGCCGGTCCTGCCCACGCTGATCGGCGAACTGACTGGCGGCACCAACGCGCAGGCAGCGGTGCTCGGCGGCTATCTGGTCTTCTCGTATTCCCTGATGCAGTTCCTGTTCGGCCCGGCGCTCGGCAACCTGTCCGACCGGTTCGGGCGCCGCCCGATCATCCTCATTGCCCTCACCGGCCTGACGATCGACTATGTCATAATGGGATTTGCGCCCAACATCGTCTGGCTGTTCATCGGCCACACCATCGCGGGCATCTCGGGCGCGTCGGTCGCGACCGCCACGGCATACATCGCCGACATCACCCCCAAGGAGCAGCGGGCGCAGCGCTTCGGCCTCATCGGCGCCGCCATCGGCCTCGGCTTCATCGCCGGTCCGGTGGTCGGAGGCACGCTCGGTGAACTGGGCCCGCGCTTTCCGTTCTACGCTGCCGCCGCGCTTGCTGCTTCGGCCCTTGTGCTTGGCTTCTTCGTGTTGCCGGAGAGCCTCGGTAAGGGCCGGCGCCGCCCCTTCCGCCTCGCTCGCGCCAACCCGTTCGGGGCGCTTTGGGCCCTGAGCCGGATACCGGTCGTCCTGTGGCTGCTCGGCACCCTGCTGCTGTTCACCCTCGCCAGCCAGGCCTTCCCGACCGCGTGGCCCTTCTTCACCATCGAGGTGCTGAAATTCTCGTCGGGGCAGATCGGCATCGCGCTCGGCGCCTTCGGCCTCGGCTTCGCCATCAGCCAGGCCGTGCTGATGGGGCCGATCATCAAGCGGCTCGGCGAATGGTCGACGGTACTGATCGGCATGCTCTGCGCCGCCGTGGCCTTCACCGGCACTGCGTTCATCCACTCCGAGCTGCCGCTCTACATCTTCCTCATCATCGGCTCGCTGGCCGGCCTCGCCGGACCCGCCATCAACTCGCTAATGTCGCACCAGGTCGCCGACGACGCACAGGGTGAACTGCAGGGGGCGATCAACGCGACCAATTCGCTGGCAGCAATCCTCGGGCCACTGATGGCCACGCAGCTGTTCAACCATTTCAGCAAGGGTCAGGAAGGCAGCCCCAACTACTTCCCTGGCGCCCCCTTCCTCGGTTCGGGCGTGATGGTGCTGATTGCCGCAGCAGTGTTCACCTACGCCGTGTGGCGCTTCGACCTGATGCACCGGCCGCGTGTGTCCAAGAAGGAGCACCACCACGAGTTGGGGCAGCCGGGCCAGCAGCAGACCGCTCCGCATGATGAAAACGGAAACGGCAACGGCGGGGCGAAGTAGCCTACAGCGCCCGGATACGCCTTAGGCCGCGTGGTGAAATCGGTTCGAGCGCGTCGATCGGGAACCAGCCGGCAGCGCTGACCTCGTCCTCCTGGGCTACCAATGGACGCCCGGGATCGGCGACGAACAGGTATTGCAGGTCGTGGTGGTAGTGCGGCGCCTCGTTGCGAGACGGCTTGCCGGGGACCTCGTGGCTGTCGATCACTAACGGCAGGTCGCCGCCCTGGTGCCAAGGATGCAGTTCCAGTCCGACGACAGCCGTTTCCTCGATCGCCTCGCGGGCGGCCGAAGCCGAGAACAACGCCGCCGGCTCGCAATGGCCACCGGGCTGCAGCCAGCGTCCAATAACCTTGTGGTCGATCAGCAGCACCTGCCGGGCGTCCGGCGAGATGACGAAGGCGCTGGTCGTGACGTGCCCCGGCATCGTTCGCCGATCATCGAGCGCGTGCCGTTCCGAAATCTGCCAGCGCAGCAGGGCCAGCCGCTCATCAAGTTCGGCTACCTCGGAAAGGTAACGCTCGACCAGATGGCCGAGCGCTCCGTGAAAATCAACGATCACCGGCCCTACTTGCCGAGCGTCGAGGGCCAGGTGCCATGCTGCTCGCCCGTGCGATCGGTCAACTCGAAGCCATGGGCGCCGAAGAAATCACGCTGGCCCTGCGTGAGGTTGGCTGTGCCCTGCGCTTGCCGGTAGCTGTCGAAGTAGGCGAGCGAGGCCGAGAGGCAGATCAGCGGGAACTCGCCGAGTGCCGCGGCCGCCACGACCTTGCGGAGCGACTTGTTGGCCGTCTTCATGATTGCAACGAAGTCCGGCACCATCAGCAGGTTGACCGCCTCGCCCTTGGCATAGGCCGCCGACATCTGGTCGAGGAAGCGCGAGCGGATGATGCAGCCGGCGCGCCAGATCTTGGCGATGGTGGCGAGCGGCAGGTTCCAACCGAACTCCTCCGATGCCTTGGAGAGCACCGCAAAACCCTGCGCGTACGACACGATCTTTCCAGCGAGCAGCGCCTGTTCGAGGTCGGCGAGCGAGACGTCTGCCTTGCCGGCTGCCGGCTTGCCGTAGGCGGCCTCGGCAGCAACGCGCTCGCTCTTCCGCGACGAGATCGACCGGGCCGCGACTGCGCCCTCGATGGCTGTAGCGGGGACGGCAAGCTGCTGCGCGGCGATCGCCGTCCAGGTGCCGGTGCCCTTCTGGCCCGCCTTGTCGAGGATCAGGCTGACGAGCGGCTTGCCCGTCTGGGGCTCGACTGCGTCCAGCACGTGGCCGGTGATCTCGATGAGGTACGAGTTGAGCTGACCCTTGTCCCAGTCCTTGAACACCTTGGCCGCCGCCGCAGGGTCCATGCCGAGGCCGTCGCGCATCACGCCGTAGACCTCGGCGATCATCTGCATGTCGCCGTACTCGATGCCGTTGTGGATCATCTTGACGAAGTGGCCCGCGCCGCCCTCGCCGAGATAGGCGCAGCACGGCTCACCGTTGAACTTGGCCGAAATCGCCTCGAGGATCGGCTGGGCGTTCTTCCACTCTTGCTCGGGACCGCCGACCATGATCGACGGACCGTGGCGCGCGCCCTCTTCGCCACCGGAGACCCCGATGCCGAGGAAGCCGATCCCCTTGTCGCGCAGGTATTCGAAACGGCGCTGGCTATCGGTGTAGAGCGAGTTGCCACATTCGAGGATCGCGTCACCTTTCTCGAGGTGCGGCAGCAGCTGTTCGATCATCTCGTCGACCGGCTTGCCCGCCTTGACCATGATGATGATCGAGCGCGGCCGCTTGACGGACTGGATGAACTGAACGAGGTCGGCCTCGGGCACGACCTTGCCGTCGAGCCCCTGCTCTTTCGCCATGCCCATGAAGTCGTCGATCTTCGACGCCGTCCGGTTGTGCACGGCGATAGTGTAGCCCTTCTCGGCAATGTTCAGCGCCAGGTTGGAGCCCATTACCGCGAGCCCGATCAGGCCGATGTCGGCAGACGCCATCATATTCTCCGTCGATAGGTATTGGTTTTCCTCGCGCGGCTTTTTGGCACGCGCCACCCGGGAACGCCACCCCTAGCAGCCCCTACCAAGTGGGCATTGCGGGCGCTTTCCGCACTTACCATGCATGGCTGCATAAACTAGTCTCGGCTTCGAGTGCCGTGCGCGGCGAACAAGGAATGCCCTCGGGAGGGGATAAGGTTGGATCTGAATGCAATGTTTTCGCTCGCCGGCAGGCGGGCCCTGGTGACCGGATCGAGCCGCGGCATCGGTTTCGGCATCGCCGAGGCGCTTGGCGCGGCCGGTGCCGAACTGCTGATCAACGGACGTGACCAGGAGGCGCTCGGCGCCGCCGCCGCCAAGCTGGTGGAGAAAGGCTATTCGGTGAAGGCCATGGCCTTCGACGTCACCTCGGAAGAAAGCGTCGAGGATGCCATCTCCCACGCCGAGACCGAGATCGGTCCCATCGATATCCTCGTCAACAATGCCGGCATGCAGCACCGCGCGCCGCTGGAAACCTGGCCGCTCGAGAAGTTCGAGCAGGTGATGTCCACCAACGTCACCTCGGCTTTCCTCGTCAGCCGCGCTGTCGTGAAGGGCATGATCGAACGCAAGCGCGGCCGCATCATCAACATTTGCTCGGTGCTCTCCACCTTCGCCCGTGCTTCGGTGGCGCCCTACTCGGCCTCCAAGGCCGCCATCGCCAACCTGACGCGGGGCATGGCTGTCGACTGGGCGAAGTACAACATCAACGTCAACGGCATCGCCCCAGGCTACATCGCCACCGAGTTGAACGAGGCGCTCCTCAAGAACGAGGACTTCAACGCCTGGATCGAGAAGCGCACTCCCATGGGCCGCTGGGGCAAGCCCGAGGAACTGGGCGGTGCCGCCGTCTTCCTCTCTTCAGACGCTGCAACTTTCGTGAATGGACACATCCTCTATGTCGACGGCGCATTCACAGCTACCGTTTGAGGGCGCTCGCATCATCATTGCGATGGGCGTCTCCTCCTCGGGCAAATCCGCCACCGGCGCCGCCATCGCGCGACGCCTGCATGCTCCGTTCCTCGACGGCGACGGCTACCACCCGCCTGCCAACAAGGAGAAGATGCGCGCCGGCATCCCCCTGCAGGACGAAGACCGCTGGCCCTGGCTCGAAACTCTCGCCGGCGCCTTGCGTGTAGCTGCCGACCAGAAAGGCGTTGCAGTCGGCGCCTGCTCTGCGCTGAAGCGTGCCTATCGCGACTTCCTCACCGAGAAGGCGGGGGAGCCCATCCTCTTCGTCTTCCTCGACGGCGATATCGAGGTGATCCGCAAGCGCATCGAGGCCCGCGCCCACGAGTTCATGAACCCCAAGCTCCTCGACAGCCAGTTCGCGACCCTAGAACGCCCCTCCGAGGACGAGAACGTGCTGAAGGTCGACGTCGCTGACCCGGTTGAGGCGATCGCGACGAAGGTCGTGAAAGAACTGACATACTTGAAGGTGTTCAAGCGGGGGCAATAGAAGCCCTCCGGGCC
>JAEYYP010000199.1 GCA_023428425.1 Pseudomonadota bacterium
CCCTTCGAGACGTGGATCTTCGATTTCGACGAAGACATATACGGCGAGACGCTGGATGTCGCGCTGCTCGGCCATGTGCGCGGGCAGGAGAAGTTCCGCGGGCTGGACGAGCTGATTGCCGCCGTCAACAACGATGCGGCGGTAGCGCGCCGCCAGCTCCAGGCGACGCTGCCGGTGTCAGAACTGGACCTGGCGCTGGGGTTCTTCCGCTAGTCCCGGCCGCCTCGGCCACCAAAGTTCTTTCGCCTGCCGGGCTCGCTTGCTAAAAGCCCGCAGCTTTCAAGGTACCTTGTCCGATGAACGATCACGCACCCGGCGGCGCGGAAACCGACTACAGCGCGACGCTTTTCCTGCCCCAGACCGAATTTCCCATGCGCGCCGGCCTCCCGGCCCGCGAGCCGACCTGGCTGCAGCGCTGGGAAGACATGGACATTTACGCTCGCCAGCGCGCCAACGGGCAGGGCAAGCCGCTCTTCACCCTGCATGACGGCCCGCCCTACGCCAACGGCAACATCCATATCGGCCACGCACTCAACAAGATCCTCAAGGACCTGGTGAGCCGCTCCAAGACCATGCTCGGCTACAATTCGGCCTACGTGCCGGGTTGGGATTGCCACGGCCTCCCCATCGAATGGAAGGTCGAGGAGCAGTATCGCGCCAAGGGCAAGAACAAGGACGACGTCGAGATCAACGAGTTCCGCGGCGAGTGCCGGACCTTCGCGCAGTTCTGGGTCGATACCCAGCGCGATGAGTTCAAGCGGCTCGGCATCGTCGGCGACTGGTCGAACCCCTACCTCACCATGAGCTTCGATGCCGAAGCGCAGATCGCCCGCGAGCTGATGAAGGTCGCCGCTTCCGGGCAGCTCTATCGCGGGTCGAAGCCCGTCATGTGGTCGGTGGTCGAACGCACCGCCCTCGCCGAAGCCGAGGTCGAGTATGCCGACTACGAGAGCGACACCATCTGGGTGAAGTTCCCGGTTTTCTCTTTCGATCGCGAGTACGACAAGCAGCAGGTAGACGTTCGTGCCAGCGTTTATGAGAAGCAGGGCGTCGCTCCTGAGCGAGTTGACGAACTGAGAGCCGAGGAGTCGCTGGAAGGGGCGTCGGTTGTAATATGGACGACCACCCCGTGGACGATCCCAGCCAATCGCGGTATCTCCTTCGCGGCCCGCATTGACTACAGCATTTTCTACGTTACTTCCGCCCCCGAGCGCGCCGACGGAGCGAAACCGTGGGTGGCGGTCGGCGACAAGCTGGTTCTCGCGACGAAGCTCGCGCCGGAGGTGCTCAAGGCGGCCAAGGTCGAGGCGCGTGAAGGGCGCGAACTAGCCCTTCACGAGCTAGAGCAGATGGCGTGTCATCACCCCCTCCGCGGCCTTGGTGGCGGCTACGACTTCCCCGTTCCCCTCCTCAACGGCGAGCACGTCACCGACGACACCGGTACCGGCTTCGTCCACACCGCGCCGGGCCACGGCCTCGACGACTTCGGGATCTGGATGGATTCCGGCCGCGCCCTCGCCGAACGCGGCATCGACACCGCCATCCCCTATGTCGTCGACGACGCCGGCTTCTATACCGCCGCCGCCCCAGGCTTCGAGGGCGCCCGCGTCATCGACGACAGCGGCAAGAAGGGCGATGCCAACAACCGCGTTATCACGGCGCTCGCCGAGCGCAACATGATGGTCGCCCGCGGCCGGGTGAAGCACCAGTATCCGCATTCCTGGCGCTCCAAGAAGCCGATCATCTACCGCAACACCCCGCAGTGGTTCGTCTACATGGACCGCGACATCATGGGGAAGCCGGGCGACACCCTGCGCGCCCGTTCGCTCGCCGCCATCGACGCCACCAAGTTCTACCCGCAGGCCGGACAGAACCGCCTCCGCTCGATGATCGCCGACCGCCCCGATTGGGTGCTCAGCCGCCAGCGCGCCTGGGGCGTGCCGATCGCCGTATTCTACAACGAGGCGACCGACACCATCCTCAAGGACGAGCAGGTCAATCACCGCATCGGCCAGGCTTTCGAGGAAGAGGGCGCCGACGCCTGGTTCAAGCCCGGCGCCAAGGAGCGATTCCTCGCTGGCGCCATGCATGAGGGCAAGCCGGTCGACCCTGCCGACTGGCAGAAGATCGACGACATCCTCGATGTCTGGTTCGAGAGCGGCACCACGCATTCTTGGGTCCTGCGCAACCCGCAGAAATGGCCCGACATGCAGTTCCCCGCCGGCATGTATCTCGAGGGCTCCGACCAGCACCGCGGCTGGTTCCACTCGTCCCTGCTCGAAAGCTGCGCCACCAACGGCTTTGCGCCCTACGCGAGCGTGTTGACGCACGGCTTCACCCTCGATGGCGAGGGCAAGAAGATGTCGAAATCGCTGGGCAACACCACCGCCCCGCAGGACGTCATCAAGCAGTACGGCGCCGATATCCTCCGCCTCTGGGTCGCCCAGTCCGACTATTCGGACGACCTGCGCATCGGCAAGGAGATCATCAACTCCACCGTCGACAGCTACCGCAAGCTGCGCAACACCGTGCGCTGGCTCATCGGCAACCTCGCCCACCGCAAGGCTGACGAGACGGTCGACTACCGCGACATGCCCGAGCTCGAGCGGCTGGTCCTGCACCGGCTGAAGGAACTCGACGTCCTGGTCCGCGAAGCCTACGAGAGCTACGACTACAAGCGCATCGTCGCCGCGCTGTCGAACTTCATGAACATCGACCTCTCGGCGTTCTATTTCGACATCCGCAAGGATGCGCTCTATTGCGACCCGATCTCCTCGGTCCGCCGCCGCGCCAGCCTCACCGTGCTCGACCAGGTCTTCGACGCACTGACCGCCTGGCTCGCGCCCATCCTCGTGTTCACCATGGAAGAGGCCTGGCTCGAACGTCACCCCGGCGACGACTCTTCGGTCCACCTCCGCGAGTTCCCCAAGCTCCCCGACACCTGGCTCGACGACAAGCTCGACGCCCGGTGGGAGAAGGTTCGCGAAGTGCGCAAGACAGTCACCGGTGCGCTCGAAGTCGCGCGCCGCGACAAGGTCATCGGCTCCTCGCTCGAGGCCGCGCCGAAGGTATTCATCGCTGACCCGGACCTCGCGGCTGCCGTACGCGGCATCGACATGGCCGAGGTCTCCATCACCTCCGACATCGAGATCACAGAGGCCGATGGTCCCGCCGACGCCTTCCGCCTTGATGAGGTCAAGGGTGTGGCCGTGGTCTTCGCCAAGGCCGAGGGCAACCGCTGCGCCCGCTCCTGGCGCATCCTCCCCGAAGTCGGCACCGACCCCGACTACCCCGACCTCAGCCTCCGCGACGCGCAAGCCATGCGCGAACTCAAGGCCGCGGGGCAGGCAGGTTGAACCTGAGCGCGGGAGATACCCCCCTCCTAGCTTCGCTAAGGCTTCGCCAAAGCTTCGCTACCTCCCCCACAAGGGGGGCGGTGGGCGTCGGCGCATGTGACCTGGAAGTGGCGCACCCCCTTCACCTCCTCCTTCATGGGGGAGGCCGGGAGGGGGCCGTCCCGGTCAGTTCGTACCACCCATGAACCGCCACCTCCCCTCGCTCCTGCTCGGTCTCCTCGCCTTCGCCCTCGATCGCGGCCACAAGTTCGCGCAGGTCGACCTGGCGCAGTGGCGCGGCGGCGAGATGGTCACCGTTACCCCGTTCTTCGACTACGTCCTGGTCTGGAACACCGGCGTCTCCTACGGCCTGTTCGGCGACCTGCCGGTCTGGGTCCTCGGCCTGGTCGCTGCTGTCGCGATCGTCGGACTCGGCATCTGGTGGTGGCGGACGTCCGATACATTGGTCCGCTTCGGCCTGATGCTGGTGATCGGCGGAGCGCTCTCCAACGCCCTCGATCGGCTGCTTTACGGCGCCGTTGCCGATTTCTTTCACTTTCATTGGCAGGATTGGTCGTTCTACATCTTCAACCTGGCCGATGTGGCGATCACGGCGGGCGTGTTGCTGCTGATCCTCGATGTGCTGGGGATCGGTCGCAAGGCAAGATCCTGATCGCAAAGGCGCCTCAATCTGGCCTTACGGCCCTCCATGGTCTATAAGGCCGACCCGTCGGGGAATAAGGGAAGTCTCATGCTGCATAAGGTGTCCGGGCGGCGGCCCGCTCTTCAAGCCATGTCGCGTGCCGGATTGCTGTCGCTTGGCCTGATTCTCGCCGCCGGCCTCGCTGCCTGCACCACCACCGAAGGCACCAACGCCCTTTCCGATATCGGCACCTTCGAGCGCGAAGTGATGACCGACACCATGAAGGTCATGGGCCTGCTCGATCGCGAGAAGAAGGACGAGAACATCCAGCCGCGCGCCCCGCTCGTGCTGCCGAAGTCCGCCTCGCTGCCGCCGCCGTCCGATTCGAAGGTTGCGGCTGCGGAAACCCTGCTGCCGGAAGACGTATCGAACGCCCGCATCGACACAAGTGGTCTGACCGAAGACGATATCAAGCGCCTTCGCAACGCCCGCGTCGTCGATCTTCGCACGCTCGATGGTCGCCCGCTTACCGATGCCGAGTCCAGGCAGCTGACGGCCCGCTTTACCGCAGCACGCCTCCAGGGCGGCGCACGACCGCTCTACCTTCCGCCCGAGGAATATTTCACCACCGTCAAGGGCAAGGATATGGTTTGCCTGGCCCCGAACGGCGAACTGGTGCCCCTCGACGACAAGTCCTGCCCGCCGGAGGTCCGCAAGGCCCTCGCCGCGCAGGTGAACTGACCCACGGGGCCGGGTAGCGGCCCCTCCACTCGAAAGATGCGCTGATCGACTCCATGGAAGGGGCGATCCCGCAGGAGTAACATCGATGTCTGATCCCACCGCCACCGCCACGGCCGGCGACCGTCTGGCCAAGGTCATTGCCCGATCGGGCCTCTGCTCGCGCCGCGACGCCGAAGGCTGGATCAAGGATGGCCGCGTCACCGTCAACGGCAAGAAGGTGCTGACGCCCGCCTTCAACGTTTCCGACAAGGACCGGATCAAGGTCGATGGCGAGCCGCTCGCCGCCCGCCAGGGCACCCGCGTCTGGCTCTACCACAAGCCCGCCGGCCTCGTGGTGACCGAGAAGGACCCCGAAGGCCGCCCCACCATCTTCGAAGCGCTCGACGAAAAGGGCCTGCCCCGCGTCGTTTCCATCGGCCGGCTCGACATCAACACCGAGGGCCTGCTGCTCGTCACCAACGATGGCGGCCTCAAGCGCGTCCTCGAACTCCCGGCCACCGGCTGGCTGCGCCGCTATCGCGTCCGCGCCTTCGGCCAGGTGACGCAGGAGCAGCTCGACGGGCTCAAGGACGGTATCGAGTTCGAGGGCGTGCAGTACGGCCCCATCGAGGCCCAGCTCGAACGCGCCCAGGGCTCCAACACCTGGATGGTGCTCTCTCTGCGCGAAGGCAAGAACCGCGAGGTCAAGAACGTCCTCGCCGCGCTCGGCCTGCAGGTGAACCGCCTGATCCGCGTCTCCTACGGACCGTTCCAGCTCGGCGACCTCGCCGAGGGTGAAGTCGAGACCGTGCCCGCCCGCGTCCTGCGCGAGCAGCTCGGCCGCCGCCTCGCTGACGAGGCCGGCGCCGATTTCGACAGCGACATGCCCGAGGTCGCGGCGCAGAAGAAGAAAGCCACCAATCCCAGGCTGCGTGCCGCGGCTCCCGGCAAGGCGCCGCTTGCCAAGGACTCGCCCCGTACCTCCGGGCGCGACAGGGGCTTCCGCTTCGAGGACGATGATTCCGAGGCGCTCGCCGCCGCAGCGCGCGAGGCTGCGCCGCGGCAGGATCGCCCCGGCCGTGCTCCCAAGCGCCCTGCCAGGCCGGTAGAGGCCCGCGAGGAACGCGAGCGCGACATCCGCGTCGTCCATTTCGACGATGGCACCGAAGGCGAGCACGAGGTGAAGCGCCAGCGCTCCGGCGGCGACAAGCGCTGGGATCCCGATGACAGCTCGGCCGCCAATTTCGGCCGCCCCGCCCACCATGACGTGAAGGCCCGCAAGCCCCGCGAGGAGGGTGGCGAAGAGCGCCCGCGCAAGAGTTTTGGCGCCAAGCCTGGTCCTGGCGGCAAGGCATTCGGTGACAAGAAGTTCGGCGACCGTCCGGCCCGCTCCGGCGATCGCAAGTTCGGCGACAAGCCCTTCGGTGGACCGAAGAAGTTCACCGACAAGCCGGGTTTCGGCAATCGCGGTCGGGCCCGCGCCGCCGGCGAGGGTGACGACCAGCGCCCGGCCCGCAGCTTCGCGTCGCGTACCCGCTCGGCCCGCCCCTTCGACGACGGCGGCGATGCCCGCCCGCCGCGCAAGAGCTTCGGCGACAAGCCCTTCGGTGATCGCAAGCCGTTCAGTCGCGGCCCGCGCGAGGATGGCGACCGTCCGCGCAAGTCTTTCGGGGACAAGAAGTTCGGTGACAAGCCGTCCTTCGCCAAGAAGCCCTACACGCCGCGCCCCGACGGCGCCGAACGCCCTGCCCGCAACTTCGGCGACAAGAAGCCGTACACGCCGCGCAGCGAGGCCGGTGATCGTCCCGCCCGCACCTATACGCCGCGACCCGACGGCGGCGAGCGGCCGGCGCGGTCATACGGCGACAAGAAGCCCTTCGGCACCCGCCCACCGCGCGAAGGCGGCACCCGGCCGCCCAGGGAAGGTGGCGATCGCCCCTCCCGCACCTACACCGCCGGCACCAAGCCCTCCTTCGGCAGCAAACCAGGTGGCAAGCCCTACGCCGGCAAGCCCGGTGGCTCGCGTCCGTCGTCGGGGGGTACTCGTCCCGGTGGCGACAAGCCGCGCGGCCCGCGCAAGCCGCGCCCGTAAGCCATGCGCATCGTCGCTGGCAAGTTTCGCGGCAAGGCGCTGCTCTCGCCCTCCGACGGGAGCGTCCGCCCCACGTCTGATCGGGCCCGCGAGGCCATGTTCAACATTCTCGCGAGCCGTATCGGCGTGCATCTCGATGGCCTGAAGGTCCTCGATCTGTTCGCCGGCACCGGCGCGCTGGGCCTCGAAGCCCTGTCGCGCGGTGCGCAGTCGGCAGTCTTCGTTGATACTGGCGCTGAGGCCCGGGGCCTTGTCCGCGACCACATCGAGTCCTTCGGCATAGCCGGCATCGCCAAGCTGCTTCGCCGCGACGCCACCGCGCTCGGCGCCGCCGGCACCATGGGCCCCTTCGACCTCGTCTTCCTCGATCCGCCCTACAACAAGGGCCTCGGCGAACTGGCCCTGGCCTCCCTCCGCGACGGCAACTGGCTCGCTCCCGACGCCACGATCGTACTGGAAGAAGCCAGCGAAGCCACGGTCACGCTGCCGGAAGGCTTCACCCTCGACGACCGCCGCGAATACGGCGCCGCCGCGCTGCACTTCATCAGCCCAAGGCCCTGACCTCGCCTTGGT
>JAEYYP010000206.1 GCA_023428425.1 Pseudomonadota bacterium
GCGCTGGGGAGGGGCTGAACATGATCGTCGAACGCCCGCGCGCGCTGTTCTGGAAGAAGCTCGCCGCCCACGGCTTCCTCATCGCGTTCATTGCGCTGATCCTGTTTCCGTTCCTCGTGGTGCTGTCGATCTCGCTCAGGCCTGGCAATTTCTCGACCGGCAGCCTGATCCCCGATCCGATCAGCTTCGAGCACTGGTCGCTGGCGCTGGGCATCCCCTACACACAGCCCGACGGCACGGTGCTGCAGCCGCCCTTCCCGGTGCTGATGTGGCTGTTCAACTCGATCAAGATCGGCGCCATCGCCTCGGCGGGCATCCTGATCCTCTCGATGACCGCCGCTTATGCGTTCTCGCGGCTCAAGTTCCGCGGCCGCGGCGCCATTCTCGACACGCTGCTGATCGTCCAGATGTTCCCGGCGGCGCTGACGGTTATCGCCATCTACACGATCTTCGACGCGCTGGGGAACGTCACTCCGGTGCTCGGTGTCGACAGCCACTGGTCGCTGATCCTCGCCTATCTCAGCGGCATCACGCTCCACATCTGGACTATCAAGGGCTATTTCGACTCGATCGATCCGGCGATGGACAAGGCGGCGCAGATCGACGGCGCCACCCCGTGGCAGACATTCCGCTACGTGCTTCTGCCGATGTCGGTGCCGATCCTGGCGGTGGTGTTTGTCCTGAGCTTCATCGGCCATGTCACCGAATACCCGGTGGCCTCGGTGCTGTTGCGCGAGACCAATAATATGACGCTGGCCGTCGGCGCGCGCTCCTACCTCTACGAGCAGCGCTATCTCTGGGGCGATTTTGCCGCGGCGGCGATCCTCTCGGGCCTGCCGATCACGGTGGTTTTCCTTCTGGCCCAGCGCTATCTGGTGAGCGGCCTTAGCGATGGGGGAGTCAAGGGCTAGTGCGTTAGGGAGTAGCGTGAGCTGAGCAGGGATGGGTCACCCTTCGCTGAGCGTCCGATACGGTGGCAGCTCATCCGGTGCCACTTATCCTACCTCTGTCCAGCTCAACTATTGGGTCCGCCAGTCCATCGCCTGTACGTTGCCCTCGTGCCCCGGCGGGCGCGGCTATTTTACGCTGCCGAAACGACTAGCAACCAGTTTCCAGATGGAGCGAGTCGATCGCGATGACGCCGGTCCCAAAGTCTGCTTTGGGCCAGAAACCGGCCTTTTGAGCTATGTTAAGCCGCTCGCGGGAGCGAAGCGGTGGGGCGGGATGGTGAGAAAGTCGCCATGGATACCGCCATTCAGGTTCGCAGGCCTTGGAACAAAGGACTCATAGTTGGCCAGAAGCGCCCGCTGTTGCCGAGGCAGGTATGGTCCATCCGCGTTCGACTGGAGATGTCGGCCTCGGCCCGGGACCTCGCTCTGTTCAACCTTGCGATCGACAGCAAGCTGCGAGCGTCGGACCTGGTCCGGCTCAAGGTTGAGGACGTCTGCTCTGGCAGAGTTGTGCGCGACCGCGGAGTCGTAATTCAGCAAAAGACCGGTCGCCCCGTCCAATTCGAGATCACGGAGGTGACCCGGCAATCGGTCGAGCGTTTGTTGGCAAGCCAGCCATCAGTAGATGGCTACCTGTTCCTGAGCCGCACTCGCGGTCGCGCTCACATCTCCGCCCGGCAATACGCTCGCATTGTGCACCGGTGGATCGGCAACATCGGGCTAGACGACCGGGGGTTTGGCACTCACTCGTTGCGTAGAACCAAGGTCGCGCAACTCTATCGGAAGACTGGCAACCTAAGGGCGGTACAGTTGCTGCTCGGCCACGCCAAGATTGAAACTACGGTGCGCTACCTAGGGGTGGAAGTAGACGATGCGCTTCGGCTCGCGGAGCAAATCGAACTCTAGGCAGCGGGCGCGGAACCAAAGGTCGGTTTCGCGCCAGAAGCAGACGTGGGACCGCTGCATTCCCGAACATCGAAAGCAAGTTTCGAGGGATACTTCCTCGGCAGTCGCACCGCGAAGCAGTACTATTCGCCTCCTCATGGCTTCCGCCCTCAACACAGATCTCACCTTGCCCACCAAGAGGCAGGCGGCGGGGACCGCCTGTCGGGTCCACTAAGGTTGCTATTGCGCCGGCTGACTGAGGCCCTGCCGCACTCTTGCCTGAGCAGCCGCGGGCTGCCGCCGCTCTGACCACAGACCGTAACCAAGCCAGGCGATGGCGAGACCCACGGGGATGCCGGCGAGACGCTGCAGTTCGGGGGGCAGGCGGGCGGCAGCCGGCGTGAGCACGGCCGCTATGGCGAGGAGGATCGCAGCCCACTTCGGCAGGATGCCAGCGCGGACCGTGGCAACGCCGAAGAGCAACCCGCCGAGCATGTAACAGAGACCGGCCACGGCATACACGGCTACCGCGGGACCGATATCCATCGTCGGCTGGGTGCCGTTCGCCAGCGTCAGGAAGCTCTCGACGAGCTGCGGCGCCGGGGCGACCGCGATCGGCAGGATGAAGCCTTCGACGAAGATGAAGACCGACTGCAGGAACCATGTGATGATCAGCAGCACGAACCCTGCGAAACCCAGCCATCCGGCACGGTCCGCCTGGCGGCTGTAGAGGCCGGTGATGCCGATCAGGAAGAACAGGCACATGGCGAGCTTGAGATACATGAAGATGGCCCAGGTGCCGGTCGTTACCGACGGCAGATAGTCGGCCGGATGGATGGGTTGGATGCCGGCGAAGATGAGACCGCCAGCAATGGCGGCGAGGCCGGACCAGCGGATCAGGGCAGCACTGTTGGGCTTTCGAGCATTGGCAGTCATGGAT
>JAEYYP010000282.1 GCA_023428425.1 Pseudomonadota bacterium
GGCCTGGGAAAGTAGGTCGCTGCCGGGTCTGCCAAAAACACTCAAATCTCTCTACACCAGACTAAACAAACACCCCACCAGCTAACGCTGGTGGGGTGTTTGTGTTTGCGCTAACCAACCGCAATGCCCAACCAGACCAACCACCTCGAACAAGCCCTCGATCACCTGCGCTCCGGAGCCTGGGGCGACGCCGAGTCCACGCTTCGAGACCTCGTAAAGCAACGTCCGCCTGACGCCGCGACCCTCAACCTGCTCGGCGTCGCCCTGCAGCAGCAGATGCGCCTCGACGAAGCGGCCGAAGCCATGGCGGAGGCATGCCGGGTAGCGCCTGACAATGCCGAGTTTCACAGCAACCTCGCCGCCACATTCATCCTCGGCCGCCGGTTCACCGATGCTGAGGCGGCCGCGCGGAAGGCAACTTCGCTGGCGCCGGAGCGCGCCGATGCGCACGCAAACCTCGGAACCGCACTACGTCGACAGGGGCGCCTCGAGGAAGCGGCGGCGAGTTTCCGCCTCGCCGCACAACTACGCCCGGACTTCCCGTCGTACCGCACCAACCTGGGGGACATGCTCCAGCAACTTGGCCGGATCGACGAAGCGATCGCCGAACTCACCGCCGTTGTTGATGCCGCGCCCGACAACCTGAAGGCGCGGAGTGACCTGATCATGACCCTCAACTACTCGGATGCGGTGTCGGGGACTGACCTGTCGCGGGAATCTCGTGCGTTCGGGGAGGTTGCAGGGCGCAAGGCGGCAGGTCGTGTACTGGACGCCCGGCCAAAGCGGACCGCAGGTTCACCGCTGCGGATCGGGTTCGTGTCTGGCGACTTGCGGCATCACGCCGTGGCCCAGTTTCTTCTAGGAGCACTGCCCGCCCTCACCGGCGCGGGACACCTGCTCTTCGCTTACGCCACCCGCGACGCGGCGGACGATGTCACGGTGCGCCTTCGCAGCCGATTCGTCGGCTGGCGGGACATCACCCGGATCTCGGACCGGGCCGCCGCCAAGGCGATCGCGGATGACGGTATCCACGTCCTGGTGGACCTGTCTGGGCATAGCGGCGCAAATCGCCTGCCGGTCTTCGCGTATCGGCCGGCGCCGGTCATGGCGACGTGGTTGGGCTATTCCGGTACGACGGGTCTCGCCGAGATGGACTACATCCTCGCCGATGCCCATGTGCTTCCTCTCGCGGATGAAGCATGTTTCTCCGAGCGCCCGATGCGGCTGCCGGAGTGCTACCTGCTGTTCAGCGAGCCATCGGCTCCAGATGTCCCGCCCGTTCCGGCACTGACGCGTGGCCATGTGACGTTCGGCAGCTTCAACAACCTGGGCAAGCTGAGTGGGGCGACCATCAAACTGTGGTCGCGGGTCCTGCATGGCGTGCCCGATGGCCGACTGGTGCTGAAGTCACCGACCCTTGGGGCCCAGCAGGCGAGGCAACTGATCTCGGGGCGATTTGCCGCCCATGGTGTCGATGCCGACAGGATCGATGTTCTTGGCCGGGTCGCGGATGTCGGCGGTCACTTGCGCGCGTACGGCGAGATCGACATCTGCCTCGACCCGTTTCCCTATGCCGGCACCACGACGACCTGCGAGGCTCTCTGGATGGGGCGGCCGGTGATCACGCTCGAGGGCGACCGCTTTACCGCGCGAGTAGGGGCGAGCCTGCTTCGCACCGTCGGACTGGGCGATTGGGTCGCTGGGAGCGAGGCGGAGTACCTCGCGATGGCCACGGCAAGGGCTGCCGATATAGGAGCGCTCACCGACCTGTCGCAGAGGCTGCGGTCACGGATGCGAACTTCGCCGCTGATGGACAGGGATCGGTTCGCGGCAAACATCGTCGCAGCGTTCGAGACGATGTGGGCCGAACGAGGCACGAAAGACTGAGCTATTCCCGCACCCATCCACGGTCTGTTCGGCGCAGTCTCGGGGAGGCGATGACCGAAACCAGGCGGTCGTCGAGCGCGACGAGTTCGGCGTGCTCCCGCCAACGTCGGGATTGGAGCATGGCGCAGGCGACTGCCATCGGTTCGACACCCGCTGCACGCAGGAGAGCGAGGCCGGCGACGATCGAGCGGCCGGTACTGACGACGTCATCGACCAGCACGACGGGGCGACCCTGGATGAGCGGCAGCATGCGCGGGTCGAGATAGAGGCGCTTTTCGTCGGGTGTCGTCACCGAGGAGACAGGAACACTCAGCCGTTCCTCATACCAGAATTTACGTGACGTCCCGCAGGCGACATACCGAGGGTGCCCGAGCTTGCGGGCCACGGCATCGGCGAGCGTCAGTCCCAGGGTCGGGAGACCGACGATCACCTCCGGAGCGAACCGTTCGAGCCTTTGCGCCACGCCGGCTGCCAGCGCGTCGAGGACGACGAAGCTGGCCTGGTTCACGATCAGGGAGCAGAGCGCATGGTCGCCGTCGGGCAGCACCCGGATCGGCAGTCGCAGTTCCGTCGTGGCATCGATGGCGGCAGGGTAATACCCCGAAAACGGGCCGTCGTCCGCAGCATCGGAGCGTGGGGAGAGCTGCTGCCAGAACTCATGGGGCTGCATCGGCGTCACAAAATCTTCAGTTTGTTGGGCAATCTAGCGTTCGACCCGAACACCTAGCACGGCCTGCCCAATCGATGTCCACGCCCGTTCAAGCCGTCCTGCGGCTCGCCCTCGCTTTGCTTGCGCTCATGGCAAGCATCCTTCCCGCCGCCGCCGACAATCCCGTGACCATCTTCTCGCCCTTCAACGTAGCCGACGCGATGGACAAGGGCGTCGAGAAGATCGCCGACCTTCCCTACGCCGACGGAGCGCGCAAGAAGCTCGACATGTATCGTCCGGAAAAGCCGGGTGGGCTGTCGCCGGTGGTGATGTTCATCTATGGCGGGTCGTGGCGCGCGGGGGACAAGTTCGAGTACGAGTTCGCCGGGCGGGCACTCGCCGCAGCTGGTTTCATCACCGTCATTGCCGACTACCGGCTGTGGCCGGAGGTCAAGTATCCGGAATTCCTCGATGACTGCGCCGAGGCGATGCGGTGGATCCAGGACAACATCGAGGGGTATGGCGGCGATCCGAAGCGCTTCTTCGTCGCGGGGCACTCGGCCGGTGCCTATAACGCCATCATGCTTGGCCTCGATGGCTCGTTCCGGCGTGATTTCGGCGTCACCATGCCCATCCGGGCCATTGCCGGCATCTCGGGGCCATACAACTTCTACCCCTTCGAATATGATCAGGTGCGCGACACCTTCGGCAGCGCGCCGAACCCGGAGGGTACGCAGCCGATCAACCTGACGACTGCCGAGGCCCCGCCGATCCTGCTTGCCAGCGGGACCAGCGACCCGATCGTACGGATCGAGAACTCACAGGCCCTGGCGGCCAAGCTGGTGGCGCAGGGCACCTGGGTAACCGAGAAGTACTACGAGGGCTTCGGCCATCTCGAGCCTGTCGTGGCGCTCGGCGCAATGATGCGCTTCCGTATGCCGGTGCTGCAGGACATGGTGGACTTTTTCCAGACCTTCGGGGCTTTCCCCTCGGGAACTCCGCGACCGTTCTTCACGCCCGAACCGCCCGAGACGGAAATGACGGCGCTGATGAAGCAGATGGACCAGGTGCTCCAACCCATCGTCACCGGCGGACGCTAGGCTAGATCGAGACGCTCGCCATCCGCCTCGCCAGGGTCTGGCCGAAGCTCGACATCGACCGGGCAGCGATCTCGCCGACGGCATAGGCCGCCACGGCGTAGAAATGCCGGGCCGGCGTGGTGCGCAGAAAATCGATGTACCGCTCGAGCTCCTCGTCGCCGAGGTCGCGATAGGCGTAGGCCATGAGCGCGCGCTGAGCATCGGAGTGCTCGGCCATCAGGCCGGGCAGGATGGCTTCTACCTGCGCATCGATCTCGAGCCAGGGCACCTCGATGTCACCGCGCTGATGCGTCACCGACATGCCGACGAGGAGGGCGCGGATCGACTGGCCGGCCATCGCAGTGGAGATTTCGGCGCTCATCAGGTGCATCAGTTCATCGAGCTGGGCCGAGCGAGTGAGGCTCGCCTTGATCGACAGCGCCTTGCCTTCGGCGACCGCGATGGATTGCTGGTCGGCATCGAGCAGGGCGATCTCCCGTTCGAGGCCGGTAATGGTCTGGCCGAAGTCGGAGCCGAAGAAGGCGCCCAGCGCAACTCGTTCGTCCTCGTCGAACTGGCCGTCCAGGCGACTGACGAGCTGGGCGTGAAGTGCCGGGCCGTTGAACGAGCTGGCTGCGGCGGCTTCCCAATGGCGCAAGAACATCTCGTCATTCGAAATGTCGCTCACCCGTGCCGACGCGGCGATCGTCGCGCCGAACTGGTCGAAGACGATATCGAGGGCGGTGGCCTGCATCAGCTCGGCAACCGACAGGCCGGCGATGCGTGTTTCGGCGGCTAGAACAGGCGCCGAGGTCGGCGACAACGGCATCGCCAGGCCAAGCGCCGCAACCAGCATGACAACGCGCATGCATCCCTCCCGCTACCTGGACGAACAGAGCCTAGCGCATCGATTCCGGAGGCGCCAGCAGGGGCGACGGCTTTGTGGAAAGCCGTCAGCCGAATGGTGCGGTGACGGTGGGCCGGCCCGCCTGTAGGCTGCGAAGAACACCTGGGAGGAGAGATCATGCAGTATACGCGCCTCGGAAAGACCGGTCTCGAAGTCAGCCGCATCTGCCTCGGTTGCATGTCGTTCGGCATGCCCGACAGGGGCAGCCACGAATGGACGCTCGACGAAGCGGCGAGCCGGCCGATCCTCCGCGCCGCCTGGGAGGCGGGGATCAACTTCTACGATACGGCCAACGTGTATTCGGCCGGGACCAGCGAGGAGATCGTCGGCAAGGTGCTGAAGGAACTGGCGCCGCGCGACGAGCTGGTCATTGCCACGAAGGTCAATGGCGAGATGCGCAGCGGGCCGAACGGCAAGGGGCTGTCGCGCAAGGCGATCCTCGGCGAGATCGACAACTCGCTGCGTCGGCTGGGGACGGACTATGTCGATCTCTATCAGATCCACCGGTTCGATCCCAACGTGCCGATCGAGGAGACGCTCGAGGCCCTCAATGACGTCGTGCGGGCCGGCAAGGCCCGGTATATCGGCGCCTCGTCCATGGCGGCCTGGCAGTTCCTCAAGATGCTGATGACGTCGGACAAGCACGGCTGGGCGCGGTTTGTCTCGATGCAGGGCCAGCTCAACCTGATCCAGCGCGAGGACGAGCGCGAGATGCTGCCGCTGTGCATCGAGGAAGGGATCGGCTGCATTCCCTGGTCGCCGATCGCACGGGGCAACCTGGCGCGTCCCTACGGCCAGGGGACCTATCGAACCGAGACCGACAAATACGGCAAGACGCTCTACGCCCGGACCGAGGAGGCAAACCGGGCCATCAACGGCGTGGTCGGGGAGGTCGCGCAGCAGCACGGGGTGAAGATGGCGCAGGTGGCGCTCGCATGGGTGCTCCAGAAGCAACCTGTCGCAGCGCCGATCGTCGGGGTGACCAAGCTTGAGCAACTGAACGACGCCATCGGCGCGCTCGACGTGCGCCTCAGCCACGACGACGTCGCTCGCCTCGAGGCGCCGTATATCCCGACCGGCATGGGCAGCTTCAACTGACATGTCATTGTTGCGCCACCAAGTTTCGCGCTAGTCTCGTTCGTACAGCGCGGGGGCGTGAGAGGGAGTGACTGTATTGCGAGCGACTGCACTTCGGCGCCGTATGGCGCCTGCTATTGCCTTGGGCTGTTTCTGGCTGGCGGCGCCGGTCGCCGCCCAGGAGCCTGTGGCCAGTTGCGCGGCGGTGGCTGCATCGCGCTGGGAAGCGGGTCACGAGAGCGCTACCCAGGAGCTGGAGGCGTTTGACACGGTCGCGGTGATCGCCGCATGCGAGCCGGCCCTCGCCGCCGATCCCGACAACGCCGAGATCAAGGCCTGGCTCGGCCACGCCTACCTGCACGACAATCGCAATGACGAAGCGGCGAGGTTGATCGTCGAAGCGGCGCGGGCAGGCAATGCCACTGCCCAGATGATCGCGGCTGACCTCTACACGAACGGCTGGGGCGTCGCCGTCGACCGGCAGCAGGGACTGACCATGCTCACGGCCTCGGCCGGGCAGGGCTTCGTTCCGGCGCAGATGGCCCTGGCGGAGGCGTTCCGGTCAGGCGATGGCGGAATAGTGCCCAAGGATATCGACAAGGCGCGGGAGTGGTACGAGAAGGCCGCCGGGCGTGGGTTCGCAGAGGCCCAGGTGCGACTTGCCGATACCTACTACTATGACCTCGGCGACGGGTCGAAGCCCGACTATGCCCTCGCCTACCGCTACTATTCGCTGGCAGCAAACCAGAAGGAACCTGGCGCCCTCTATGCTTTGGGCCTGCTCTATGACGGCGGGCTGGGGGTTGCGGCGGACCGGGCGCGAGCCCTTGAGTACTTCGTCGAAGCAGCCGATCTCGGGCACTTGCCGGCTCTCACCGACCTGGGGGCCGCGTACCTCAACGGCAACGGCTTCGTTGCGATCGACTACGCCAAGGCGCTCGACTATCTCGGGCGCGCTGTCGAGCAGAACGACGTCTACGCGACCAGCAGCCTAGGCTACATGTACCAGTTCGGCCTGGGGACCGAGCAGGACCATGCGCGGGCGGCCGAGTTGTATCAGCGTGCCGCCCTCAAGGGCGATGCCTATGCGCAGGGCAACCTCGGCTACCTCTATCAGGAGGGGCTGGGCGTGCCACAGGACTACACACGCTCCGCCGACTACTACAAGCTCGCTGCCGACCAGGGAGACGCCTACGCGCAGGGCGGGCTCGGCTATCTCTACCTGGAGGGCCTTGGCGTGACCAAGGACGAGGCGCGCGCTGCCGAGCTATTTCAGCAGGCGGCCAGCCAGGGCAGCGCCTTCGCGCAATACAACCTCGGCTACATGTACGAGTCCGGGCTCGGCGTCGAAAAAGATGCGGCCAGGGCGTTTGCTCTGTACGGGGAAGCCGCGGCGGGCGGCGATCTCTCCGCAGCCGATGCGCTCGGCCACCTCTATCTCGAGGGCATCGGTACCGAGCGGGACGTCGCCAGGGCCATGCAGTATGCGCTGCTCGCAGCGGAGGCGGGCATCGCCGACTCCCAGAATCGGGTCGGCTATCTGCTGGCCGAGGGGATCGGGGTGCCACGCGACAGTGCTGCGGCGCTGGCGTGGTTCCGGCAGGCGGCCGATCAGGGCCACGAAATCGCCATCCGCAACGTGGCGGAGCTCGAAGCCGAAGCGGCCTGTGCGGCGGCCGCGGCGTCGCAATTCGAGCCTGGCTTCGAGAGCATCGGCCGCGATTTCGAGGCGATCGAAGCGGTCGCTGCATCGGCCACGTGCGAGGTTGCCGTGGAGCGGGATCCTGGCTCCGACGAGAACAAGGCCTGGCTGGCCCGAGCCTACCTG
>JAEYYP010000307.1 GCA_023428425.1 Pseudomonadota bacterium
GCGGGGGAGGGGGACCAGCCGCAGGCTGGTGGAGGGGGCGTGCGGCCTCGCGATAACGCGCCACGTTGACCCGGGCCGGTTTCGGCCTATCTGTGGGGGACCAGTCCGAACGCCCGGTCCCCATGTCCGCTCCCGTCGCCGTCGCCCGAGGCCTCAACCTCCACCTCAAGTCGGGCGGGCAGCCGCTGCACATCCTGAAGGACGTGTCGCTTGAGCTCAAGCCCGGGGAGGTCACCGCGGTGGTCGGGCCATCGGGCAGCGGCAAGACCTCGCTGTTGATGGTGCTGAGCGGACTTGAGCAGGCAACGGCCGGCTCCGTCACGATCGCCGGCACCGAGATCACCGGCATGAACGAGGACAAGCTGGCGATCTTCCGCCGGAAAAGCCTCGGCATCCTGTTCCAGAATTTCCACCTCATCCCCTCGCTCACGGCGCTCGAGAACGTGGCGTTGACACTCGAGATCGCCGATCCGGCCCTGCCGTGGACGACGGTACGTGATCGATCGGCGCAGGCCCTCGCCGATGTCGGCCTCGCCCAGCGCGCCGGCCACCTGCCGAGCGCCCTCTCCGGCGGGGAGCAGCAGCGCGTCGGACTGGCTCGTGCCATGGTCGGCGGCCCGAGACTGCTGCTGGCCGATGAGCCGACCGGCAACCTCGACCAGGAAACCGGCGCCCACGTCATCGAGCTGATGTTCGCGCTCGCCCGCGACCGCGGCACCTCGATCCTCCTCATCACCCACGATCCCGGCCTGGCGAAGAAGGCCGACCGGCAGTTGCGGATGAACGAGGGGCATCTCGGCGCCATGGCCGCCGCATGAGCGCGCTTTCGGGCTGGCTCCGCGTCGCCCTGCGCGACCTGCGCGGCGACCTCCGCCGCTTCACCATCCTGCTCGCCTGCCTGGCGCTGGGTGTCGGCACCATCACGATCGTCGGTTCGGTCTCGGCCGCACTGCAATCAGCGCTGCTACGCGATGCCCGCGTGCTGCTCGGCGGCGACCTCGACGCCACGCTGAGCTATCGCGCCGCCAACCCGGACGAGAAAGCGCTGCTGCAATCGCTCGGCACCCTCAGCGAACAGGTGGAAGTGCTGGGTCGGGCCGCGAGCGACAGCGGCAGCACCTTCATCTCCATCCGCGCGGTGGATGCAAACTATCCGCTCGTCGGCGGCGCGACGGCCGATGGCAGCACCGCGACCATTCCGGAACTGACCGCCCGCAGCGGCGACAGTTTCGGCCTCGTCGCCGATTCGCTGCTCCTCGACCGGCTAGAGGTCGGCATCGGCGACACCGTGACCATCGAGGACGCCACCTTCACCGTGACGGGTGTCATCGGCACCCTGCCCGACCAGTTGACCAACACCGTCGGGGTCGGCGCGCCCGTGGTGATGTCCGTCGAAGCACTCGGCCAGACCGGCATCATCGAACCCGGCGTGCTGGCCCGCTTCCACAACAAGCTGCTGCTCGCGCCGGGCGTGAGCTACGACGACGCGGCGGCGGCGATCCGCGCGGCCTTCCCCGACTCCGGCTTCCAGATCAACGCGCCGAACGACGCCACGGCCGACCTCGCCCGCTTCTTCGACATTTTCGGCCGCTTCCTGATCATCGTCGGGCTGTCGTCGCTGCTGGTCGGTGGCGTCGGCGTTTCGAACGCCATCGCGGCCTATGTCACCGAGCGGCAGCGCTCGATCGCGACCATGAAGGCGCTTGGCGCGACGGGCGGGCAGATCATGGCGCATTTCCTGTTCCAGGTGATGCTGCTGACCGCCGTCGGCATCGTGCTGGGCCTCATCCTCGGCAGCGTGCTGACACTGGTGGCGCTGCCCATCCTCGGCGGGCTGCTGGGGCTGCAACTGCCGGCCGTGCTCGACCCGGCGACCCTAGCCACTGCCGCCGGCTTCGGCCTCCTCGTCGGTTTCGCCTTCGGCTACCTGCCGCTGCGCCGGGCCCAGAAGCTGAAGCCGGCGCTGCTGTTCCGTTCGGCCGGTTCGGCGGTGGAAGGCGGGCTCGGCTGGCGTGACTATCTGCGCCCCGGCCTCTGGCTGCCACTCGGCATCGCGGGCCTCGGCATACTCGGCCTCGCAACCCTCACCACCGGCCGCCCGGTGCTGGTGCTCTGGTATGCCGCCGCCGTGTTCGGCGCTTTCGTCGTGCTGCGGCTTGCGGCCTGGCTGCTTCAGGTGATCCTCCGGCTCGTGCCGCCGCTGCCCAATGCGGCCTGGCGCAATGCGCTGAAATCCATCCACCGTCCCGGCGCACCGGCTCCCGTGGTGATCCTGTCGCTGGGGCTCGGCCTCGCGCTTCTGCTGCTGATCGCGCTGATCGACGGCAATCTGCGCAACCAGCTCAACCGCGAGTCGATCCCCAACGCGCCGAGCTTCGTGTTCATGGACCTGTTCGAGGACGAGGCGCAGGCGCTCGCCGATTTCTCCGCCGCCAACCCGGTCGAGATCGCCGATTTCCGCTCGATGCCGATGATGCGCGGCAAGATCGAGAGCATCGACGGCGTGCCGGTCGCCGAGCTCGACCGCACACCACCGCCCGAGTTCAGCTTCATCCTCACCGAGGAGATCCCGCTCACCTCCGCCGCCACCCTGCCCGAGGACAGCACCCTGACACAGGGCGCGTGGTGGCCGGAGAACCATGACGGCATACCGCAGGTTTCGGTGTTCGACCGGCTCCGCGAACCGCTGGGCCTGGAGCTCGGCGACCAGCTGACGCTGCTCGTCTACGGCCAGGAAGTGACGGCCGAGATCGGCAGCTTCCGCGACTATGCCTGGCGCTCGGGCAACGTGAATTTCGGCTTCGTCTTCTCGCCCAACGCCTTCGCCGATTTCGATGTCAGCTACCTCGGCCTGATGAAGGCGGCACCTGAGGCGGAGCGCGAGTTGCAGGGCCGGCTCGTGTCCGAATTTCCCGACCTGATCTTCCTGCCGGTCAGCGAGGCGCTCGAAAGCTTCGCCGCCATCCTTTCCAACATGACCGCTGCGGTCGAGGTGATCGGCGGGCTCGCCGTGGTGTCGGGCGTTCTCGTGCTCGCGGGCGCCATGGCCGCAGGACGTCGCCAGCGCGAGGCCGACGCCGTGGTGATGAAGGTGCTGGGCGCCACTCGCGGCGACGTGGTGCGGGCCTATCTCGTCGAGTATGGCCTGCTCGGGCTGCTGGCCGCCGTGCTGGCGGCCGGCCTCGGACTTGCCGGCACCTGGGCTTTCGTCGAGTTCGTGCTGGAGATCGGGTTCTCGGTCGATCCGACGCTCATCGTCTATGTGGTGCTGGGCACGGTGGCGCTGACCATCGCGGTCGGGGTGGCCACCACCTGGTCGGCGCTCTCGACGCGCCCTGCCCGCTTCCTCCGCGAGGAGTGATCGGCTAGCCTCCGTCGCCCTCAGGGAGAACCACGGAATGCGTCGCCTGCTCCTCACGCTGCCGCTGCTTGTCGCGCCCGCAGTCGCCCATGCCGACGATGCGGCGATCGAGGAGGTGCGCGCCGCCTGGGCGGCGTGCTCAGCGATGGTGGCCGCGGCACCGGACGATTGGACCGGCTGGCGGCGCAACCACGATGGCGGTTATGCCGACCACTTCGAGTTCCACGATGGCGGGGACGGCACGGCGTCCGTGCTGGTGCAGACCTGGCTGATCGACGCCATCGCCACCCAGACCGACACCTCGTGTTACCGGGCCGACGGCAGCCTCGCCTTCCTCTATTCGGTGATGACCTCGCCCAACATGGCTGAAGGCGCCATCGGCCCCGCCATCAACCGCGAAGGGCGGCTCTATTTTGATCCCGAGGGCAACCTGATCCGCCTGCTGCGCGGGATCACCGAGGATGGCAGGGAAGTCGCCCGGGCCGACAACGCTGCGTACCAGCTCGCCCGAGGCTGCGGCCTAACCACACCCCACGCCACCGTGGAGGTGGTCCGCGACCGGCTGGTGTCGGAACTCGGCGACATCGAGGGCAACCGCGGCGAGCTGATATTGGATCAACTCGACTGGTGCGACATCGAGGTGGAGTGAGATCAGCGCTTCAGGGCAGAGATGGGGTCGTAGTCCTGAAAGACTCGCTTGATGTCCGCCGATCCGTGCACCACACGGACAATCGCTACTTCCCGTCCGACCGGCGCGTAGATGACCACGTGTGAGTCGTGCGGAAAGCTGCGCAGCGTCTCAGGAAGCTCGGGGCGCCGACGTCCCAAGCCGGGACTCATCCCGAGGATTTCGAAAAGACCGAACAGGCTCTGAAGATAAAGGTCGGCCTGTCGCTCACCCCACCGGCTGAGCCAAAACTCGTATAGCTGATCAACATCCAGGTCGGCAGAGCGCGACAGGAAGTAACCGCTCACGCCGACTTCTTCCGCTGTTTCACACGGGCAATAATGTCGTCGGCTGTCGCGTGACTGATGCGGCCAGCCTCGATGTCATCCAGCCCCTTCTGCACCTCGCGTCGCAGTGCCTGAAGCTTGTAGAAGTCGTCGCGCTGCAAGCTGAGAGCGTCGGCGATGACTTCGTCGGCGCTGGCGAAGCGACCAGACTTGACCTGCTCGGCCACGTAGTCTTCCCACTCTGCTGGTGTCTGCATCGATCGGCTCCATGGAGTGCACAAACGTAGCATCGCCCGCCCGGAGTTTCCACCTCAGGCCGGCTGGCCCCCGATCTGCGTAACCGCCTTCGCTCCGGCTGCGATGCCTGCGCGCAGGCTGGCTTCGAGGGGCTCGCCGCGCAGTTCGGCGCTGAGGAAGCCAGCAGCGAAGGCGTCGCCGGCGCCGGTGGTGTCGATGACGTCGACGGTGGGTGCGGGAAGATCGAGTCGGCCCCCCGCGGCGTCGCCGACGACGGCTCCTGCCGCGCCCAGCTTGATCACCACGCGATCATAGGTCCTGGTCAGCCGCGCGAACTGCTCGTCGAGCACCGCACTGCCGGAGAGCGCCGCCGCCTCCTCGGCATTGGCGAACAGCATCGAGAACCCGTTCGTCCACTCGAGGAAGTTGCGAGCGCCGACTTCCTCGATGAACCCGACCGAGGCGGCGTCGACCACGACCGGAATGCCCCGCCGCCTTGCCTCGCCCGCCATCCACTGCACCGCGCCACGCGGGTGCTCGGCGAAGAGCGAATAGCCGGACACCACCACCAGCCGCGTATCGTCGAGCAGCCAGACCGGCATGTCGGAATGGGAAAGGTCGAGATTGGCGCCGCGATCGGTGAGGAAGCTGCGCTCGCCGTCGGGATCGATGATCGTGACGAGCACGCCCGAGGGCTTCTCCGCGTCCGCGATCAGCACCGGATCGACGTGGAAGCCCTTGAAATACGCCTCGAGATGCGGCTTGTCCCTGGCGCCGACGCGGGCGACGAAGCTGACCTTCGTGCCCATCGAGCCGAGCCACACCGCCTGGTTGGCACCCGACCCGCCGGGGCGGCTTTCGATCCGAGCGCGCCGGTCGGAGCCGCGCACCATCGGCCCCTCGGGGATGACGATGACGTCGGTCATGACGTCGCCAATGACGATGACGCGCGGCGTGTCGGTCATCTGGCGAGCGCGACGGCGATCTGGGCGGCAACCCTGGCGTTGTTCTCGACCAGCGCGATATTGGCGACGAGGCTCTTGCCGTCGGTGAGCTCGAAGATACGCTTGAGCAGGAACGGTGTCAGTTCCTTGCGGCCGACGCCCTGCGCGTCGGCATCGGCGATGGCGGCCGCGATGCGCGTCTCGATCTCGGCCGCGTCGAGGGCATGCGATTCCGGGATCGGATTGGCAACGAGCACGCCGCCGAGGCCAAGCTCGAACTGCAGCGCGATGACGTTCGCCGCCGCGGCAGCGTCGTCCACACGGTGATCGACCTTGCCACCGCTCTTCCGCGCCCAGAACGCTGGGAAGTCGTCAGTGCCGAAGCCGAGCACCGGCACGCCCTTGCTCTCCAGCACTTCGAGCGTCTTGGGGATATCGAGGATGGACTTGGCCCCCGCGCATACGACCGCGACCTGGGTCCGGCCCAGTTCGTCGAGATCGGCCGAGATGTCGAAGGTCGTCTCGGCGCCGCGATGCACGCCGCCGATGCCGCCGGTGGCGAACATCCGTATCCCCGCCGCCTCGGCCGCCATCATGGTGGTGGCGACCGTTGTGCCGGCGACCTGCCCCGATGCGAGCAGCGCCGCAACGTCGCGGCGCGAGGCCTTGGCGGCGACGCCGCCTGTCTTCGCCAGCCTTTCCAGGTCCGCAGCGGTCGTACCGACCATGAACTTGCCGTCCATGATGGCGATCGTTGCCGGGACCGCGCCATTGTCGGCGATTACCGTCTCGACGTTCCGCGCCATCTCGAGGTTCTGCGGGTAGGGCATGCCGTGGGTGATGATGGTGGATTCGAGGGCCACGACCGGGCGCCCTGCATCGAGGGCAGACTGCACGGCGGGTGAAATGGAGAGGTGGGGGCGGAGGCTCACGGCTGATGCTCGTCTGATGCTGAAGATTGACGGCTTCATTGGACCGGATTTGCGCCTCGTGCAACTGCTGGCAGAGGCCTTGCTGCGGCGGGGTGACGCGCGTGGCGGGAGGCACCGCGGAAAGCCCGGCAAGTCCCTTGCCCCAGCGGGGAATTGCCACTAGGTTTCGGCCCGTTGCGCAAGGCTCCAGGCGGGGAAGGGCACTTCACTGAGCACGATGACTGTTGATCCGGACCCTCCGGATCGATGCGCGCCCCGCTCGGGGTACATCGCGACCTTCTCACTTCCCGGCGCGCCCGACGCGCCGCTTGGCCTCCCCTCCCGCACACCCTCAGAATTTCAGCCGTCGCCAGTGCCGCCGCGTCTCACGCACGTCACATTGCGGCGCGCTGATGCCAGCCGCCTCCAGTGCGGTCCGACTCCAACCTTTTCAATTGCGCGGCGCCCTCTCCATTGCCGCGCCGACCAATAGGGAGACTCTCGTAATGAAGACGACTTTGACGGTGGCGCTCGGCGCCTTGATGATCGCGGCGCCGGCGCTCGCCCAGGACAATGTGGTCAACGTCTACAACTGGTCGGACTACATCGCCGAAGACACGGTGGCGAAGTTCGAGGCCGAGACCGGCATCAAGGTGAACTACGACGTGTTCGATTCGAACGAACTCGTCGAAGCCAAGCTTCTTGCGGGCAGCTCGGGCTATGACGTCGTGGTGCCCTCGGGCTTCTTCCTCGAACGCCAGGTGGCAGCCGGGCTGTTCCTGCCCTTCGACAAGTCCAAGTTGCCGAACCTGAGCAACATGGATCCCGACGTGATGGCATCGACCGCCGCCCACGACCCCGACAACACCCACTCTGTCGACTACATGTGGGGCACCACTGCGATCGGCTACAACGTCGCCAAGGTCACCGAGGCGCTCGGCGGCCCGATCGACAGCTGGGATGCGGTGTTCAAGCCCGAGAACCTCGCGAAGCTGCAGGATTGCGGCGTCAACATCCTCGACGCCCCGGCCGAAGTGATGGCCACCGCGCTCAACTACCTGGGCCTCGACCCGAATTCCGAGAGCACCGACGACCTCAAGAAGGCCGAGGAGCTGCTCATGTCGATCCGCCCCCATGTGCGGACCTTCAACTCGTCGCAGTACATCGATGACCTCGGCAACGGCGAAATCTGCCTGTCGATCGGCTATTCGGGCGACGTCTTCATCGCCCAGGCCGCGGCAGCGGAAGCCGATGCCGGCGTCGAGGTGGCTTACGTCATCCCCAAGGAAGGCGCGCTGAAGTGGTTCGACCTGTTCGCCATTCCGGCCGACGCACCGCATGTCGAGAACGCCTACAAGTTCATCGACTTCATGCTGCGTGCCGACATCGCGGCGGCCAACACCAACTACGTCTACTACGCCTCGGGCAACAAGGCGGCGCTCGAGTTCATCGACGACGAGGTGAAGAACGATCCGGCGATCTACCCCACGCCCGAAGTGTCGGCCAAGCTGTTCAACCTCAAGGCGCACACGCCCGACTACGATGAGCTCTTGACCGAAACCTGGCAGCGCATCAAAGCGGGCCTGTAAACAAGCATCCAGACGGGGTGGTTCCACCGCCCCGTCCGGTTTCACGCGACGGAATTCCAGCGACATGGCCAAGAAACCTCAGCTTGCAGCCGATACCCGGCCCTGGCGCGACCCCGCGGCCAAGCCGTTTGTGCGCATTCGCAACGTCACCAAGAAGTTCGGTGACGTTGCTGCGGTCGATGACCTGTCGCTCGACATCTACAAGGGTGAACTGTTCTGCCTGCTGGGCGGCTCGGGTTCGGGCAAGTCGACGCTGCTGCGCATGCTTGCCGGGTTCGAGGTCCCTACCTCCGGCACCATCGAGATCGACGGCCAGGACATGGCCAACGTGCCGCCCTACAATCGGCCGATCAACATGATGTTCCAGTCCTACGCGCTGTTCCCGCACATGACGGTGTGGAACAACATCGCCTACGGGCTCAGGCGCGACCACATGCCGAAGGGCGAGATCGCGGCGCGCGTCGACGAACTGCTGAAGCTCGTCAAGCTCGAGGCGTACGGCCAGCGCAAGCCGCACCAGCTGTCCGGCGGACAGCGCCAGCGCGTGGCACTCGCCCGGGCGCTCGCCAAGCGGCCGAAGCTGCTGCTGCTCGACGAGCCGCTGGGCGCGCTCGACAAGAAGCTGCGCGAAGAGACCCAGTTCGAGCTGGTGAAGATCCAGGAAACGCTGGGCGTCACCTTCATCGTGGTGACCCACGACCAGGAAGAGGCGATGAGCCTCGCCACCCGTATCGGCGTGATGAACCAGGGCGAGATCGCCATGGTCGGCGAGCCGACCGAGATCTACGAGTTCCCCAACTCGCGCTTCGTCGCCAACTTCATCGGCTCGGCCAACATGGTCGAGGGCGTGGTGACCGAGGACGAACCAGACCATGTCCGCATCCATTCGGCGGAACTGGGGGCGGACATCTATGTCGACCATGGCGTCGACTGCTCACCCGAGCAGATCCTCTGGTGGGCCATTCGCCCGGAGAAGATGGTCCTGACGCGCGACAAACCCCAGGCGCAGCCGGGCATCCCAGAGGGCGCCAACCTCGTGAAGGGCTATGTCGAGGACATCGCCTATCTCGGCGACATGACCGTGTACCAGGTGAAGCTCGAGAACGGCCGCTACATCCGCGTCACCAAGACCAATGCCCTGCGTGGCGACCCCAACGCCATCTCGTGGGACGAGGCTGTCTGGGTGAGCTGGGCCGGGCACTCCGGATCGGTGCTGACCAATTGACCCGCGCCGCGCCCCCGCCATCGCAGGGCCGCTTCGCCTGGCTGCGCCGGGCCCTCGCGGCAATCGGCATTTCCGGCCGCGGACTGGTGATCGCGGCACCGGCGGCGTGGTTGACGCTGTTCTTCCTCGTGCCGCTGGCGGTGGTGTTCGGCATTTCGCTCGCCACCAAGGAGTTCGGCCAGCCGCCCTACTCGGACCTGCTGACCTCCAAGGACGGTACCGTGCAGCTGACGCTGCACCTGTCCAACTACATCCGCATCTTCACCGACCCCTCCAACATCTACATCAACGCCTTCCTCAGCTCGATCCGCATCGCGGCGATCTCGACGGCGATCGCCATCCTGATCGGCTATCCGATGGCCTATGCCATCGCGCGGGCGCCGGACCGCTGGCGCAATATCCTGCTGATGCTGGTGATCCTGCCGTTCTGGACCTCGTTCCTGCTGCGCGTCTATGCGCTGAGCGGCTTCCTGCGCGGCGAGGGCGTGATCAACAACCTGCTGGGCGTGTTCGGCATTCCACCGCTGACGATGATGCAGACCGATTTCGCGGTCTATGTCGGCATCGTCTATTCGTACCTGCCGTTCTTCATCCTGCCGCTCTACACCAACCTGGTGAAGCTCGATCCGTCGCTGCTCGAGGCCTCGGCGGACCTCGGCGCGCGCCCGGTCCGCACATTCTTCTCGATTACCCTGCCGCTCTCCATGCCCGGCGTCATCGCCGGGGCCATGCTGGTGTTCATCCCGGCGATCGGCGAGTTCGTCATCCCCTCGCTGCTGGGCGGCCCGGGCACGCAGATGATCGGCCGCATCCTGTGGGATGAGTTCTTCGGCAAGACGAACTGGCCGCGCGCCGCGGCGCTCGCCATCACCATGCTGGTGATCGTGGTGATCCCCATCATGCTGATGCAGCGCGCCCAGAACGCCGTGGTGGAGGGCCGCCGCTGATGGGAAAGAACCGCTGGTTCCTGCCGCTCGCCGCCGGGCTGGGCTTCCTCTTCCTCTACGCCCCGATCATCTCGCTGGTGATCTTCTCGTTCAACGCCAACCGCCTGGTGACGGTGTGGTCGGGCTTCTCGACCCAGGCCTATGCCGACCTCTGGGCCGATCCGCAGCTGCTGCCCGCCACCTGGCTCAGCCTGCAGATCGCCGCCGTCTCGGCCACCATCGCGCTGGTACTGGGCACCCTGTGCGCCGTGGCGCTGGTGCGCTTCCGCCGCTTCCGCGGCAAGACGGTGCTGCAGGCGACGGTGTCGGCGCCGCTGGTCATGCCCGACGTGATCACCGGTATCGCCCTGCTGCTGCTGTTCGTGACCATGCAGAGCCTGATCGGCTGGCCGCAGGGTCGCGGCATCCTCACCATCATTCTCGCCCACTCGACCTTCTGCACGGCCTACGTGACGGTGGTGGTGCAGTCGCGCCTCGCCGACTTCGACATGAGCCTCGAGGAAGCGGCGATGGACCTGGGCGCCAGCCCGTTGCGGGTGTTCTTCGACGTCACGCTCCCCATCATCGCCCCGGCGCTGGTCTCGGGCTGGCTGCTGGCGTTCACGCTGTCGCTCGACGACCTGGTGATCGCGAGCTTCGTCTCGGGCCCAGGCTCGTCGACGCTGCCGATGATCATCTTCTCCAAGGTTCGGCTCGGCGTGGCCCCCGAGGTCAACGCGCTGGCGACCATCATCATCGGCGTGGTGGCGAGCGGCGTGGTGCTCGCGACGATCTACGGACTGCGGCAGAGCGCACGCGCGAAGGCGTGAGGGGCGCTGGCACTTGCGACCACCCCTCATCCGCCCTTCGGGCACCTTCTCCCACAAGGGGAGAAGGCGAACACTCGACGGCTTCCCCTCACGATCGGCGCAGTTCCGCTCCCGTCGCCTTCTCTCCTTGTGGGAGAAGGTGGCGGCAGCCTGATGAGGGGTCGTCGAGAGC
>JAEYYP010000353.1 GCA_023428425.1 Pseudomonadota bacterium
CGGGATGGTCAGGCGCAGCGGGGGCAGGTCGTTGCCCGGGTCACGCCAGTTGCCGAACTCGCGATCGTCGTCCCGATCCTCGTCATAGTAGGCGAGGATGTACTCACGGCCATCCGGCGTGATGCGCGAACGCTTCAGCACCTCGCCGTAGCGATTGCGGATGGTGACGATCTGCACGCCGTTCGGACGGGTGATCGTCTCCTTGATCCGGCCGTTCGACAGGCGCTGGTACTCGACCTCATCCTCGTCGTCATCGGTGAGGCGGTCAAAATCGTTGTTCTGGATGACGATGTTGACGCCGATGTTGAAGATGAAGCCGTTGTTGGCGTAGTCAGGCCGCGGACGGCGCGGACGATCCGGCTCGTTGTCACCGCCGTTGTTATTGGTGACGTTGGTCTCGTTGTTGATCGTCGTCTCGTTGTTGATGATCGTCGTGTTGTTGATGATCGTGACGTTCTGCGGCACCTCGACCGGTGCGAAGGCGTCGGCGGTCACCGCTTCACCCTGCGTTTCGGCGATGGACTGCACCTCGACCGGCGCGAGGTCGGCCTGAGCGGCAGCATCGTCGGTCGGCGGCGGAGCAGCAGGCTCAGCCGGTGCAGCGGGCTGCTCTGTCGGCTGAGCGCCTTCGGCTTCCACATCCTTGGCACTGTCGAGTATGGGAGCGGCCTCTTCGGGGGCTACGGCCTCGGGCAGCACTTCGACTGCGTCCGGGGTCACGGCCTCGTCAGCGCCGGGGAGTTCGGCGATCGGCGGGGTTGCCGGCTCGGCGGGAGCCTGAACCGCGGGAATCGGAGCCAGCTCGATGCCGTATTGCGCAAGGCAGGCGGCAACGTCGGTCTGGCCGAGGGCGGCGCAGATTTCAGCGAACTGGCTGTTTGCGGCGTCGATGGTCGACTGGCCGGCAGCGTCACCGGAGTCGAGCTGGGTGATGCCGACATTGTAGAGCTCGAGAGCGGTCTGGAGTTGGGCCTCGGCCTCGATGGCCGGATCAACTGCCGGGGTCTCGGCGGCCGGAGCGGCCTCCTCTTCGGGCTCGGCCGAAGCGGCGGGCTCTTCAGCCGGAGCGGTACGCTCCTCGGTCGGAGCGGCAGGCTCCTCGGCCGGAGCGGCAGGTTGCTCGGCCGGGGCTTCGGGAACCGGCGGCAGATCCTGGCCGATGCACGACTTGATGTCGGGGTAGCCATTGGCGGTGCACAGCGCCAGGATGTCTGCGGCGGCAGCGTCGGCCTCGGCCTTGCCACCGGCGTAGTCGCCCGCTGCGGCCTGGTTGAGGGCGGCCTGGTAGCGGTCGAGCGCCGCCTGCAGGTCGGCGACGAACTTGGCCTGCTGGTCCTCGGCAGAGGGAGCAGCCGGTTCTTCGGGCGCGGGCGCGGGCTCCTCAGCGGCCGGAGCAGGCTCTTCGGCTACCGGAGCGGGCTCTTCGACGGGGGCAGGCGCGGGCTCTTCGGGAGCCGGTGCGGGTTCTTCAACGGCCGGCGCCGGCTCGGGCTCGGGCTCGGGAGCAGGCTCGGGCTCAGGCGCGGGAGCAGGCTCTTCAACCGGTGCGGGTTCGGGCTCGGGCTCGGGAGCGGGTTCTTCCGCCGGGGCGGGTTCGATCACCGTTTCAGCGCCCGCGGCAACGGCGACACACTCGTCGAGATTGGCGTAGCCGGCGGCAATGCATGCTTCGAGGAAGGCCTGCTGGGCAGCGTCGATGGCCCCCTGATCGCCGGAGGCCTGGGCCTGCTGCAGCGCCTGGTATTCGGCCTGCTGGGCCATCACGGCGCCGGGCATGAAGGTGAACACGGCAAGACTGGTGCCGGTGAGGAGCCATTGTCTTATGCGCATGGCTTTTTCCTTTTTCTGGAGTCAGTTGGTCGAGAAGTGACGCTGTGCATCTGAACCGAACCTGAACGGCCGGCCTGCTTGCCCGGGTAGGCGGACCTTCCCTCAGGTCACGGAAACGCCCGAGCAGGCATGCGGTTCCGCGAAGGGGAAGGGAGGGGTGAATCGTGGCGTGAGTGCGACCCGTGTACGGAAAGTGGTCCGCATAGCTCGCTTGCGATGGGCAGTGCGTGCTAACTGCGATCCCATGCGCCAGTTCCAGCACACCGTCGAGGTCGCAACCCGTGGGGCGGGGCTTACCGAGATAACAGAGGAACTCGAGCGGTTCGTTGTCGGGACAGACATCGAGACGGGTTTGGCCACGGCGTTCGTGCGCCACACCTCGTGCTCGCTGCTGATCCAGGAGAATGCCGACCCGGACGTGCAGCGCGACCTGCTGACCTTCTTTCGCAAGCTGGTCCCCGAGGGGATGGACTGGGTTGTGCATGATGCGGAAGGTCCCGACGACATGCCGGCGCACATAAAGTCGGCATTGACGGCGGTGTCGGTGGGTATACCGGTGAGCGAGGGGCGGCCCGTGCTGGGGACATGGCAGGGGCTTTATCTCTTCGAGCACCGCGCGCGCCCCCACCGGCGGCAGGTGGTGCTGCATCTGGTCGGCGAATAGGGGCTCGGATCTCAGTTGGACTTCTCGAATATCTGGGGGCTGATGCCCTTCGTCGCAGGGCTGCTGGTGACCGGCGTGGTCTCGGGGATCGCGGCTGGGCTGCTGGGCATAGGTGGTGGCGCGATCATCGTGCCGGCGCTGGCGCAGGCGCTCGGCTGGCTCGGCTTCGACGGCGACGTGGTGCAGCATGTGGCGGTGGGCACTTCGCTGGCCATCATCATCCCGACCGGCATTGCCAGCGCCCGGGCCCATCACAAGCGCGGCGCGGTAGACCTGGACATCCTGCGGTTGTGGGCGCCGGTGATCGTGGTGTCGACGCTGGCGGGCGGGTTGATGGCCCGGTTCTACTCCGGTGACGTGTTGCGCATCGTGTTCGGCGTGATGGCGCTGCTGATCGCCGCAAACATCCTGCTGCCGTTCCAGGAGCGGCTGATGGGTCACCTCAAGAACTCGAAGCTGACCCACCGGATTTCGGCGGCGGTGGTGGGGTATATCTCGTCGCTGATGGGCGTTGGCGGTGGCTCGCTGAGCGTGCCGACCATCCATGCGTTCGGAGCGACGATGCACAAGGCGGTCGGCACCGGAGCGGCGATCGGTGTGTTCATCGCGCTCTCCGGAACGGTGGGTTTCATCGTATCGGGTTGGGACGTGGCCGGACGGCCGCCGCTGAGCGTGGGCTACATCAACATCGTCGCGCTGGTGCTGGTGGGCGTGACGGCGGCGTTCTGCGCTCCGATGGGGGCGGCGCTGGCGCATCGGCTGCAGCAGCGCACGCTGAAGCTCGCCTTCGCGGCGTTCCTCTGCGTCACCGGGCTCAACATGATCTGGAAGGCCGTGGCAGGCTGAGAGGAGCGCCTCCCCCGCAGAGGGGGAGGCGATGGTCGATCAGTATTCGACGGCCCAGGTGACCTGGACGTCGATCTGGAAGCTCAGTTCGCCTGTGGCGACCGGGACCGGGGATGAGGCGGCCATTTCGGCGCGCATCATGTAGGGCTGCGGCTGGGTGTAGGACTGGCCTTCGTTGATCGCCTTCAGCAGGCCGAGGGTCTCGCCGGCGGCCTCGGCGTAAAGTTCCGCCTTTTCCTTGGCGTCGGCGAAGGCGGCCTTGCGGGCCTCGTCGTACAGCTTGCTCGGATCGGCGACCGAGAAGCTGATGCCGTTGATGGTGTTGGCGCCGACCGTCACCTGCTTGTCGAGTACCGCGCCGAGGGTCGACAGATCGCGGATGCGGACGTTGACGGTGTTGTAGACCTGGTAGCCGTCGATCTTGGGCGGCAGGGTGTAGCCGTTCTCGTCGCGGGCGTCCGAGTAGACATAGTTGGGCGACACGGAGAAGCCCGAGGTCTGCACGTCGCGCGCCTCGATGCCGGCCTCCATGAGCGTCGCCATCAGGTCGTTCATCGCCTTGGTGTTGGCGTCGAGCGCTTCGCGCGCGGTGGCGCCCTGCGTGGTGACGCCCGAGTTGATGAAGGCAGTGTCCGGAGCGGCCGAGACTTCGCCGGTGCCCGTCACCGAGATCAGGGCAGGCTCGTTGGCGGCGAAGGCCGGCAGGGACAGGCTGGTCGCGAGGAGCAGCGGGACAAGGGCGATGATGGGACGCATGCGTCTCTCCTGAAATGGCAAGCGGCGAAGCGATTCGTCCGCATTCTGCCTTGCTATGGTCGCGCCGATGAACGGAACTTGAATGGCGCTTTGAAGGTGAGACGCTGCCGGTGTGGCAAAGCTTGGGTGGGGCTGCGAGATTTTCGGGGCAGGGGGGACCGCCCCCTCCACCACGCTACGCGCGGTCCCCCTCCCCCGCTTTGCGGTGGAGGACCAAGGCGGCGGCGCGGCCCACGACATCCTCGAACATGGCGGTGGTGAGGACGCCGGTGTTCGTGTTGTTGCGCGAGCAGTGGTAGCTGTCGAAGAGGATGGCGCCCGACGCGAGGTGGTGCTCTGAACCGTGGGCGAAGGGGAAGCGGCTGCGCTTTTCCGCCAAGGTGGTCAGCAGGGAATCGTGGGCGATGCGGCCGAGCGCCAGATAGGCCCGGGGCTGCGCCGCATCGATGGCGGCGGTAAGGAACCGGCGGCAGGTGCGGATTTCGTCGCCGGTCGGCTTGTTCTGCGGCGGCACGCAGCGGACGGCGTTGACGATCAGCGTGTGCTGCAATTCAAGGCCGTCATCGGGACGCTGGGCGTAGCGGCCGGTGGCGAGGCCGAACTTCTCCAGCGTGGCGTAGAGCAGGTCTCCAGCATAGTCGCCGGTGAAGGGACGGCCGGTGCGGTTGGCGCCCTTGAGGCCGGGAGCGAGCCCGACGATGACGAGGCCCGGCGCCAGGTCTCCCCAAAGGGGGACCGGCGCGTTGAAGAAATCGGGATAGCTGCGCTGGTTGTCGTGCCGGAAGGCGACGAGGCGCGGGCAGAGCGGGCAATCGCCAGGCGGGTCGGCCGGCACCCGGGTGATGGGCGGCGCGAGCGGATGTGGATCAGACAAGGTGGGCCGTGGGCTGGGACTCAATCAGCCCTTATGGTCCACGGTGGCCGGGGTGCGGTCAACGGCGGTGGGAGCAGGGCGCTCGGCCGTGCGCTCGGGATGCCGGTCGACGCTGCGATCGACGGGGGGAACGCGGCCAACCGTCTTGGCGAGCTCGGCCACGTCGAGGAAGAAATCGGCCTGGCGGCGCAGGTCGTCGGCGATCATCGGCGTCTGAGTCGTGAGGGTCGACACCACGGTGACGCGCTTGCCCTTGCGCTGGAGAGCTGCGACGAGGGCGGTGAAGTCGCCATCGCCGGAGAACAGCACGAGGTGGTCGTAGTACTGGCTCATCTCGAGGGCATCGACGCACAGCTCGATGTCCATGTTGCCCTTGATCTTGCGGCGGCCAGAGGCGTCGGTGAACTCCTTGGCCGGCTTGGTGACGACGGTGAAGCCGTTGTAGTCGAGCCAGTCGATGAGCGGCCGGATGGACGAATACTCCTGATCCTCGACCGGCGCCGTGTAGTAGTAGGCGCGCAGCAGGTAGGACTTGGACTGGAACTCGGCCAGCAGCCGGCGGTAATCGATATCGACGCCGATGGCCTTGCTGGTGGCGTAAAGGTTGGCACCGTCGATGAACAGGACGACCTTCTCGCGTGGATCAATGGACATAAATTACCCTCCTCACTGGGGAGCCGGCCTCTCAGGCTGCCCAGTATCACTCGTCAATCCACCGCCAGGGGTTGGAGAGGCAGCTGTTCGGGGCCGCTCCCTCTCTAAGTTCGGAATACGATCTTAATGAGCGGAGGTTTGCAACAACAATAAATCGTGACGAATTCGCTCCTGTTTCGTGGATTTTTCGGTAAACCACTGGCTTTCATGGTGAAACGACGTCATTCGCCTGTCACGCATGTCTGTGGGTTTCGGCACCGGCGTCCGCGGGACAAGAGTGGCTTGTGCCAAAGCGATCGCTCTGATATGGGGACCGCTTGATCCCACCACACCCCGGAGACGTACGTGGCCCGCGTCACAGTCGAAGACTGCATCGAGAAGGTCAACAACCGGTTCGACCTGATCCTGATGGCCGCCCACCGCGCACGCATGATCGCCGCCGGCGCGAGCATCACTGTCAGCCGCGACAATGACAAGAACCCCGTCGTGGCCCTGCGCGAAATCGGCGACGGCGCCATTTCGCCCGAGGACCTGCACGAGGACCTGATCCATTCGATGCAGAAATACGTCGAAGTCGACGAGCCCGAGAAGCATGCCGCTCCGCTGCTCGATGCGAACGCCGACGAGGATTCCGACACGTTCGACACGATTTCGGAAGACGAACTGCTGCGCGGTATCGAGAGCCTTGCGCCGCCCGAGCGCCGCGACGATTGATCGGTTAACGATCTAGGCTATATAGTCCAGAGGCGCCGGCCCAACCGCCCGGCGCCTTTTGTTTTGGGCCGTCGCCTAGCCGCAGCCGCCGAAGGAGTGCGGCAAGACCATGATGCGTCAGTACGAACTCGTCGAACGTGTGCAGGCCTACAACCCGCAGACCGACGAGGCGCTGCTCAACAAGGCCTATGTGTACGCCATGCAGAAGCATGGCACGCAGAAGCGCGCGTCGGGCGACCCCTATTTCAGCCATCCGGTCGAGGTCGCGGGCATATTGACCGACCTCCATCTCGACAGCGAGACGATCGTCACCGCGCTGCTCCACGACACGCTCGAGGACACGCTGACGACCCC
>JAEYYP010000091.1 GCA_023428425.1 Pseudomonadota bacterium
AAAACGGCGATACGGTCGTCATCGACACCGTCACCGGTACACCTGACGTGGTGCCGGATCGCTCGAAATTCCATGTGCCGCCAGAGCTCGATGCGGTCTTCGCCGGGTTGAAGCCAGAAGGTCCGCACATCCTCACCGGCCCGGTCTATGTCGAGGGGGCCAAGCCCGGCAACGTGCTCGAAGTCCGCATCAAGGATGTGCAGGTCATCCAGGACTGGGGCTTCAACGTCATCATCCCCAAGATGGGCACCCTGCCGCACGACTACGACGAGATGGTCTACAACAACATCGCCATCGACCAGTCGCGCCAGGTCGGCATCATGCCCTGGGGCCTCGAGCTGCCGCTGGCCCCGTTCTTCGGCGTCATGGGCCTCGCCCCGCCGAAAGGCTGGGGCCGCATCAGCTCGGTCGCCCCGCAGTCCATGTGCGGCAACCTCGACAACAAGGAGCTCGTCGCCGGCTCCACCCTCTACATCCCGGTCTTCACCGAAGGCGGCATGTTCAGTTGCGGCGACGGGCACGGCTGCCAGGGCGACGGCGAAGTCAACGTCACCGCCATCGAGACCGCGCTCCGCGGCGTCTTCGAGTTCATCGTCCGCGACGACCTCACCTTCACCTGGCCGCGCGCCGAAACCCCCACCCACCACATCACCATGGGCATGGACCCGGACCTCGACACTGCCTCGGTCACCGCGCTGCGCGAAATGATCGCGCTGCTCGGCGAAAAGGCCGGCCTCACCCACCCCGAAGCCTACATGCTGTGCTCCCTCGCCGGCGACCTTCACATCACCCAGACGGTCAACGGCAACAAGGGCGTCCACATGATGATGGACAAGAAGAACTTCGTGAAATGACCAAGCTCCGCATCGCCCACCTCGCCGGCCCCACCGCGACCATCCAGAACACCCCGCCGCTGGTCACCTCCAACAAGGCCCGTGCCAGGGCCGGCCTGCCGCCTCTCCCCGGCGACTTCGACCCGCTCCGCGCCCAGCGCCTCGCCGCGCCGGTGAAGGTCTATGTCGAGCAGTTCTCGGCCCACCCGCTCGAAGCCGACACCGCCGAGCTCTACGCCCCGCCCGACGGCTACATCCTCGCCGACGGCAGCTTCTCGACCACGAAGACCTCCGACGCCGACAAGCCCGTCTACGAGATCGAGCTGAAGCCCGAGGACGGCGTCTACCCCCTGCCCTACATGGCGCTCCAGGCCGATGGCAGCGCATGGGAAGAGGAAGCCACCTACCCCGGCTCGCCCAAGGCCCGGCAGGGCTTCTTCCCCGATGGCTCGCGCAGCTTCGAGGAAATCGACCGCCTCTCCATCGACGCCAACGGCCGCGTCAACCAGATCAACGCCCGCGCCGAGGTCGATTTCTACCGCGTCGCCCCGCCCGGCGGCTTCACCAAGGGTCTCGCCCACGACAAGCGCGCCGACGAAGGCGAAGGCGACACGCCCACCGAGGCCATGGGCCACGATTTCTTCGCCTACAAGCCCTGGCACCTCGCCAAGTCGCCGCCGCGCCCGACCCTCGCCAAGATCACCAACGACGTCCAGGCCGTGATGGCCTCGGGCAAGTACGACGGCGCCATCTGGACGCAAGGCTCCCCCCAGATCGAGGAAACCGCCTACTGGTTCAACCTCCTCATCGACACCGACCTGCCCATCGCCTGCAACGCCGCGCAGCGCCCGCAGGGCCAGATCTCCAACGACGGCCCCGCCAACATTGTCGACAGCGTCACCTACATCCAGAGCGGCATCTGGAAGGACGGCAAGGGCAGCAACCGCGCCGGCACCGTCGTCATCCAGGAGCAGCAGTTCTTCGCCGCCCGCGAAGTCGCCAAGGTCGATGCCCGGCCCGGCGGCTATGTCGCCACCGGCGGCCATGGCGGTATCCTCGGCCAGGTCACCCACATGGGCGCGCCGTACATGATGTACGTCCCGGCCTACAAGCACACCTCCGCCTCCGACGTGAACATCACGAAACTCCCGGCCTCCGTCGCCGGAACGAAGCTGGTCGACGGCAAGGCCACCACCTGGACCGTCCCGATCAAGAACGGCAAGGGCGAACTCCTCGCCGACGCCATCCCGTCGGTCTCCATCCTCAAGGAAGGCGGCTACTTCGCCGACCAGTTCGGTGACGACCCCACGGCCGAGGACGACCTCGACTACCTCATCCGCCACAAGCTCTCGGGCCGTCGGCTCGGCGGCTTCGTCATCGAAGGCCTCGTCCCCTATGGCAACATCACGTCGGAAGTCCGCGCCCTGATGCTGCGCCGCGCCAGCTACATGGGCATCCCGGTCGTCCGCACCGGCCGCGGCTACCCCGAGGGCTTCGCCGACCCGGAGGCGCATTGCATCGCCGGCTCCAACCTCACCTCCACCAAGGCCCGCCTGCTGCTCATGGCCTGCCTGATGAAGTTCGGCGCCCTCCCGATCGCCGCCGACCCCGACCACCCCACCCCGGCCGAATTCGCGGCCCTCAAGGCCGCCCTGGCGAAATACCAGGCCGTCTTCCACACCCACTGAGGCGACAGATGCTCCGTCTCCACGGCATCATCGGCAGATCGGACGAGGCGGCCTACGCGGGCCTCCTCCACGATCTCGAACACCAGGACGGCATCGAACTCCTCTTCGTGCCGCCCTCGGACTCCGGCCGCAAGCGCTTCCGCCTCGTCACCGACCGCGGCACGGACTGCGCCGTGTCCCTCGATCGCGACGAAAACCTCACCGACGGCGCCCTCCTCTACCTCGATCCCACCCGCGCCATCATCGCCCGCTTCGGCGAACAGGAAATCTGGCGCCTCCGCCCCGTGGACCAGGCCGCCTCCCTCAAACTCGGCTGGAACGCCGGCAACCTCCACTGGCGGGTCCGCTTCGACGGCGACACCCTCCACGTCCTCCTCGACGCCCCCCTCCACAC
>JAEYYP010000137.1 GCA_023428425.1 Pseudomonadota bacterium
CACCGGCCGTTTCGCCGCGACCTACAAGCCGTTCCACCTGATCGGGCTGGAACTCGGCATCTCGGTGCTTTCGGCGGCCTTGCGCGGTGAGCCGACGGGTCAGTCGAGGGCTTTCCGCGGCGACGCCGTTGCGGTTGCGAAACGGACGCTGAAACCCGGCGAACGGCTGGACGGCGAGGGTGGCTACACCGTCTGGGGGAAGCTGCTTCCGGCGGAGCGATCGGTCGCCATGAAGGCGCTGCCGATCGGCCTCGCGCACGGCGTCGGCGTCGTGCGGCCTGTCGCCCAAGGCGCGGTCCTCACGCTCGACGACATAGAGCCGCTGCCGAACAGCCAGGCGCTCGACCTGCGCCGCGAGACGGAAGCGATGGCTGCGGCGAGCTAGCTACAACACCTTGAGGTCGAGATGCTTTTCCATGAGCGCGAAATCGCGGTCGTTGTGGAGAAGCACGTGATCATGCTCGATACAGAAGGTGCCGATGATCATGTCGAGCGGCCCACGGATCGTGATCCCGCGACTTCGAAGCACGCGATAGTTGGCTGCAGCTTTGACCGCGAGCCCCGGACTCATGATCGGCTCAATATGAAACCTTCGAAGCGATCGTTCGATAATCCGCGCCTGAGCGTCGCTGCGAGCACCCTGGAGCACCTCGAGCAGGATGACGTCACCCACCAGGATTTGGCGCGTATCGTCGATTCCGTCGAGGAGTATGGTTGCCTCGTTGCGGAGCCCACGGATCTTGTCGATCCATACGGAACTGTCGACGACGATCACCAAGGCTTCTCATTGTTGAAGCGGCCGCGTCTCATTTCATCGAGGTCGCCTTCCCAGCCGATGCCTTCCAGGTCCTTGAGGGCCTGCCGCTGGCGGCTCAAACGCACGATCTCGCGCAGTGCTTCCTCAACGGTCGCCTTCTTGGTCATCTGACCGGTCGCCTTCATGGCATCGGCCAAGAGCTGGTCGTCAATTTCGATGTTGGTACGCATGGCATATGACCTGATGTGTATGGATTGCGAGAAATATACACATTGGCAGACGTCATGACAATGTCGGCTGGATGCGCGGCAACCACCCTGACGCAACTTGCGCCGCCGCCGCTTCGCGGCTAGCAAGGCCGCGGTTCTCATCCTCCCTGACGAAAGGTCATTTCCCATGGCGACACGCAAGCTCCTCCTGCTTCCCGGCGACGGCATCGGCCCCGAGGCCATGGCGGAAGTGAAGAAGCTGATCGCCGTCATGAACGCCGAGATGGGTGCGGGCTTCGAAACCGAAGAGGGCCTGGTCGGCGGCTGCGCCTACGACGCCTGCGGGCAGGCGATCTCGGAGGAGGACATGGCCAAGGCGATGGCGGCCGACGCGGTGCTGTTCGGCGCGGTCGGCGGGCCGAAGTGGGACGGCGTCCCCTACGAGGTGCGGCCCGAGGCCGGCCTGCTCAGGCTGCGCAAGGACATGGAACTCTTCGCCAACCTGCGGCCGGCCATTTGCTACCCGGCGCTGGCGCAGTCTTCTTCGCTCAAGCCCGAGGTCGTCGAGGGGCTCGACATCCTGATCATCCGCGAACTCACCGGCGGCGTCTATTTCGGCGAGCCCAAGCAGATCATCGATCTCGGCAACGGCCAGAAGCGCGCCATCGACACGCAGGTCTACGACACGTTCGAGATCGAGCGCATCTCCGGCGTCGCCTTCGAGCTTGCCCGCACGCGCCGCAACAAGGTGTGCTCGATGGAAAAGCGCAACGTCATGAAGTCTGGTGTGCTGTGGAACGAGGTGGTGACCGCCACGCACAAGGCGCGGTACTCCGACGTCGAGCTCACTCACATGCTGGCCGATGCCGGCGGCATGCAGCTCGTGCGCTGGCCCAAGCAGTTCGACGTGATCGTCACCGACAATCTGTTCGGCGACATGCTGTCGGACGTGGCGGCGATGCTGACGGGCTCGCTCGGCATGCTGCCGTCTGCCTCGCTCGGCGCACCGGATCCCAAGACCGGCAGCCGCAAGGCGCTCTACGAGCCGGTGCACGGCTCCGCGCCGGACATCGCCGGCACGGGTGTCGCCAATCCGATCGCCATGATCGCCTCGTTTGCCATGTGCCTGCGCTATTCCTTCGGCATGGTGGCCGAGGCGGACAGGCTGGAAGCGGCGGTCGCCGGCGTGCTCGACGACGGCTACCGCACCGCCGACATCATGTCCGACGGCATGAAGAAGGTCGGCACCGTCGAGATGGGCGACGCCATCATCGCCAAGTTCAGGTCGCTGGCTGGCTGACGACTGGATCGGGGACCGGCACGCCCGCGGGCACCGGTCCCCACTTGTTGTCGTATTTCTGGCTGGGGATCAGGGCGAAGACCAGGATGATCAGCCCGCCGATCGAAGGCACGAAGAACAGCAGGTAGAACCAGCCCGACAGGCCGAGGTCGTGGATCCTGCGCACCGTGACGGCGACGCCGGGCAACAGGGTGGCGAGGGCGAACAGGATCGGTAGCGCGAACGTCGCGATCGGCCTTTCGGCGTCGAGATTGCCGAGGCTGCCGTCGATCGCCACTCCGGCCCCCGCCAGCAGCATCACCGCGATGAACCAGAACAGGTGGAACCCCCAATATTCCTTGCGCCGCGCCCGGCCGCGGAAATTGGCGTAGTTGGCGGTCAGGCCGCGGGTGAAATAGCCCCAGAGACCGAGCGGTTCGCCCGCCGTCACAGGCGCCATCGCCGCCAGAGGCTGGGTAGGCGCGCGGCCGAAAGGGCTGCCCGCCGCCGGGACGGACGTGGTGGCCCGCACCACGAAGATCTCCTTGGCGCGTTCTCCGACGGGTTGGAACTCGACGCTGGCGCCCTTGGCGAGGGGGGCGAGACGCCGCAGATCCGTCTTCTCGAAGGCATAGCGAACCCCGTCGCTGCCGGCGATGAAGCCGAGCCCCAGGTCGTCGTCGTACTGGATCACTTCGCCGCGCACCGCTGCCCCCCAGCCACTTTACGGAAGCCGAAGGTGCGTCAACTCACGAACGGCCGCAAGAGCGATCGCAGTTTCAAAGGAAACCGACGAAGCGGCCGCAGACCAGCACCGAGACCCACAGGAGCATGGACGTCGTGGCGCTGGCCTTCATGGCCGCAGAGGGCGCGGCCCGCGCCGCCTCCAGCCGCGTCATCAGGACGAAGTTCGCGCCGGCGAGCGCGATCAGGGCCATCTTGGCGAGGAACACCGGCATGCCGGCATAGTCGCGGGCGCGGATCGAGAACAGCATCAGTCCGGTCGCGACCGCCACGGCGAAGGCGACGAGTGCTACGCGCCGCAGCAGCGCCGAAAAGGGTGCGCGCTCCACCGTGCGGAACGCCCCGAGCAGGCGCAGGTCCATCAGCAGCACGCTCGTCACCACCGCGCCGATGGCCAGGATATGGAGCGCATTGACCAGCGGATAGACGTAGAACGACGTCTTCAGCGCCGCAACCGGGCCGAAACTCTCGAGCGGAGCGAGCCACTCCACCGTTGCAGGCTCAGTCGCCCGGGACGCGGTTCGGATAGACGTCGTAGGTCTTGCCGCCGACGACGATGCGCACCGCCTTCATGCGGGGCTCGGTCTCCTCGCGCGAGCGGTTGCCGATCGCCTTCAACTCGTCGCCCGGCTTGGCGGAGGCCTCGGTGAAGCCCGCACGCTCGGTCTGGCTGGGCGGGGCGAGTTCGACGCGCCAGGTTTCTCCCTCGACGTCGAGATCGATGGTGGCGTGGGGGTTGCCGACGTAAACTTCCTTGACGACGCCTTCGACCTCGAAGAACCCGTCCTCGGTCCACGACCAGCCATGATGGGCCATCGCGATACCGGTGGTGGCGGCAAACGCGGCCGCTCCCAGTGTGGCCGTAGCCAGCCTTGCAAGAGTTCTCATGGCTCGTCTCCTCGTTTCGCGCCTCGTGGATCAATAGAGCGGGGCGGGAAAGGTTGCGGTCAAATCAACTCGCCATGAGGCCGGCAATCGTCCGGCGCGCGTCGAGTCCGGTTGACAGGCTGGAGCGGGGTCGGTTATGAGCCTGCCACACATTCGGGCGCGTCTTCGGGCGCGCTCTGTCAGTTCGGCCCGGCAGAAGGGCCCATACCCACGGGCTAGACCAATGAAGATCAAGAACTCGCTCAAGGCCCTGAAGGGTCGCCACCGCGACAACCGCATGGTTCGCCGCAAGGGCCGCATCTACATCATCAACAAGACCGCGCCCCGCTACAAGGCCCGCCAGGGCTGACGCCTTGCCCGGTGCGCCGGGCGGCATCACGCGATTTTCACTTTGACGTTCCGATGCGCGGGCCTAGACTCTCGCGCATGCGGAACGTTTTTGCCTTTCCGACCCTCTTTGCCCTCGCCTGCCTGTCCCTGACGGGTGCGCCGACCGCGCTGGCGGCGGAAGCCGAGCCTGCCGCCGTGCCGCCCTCGGCGACCGAGCCGGAGACGGACGCGGCCCGGCTCGACCGGCTCTTTTCCGAACTCAAGCGCGAGCACAACGAACGCTCCGCCGAGCGCATCGCCAAGCGTATCTGGGAGGCCTGGTACAAGTCCGGCAGCGCCTCGATCGACCTGATGATGCAGTGGTCGAACGAAGCGGTCACGAAGCAGAAGTTCGACGTCGCGCTCGACTT
>JAEYYP010000179.1 GCA_023428425.1 Pseudomonadota bacterium
GCGCCGCGAGGCCGCCGACAAGGCGGCGGCCAAGCCCGGCGAGGAGAACGTGGTGCAGATGCGCCCCCGCCCGGTGGAACCCCAGACCAACGAGGACCTCGAACGCGCCCAGCGCAAGCTCGAAGCCGAGATCGCGCAGTTCGCGCACGGCGACGAGCGCGTGGCCGGCGGCCTCAAGGCCATCGCCGATGCCGATTCGACGTTCACGCCCAAGAGCTTCATGGAAGGCGCCAAGGCGGCCTACGAGATGATCGTCACCGCCTTCGCCCAGGGCGACCGCCAGACGCTGAAGAACCTGCTCGACAAGGAGGTCTATGACGGCTTCGAGCGGGCCATCAAGGATCGCGAGGCGGCCGGCCACAAGATCGACTTCACCTTCGTCGGCCTGCCCAAGGTCGAGATTTCGGATGCCGAACTCGACAAGCGCGCCGCCAACGTCACCATCCGCTTCCATGCCGAGGTGGTGTCTGCAACCCGCGACAAGGACGGGCAGCTGCTGGAAGGCAATGCCGACCAGGTGACCAACATCGCCGACGAGTGGACCTTCGCGCGCAACCCCAAGTCGCGCGACCCCAACTGGAAGCTCGTCGCCACCAGCCAGATCGAGTAGTTGCGGGCAGCATAGCGCACCGTGGCCGACGACCCCGACCAGAGTGGCAAGACGACATTCAACGAGCAGGCGAAGCTCACGGCGACCTATATCAATGGCCTGGCGGTTGCGGTGATGACCGTCGGTGGCTTTTCGCCGCTGGTCGGTATGCTTCAGGGACGAGGCGTCGATTCCAGCCTGGGCTACTTTGCGCTGGGTTGCGTGGTTCTGAGCCTGGTCCTACATTTAGTTGCTCGTTCCGTGCTTGAAGGAATGCGAGATTGACCGACACCATTGCACTGTGGATCTGGCTGGCCGGCGTGGCCGCCGCAGGCGGCATTGCGTATCTGGTGAGCGCTCGCAAGATGCGCCGCGCGGATCGCGGTCACATGCTTTCCGGCCATTTCGGGGACGAGAAGCGGAAACTCGACCACTAGTCGTCACGCGAGTTCACCATGTCCAGGCGCCGCGACGGCAAGCCGAAATTGCCCGACTGGCACCTCTGGTTCGAAGTGTCGAAGACCGTCGCGCCGCTCCGGCCGGCGCGGCAGCCCATCGTCGACCTCGAGGCGGAGCCCCTGCCGCTGCCCCCGGGTCCAAGGCCCATGGCTCCGGCCAAACCAAAGCGTCCCGCTATCGCTATGCCATCATACCAGTCCGACAAGCGGCCGGGAAAGAAGCCGCCACGGCCGGGTATCGAGCCCAATCTCAAGCAGCGGCTGATGCGCGGACGCGAGGAGATCGACGGCACCATCGACCTCCACGGCATGCGCCAGGTCGAGGCCCACGCGGCGCTCACGCGCTTCATCCACGCCCGCTATGCCCGCGGCGACCGCACCCTGCTGGTCATCACCGGCAAGGGGCTGAAGAAGCTCGAGGACGACGCGGCGGTGATCGTCGAGCGGGGCGTGCTGCGCCAGATGCTGCCGATCTGGCTGACCGAGCCGGGCCTCGCGCCGCTCGTTTCGGGTTGGGACATGGCGGCGCAGGGCCATGGCGGCGATGGCGCGTTCTATGTCCGGCTTCGCCGCGAAAGGGACTATCGATGACCCCCCTCGGCCAGAAGCTGCGCCAGCTGCGCGAGGAGCGCGGCGTGTCGCTCAAGGACATGGCCAAGGCTCTCCGGGTGTCGAGCGCCTATCTCTCCGCGCTCGAGCATGGCCGCCGCGGCAAGCCGACCTGGATGCTGCTGCAGCGCATCATCGCCTATTTCAACGTCATCTGGGACGAGGCCGAGGATCTGCAGCGCCTCGCCGAAATGAGCGACCCCAAGGTGAGCATCGACACTGCCGGCATGGCGCCCGAGGCAACCGAGCTCGCCAATCGACTGGCCCGCGACATCGGCAAGCTGGAGCCCGAGGACCTCAGCTACCTCAGCGCCGAACTCACCCGCCGCCTGCGCTGAGCAGCCTGCAGGCTTGTTTTCTTCCGGTTCCGCTTGTTATTGCTGGCCAATCGCCGGGGGGCGAAGCAGGAGCCGGCCAGTCTTGACCAACTCTTTCGTGCCTCTCGTCCAGCGCCTGCCTGCCACTGCGAGCTTGGTCAGCGTCCGCAGCGGTCGCGAACTCGATGCGGCGGCGCTGCGCGTTGCGGTCGATGTGGAAGCCTCGCGGCTTGTCGGGCTAGGGCTGTCGCATGGCGACCGCGTGGTGGTCGGCCATGCCGACCCGCTCGATTTCGTCGTGGCGCTGTTCGCCGCATGGCAGGCGGGCCTCGTCGCGGTAGGCGTCAATCCCAACCTGTCGGCGCTCGAACAGGACAACGTCATCGCCGCCTCTGGCGCGCGCGCCTGGCTCGGCGACCTGCGGACGACACTGCCGCACCCCGCTGCCTCGGCCGTCGCAACCGTTCCCCTCGGCCCTGACGAACCGGCGCTGATCCTGATGACCTCCGGCACCACCGGCCGGCCCAAGGGGATCGCCCTGTCGCAGGCGGCCCTGCTGGCGCGCGTCGAGCACAACCTCGCCGCGATGCCAGAGCTGCCGCTGCCGAGCCTCTGCATCCTCCCGGTCTTCTTCGGCCACGGCCTGATCGGCAACGTGCTGACTCCGCTGCTGGCCGGCAGCACGGTGCATCTCTGGCCCGGGCCGGACGCGACCGAGCTGCGTGGCTTCGGTGCCCATGTCGATCGGCATGAGATCGGCTTCATGAGTTCGGTGCCGTCGTTCTGGAAATTGGCGCTGCGGTTTTCCGCGCCACCGTCCCGGCCGCTGACCCGCGTGCATGTCGGCTCCGCCCCGCTGTCCCGCGAGCACTGGGAAGACATCGCCCGCTTCACCGGCACCCGCAACGTCTTCAACATGTTCGGCATGACCGAGACTGCCAACTGGATAGCCGGCGGCGCTCTCGACGAGCCCGGCGCCGAGGCCGGCTTCGTCGGCCGACCCTGGGGCGGGCAGGTGGCCGTGCTGCGCGACGGCACGGTGCAAAGCTCAGGCCGCGGCGAGGCGCTGGTCCGCTCCCCCTCGATCATGCTCGGCTACTGGCAGCGCCCAGACCTCGATGCGGAGGCGTTCATCGATGGCTGGTTCCGCACCGGCGACATCGCCGATCTCGATGCGCGGGGTCTCACCCTCGTCGGCCGCATCAAGACCGAGATCAACCGCGGCGGTATCAAGGTCCAGGCCGAGGAGGTCGACCTGCTGCTGGAGCGTCACCCCGACATCGCCGAAGCCTGTGCCTTCGGCCTGCCAGATCCGGTCGCGGGAGAACTCGTGGCCGCCGCCATCGTGCTGAAGCCGGGGGTGGGCTTCGATCCGGAGGCGGTGAAGGCATGGTGCCGGACCATGGCGCGGTCCGATGCCGTGCCGTCCCGGCTCTTCGCGCTGGACGTCATCCCGCGCAACGAACGCGGCAAGCTGGTCCGCGCCGATGTCCGCCGACTGGTGGAGGCGACGCCATGAGGTTCGCCTTCGGTCCGCGCAACAAGGCGATGATGACCGAGCTCGAAACCGAACGCTTCATCCTGCGGCCCGTCAGCGCCTGGCATCTGGTCGGCGATCCCGGCGGCTGGCGCACAAGCCGGCATATCTACCGCAACCTCTATTTCGAGACCCGGCCGCTGAGCTTCCGGCGCTGGCTGAAGCTCGGCCCGTTCCCGGACGGCCGGGGCAAGGCCACCTATGCCATCATTCCCCGCGAAGGACGAACGGCGATCGGCTACTTTCAGGTCCGGCTGACCGGTTGGCATCATGCCAACAACGCGGTCGGCATCCATGATGAGGCCTGGCTGGGCCGCAACGTCGCCGTCGAGACCCGGGCCTGCGTCATGAACCATTATTTCAACCATGGCGGGGTGCAGCGGTTCAGCGCGCGGATCGCCGCGGACAACGCTCCGTCGATCTTCACCTACCGCCGGCTCGGCTTCAGCCATGTCGGCACGCTGCATCGCGAGCGCGCCAACCCCGATACCGGCGCGCCGCTGGATTTCCTGCTGTTCGAGATGCTGAAGGAGGACTGGATGCGGGGACCCTTCGGAGAGCCCGGACCGTGACCGCCGAGGCCCGCGCCGCCGCCATCATCGCCCGCGCCCTCAATATCCAGGGCGACGTGCCGGCGGACGCCGACATGTCGACGCTCCCGGCATGGGACAGCATGAACCACGTCACCCTGCTGATGGAGATCGAAGCCGAACTGGGCCGCCCGCTGCGACCGGAGGAGATCGGCGGCATCGATTCCGTGCAATCCATCGCAAGGCTGTTCATCGACGCCTGAGCAGGATCGTTGGTCCGGTGGGCCCCGGATTCACGTGGAACAATCGCCGGGTGGACAGCGCCTGCCAACCGGCCTATCCCCTCCGGTCAAAAGTTGACCCCGACCGGTTAGTTTCGATGCTGCGCCGCTTCTTTGCCTACTACGTGCCCTACAAGCACCTGTTCTTCCTCGATTTCGGCTGTGCGGTGCTGGCCGGCGTGCTCGAACTCGCCTTCCCGCTCGCCGTGCAGCTGTTCGTCGACCAGTTGCTGCCGGGGCAGAACTGGGGCCTGATCGCCATGGCCGCGGCGGCGCTGCTCGGCGTCTACATCCTCAACACCGGCCTCCAGGCGGTGGTGAACTACTGGGGCCACGCGCTCGGCATCTCGATCGAGACCGAGATGCGCCGGCAGGCCTTCGACCACCTGCAGAAGCTCAGCTTCCGGTATTTCGACGACAACAAGACCGGCCAACTCATCACCCACGTCACCAAGGACCTCGAGGAAGTGGGGGAGGTGGCCCACCACGGCCCCGAGGACCTGTTCATCGCCATCATGACCTTCATCGGGGGTTTCATCCTGATGTTCATGGTGCATTGGCAGCTGGCGCTGCTCACTACCGTCATCGTGCCGTTCATGACCTGGCTGGTGTCGCGCTACGGCGCCAAGATGACGCTCAACTGGCAGAGCCTCTTCCGCCGCGTCGGAGACTTCAACGTGCGCGTGCAGGAGAGCGTCGGCGGCATCCGCGTGGTCAAGGCCTTCGCCAACGAGGACTACGAGCGTGGCCTGTTTGCCCAGTCCAACGAAGGCTACAAGGCCACCAAGCTCAACGCCTATGCCTACATGACGGCCTCGATTGCACTGAGCTACCTCTCGACCCGTCTGGTGCAACTGATCGTGCTCGTCGCCGGCACCTGGTTCGTGGTGCAGGGCGAACTGACCTATGGCGGCTTCGTCGGCTTCCTGCTGCTGGTCAACGTCTTCTTCCGCCCCATCGACAAGATCACCTCGGTGCTCGAGAGCTACCCCAAGGGCATTGCCGGCTTCCGCCGCTTCACCACCCTCATCGACACCGAGCCCGATATCGCCGACCGCCCCGGCGCGGTGGCGGTGAACGGCCTCCGCGGCGACATCGACTACAAGGATGTGAGCTTCGCCTACTCGGCCCACGGCAAGGTGCTCAACGGCCTGAACCTGTCGATCAAGGCGGGCGAGACAGTTGCGTTCGTCGGCCCCTCGGGTGCCGGCAAGACCACCATCTGCTCGCTGCTGCCCCGCTTCTACGATGTCACCGGCGGCGCCATCACCATCGACGGCATCGACATCCGCGACATGACGCAGGCCTCGCTGCGCGAGCAGATCGGCATCGTGCAGCAGGACGTATTCCTGTTCGGCTCCACCATCCGGGAGAACGTCGCCTATGGCCGCCTCGGCGCCACCGACGAGGAAATCGTCGAAGCGCTGCGCCGCGCCTCGCTCGACGAGTTCATCCTGTCGCTCCCCGACGGCCTCGACACTTCGGTCGGCGAGCGCGGCCTGAAGCTCTCGGGCGGGCAGAAGCAGCGCCTCGCCATCGCCCGCATCTTCCTCAAGAACCCGCCGATCCTCATCCTCGACGAGGCGACCTCGGCCCTCGACACGGCCACCGAGTATGCCATCCAGCAGGCCCTGGCCGCGCTGTCGGAGGGTCGGACCACCCTCGTCGTCGCCCACCGCCTCGCCACCATCCGCAATGCCGACCGCATCGTCGTGGTCGGCACCGAGGGCATCGTCGAACAGGGCAGCCATGACGCGCTGCTCCAGCAGAACGGCGCCTACGCCCGCCTCCACGGCGCCAAGTTCGGCGGCTTCGCGGCGGAGTAGGGCAGGGCCGTTCGGTCTCCCCAACGCCCCCTCCACCACGCATCTATCGATGCGCGGTCCCCCTCCCCCGCGGCTCCGCCGCAGTGGAGGAG
>JAEYYP010000315.1 GCA_023428425.1 Pseudomonadota bacterium
ATCTCGAAGCGGGTTTCGAGCTCGCCGATCTTGATCGAGCCGATATCCTGCTTCACCACGTCGCCGGCCTTGCAGATCATGGGCAGCAGCCACTTGGGGTCGGCGCGCTGCTTGCGACCGAGCGGCAGCACGAACCAGCGGCCACCCTGCATCGGCTCGCGCTTGGCGCGCGGTTCGCGCGGCTCGAACTCACGGGGCGGACCGTCCTCGAAACGCTTGCGGGTCGGCTTCTCGTTGATTGGCGGGATGCGCTCCTCCGAAACCTCCTCGGCGGCGGGACGGCGCGCCAGTTCGCCGCGCAGCCAGGCGGCAGCCAACTGCTCGGGTGTGAGCAGAGCCATCAACTCGGCAACGAGCGCAGCCTCGTTCTCGTCCGGCGGGGTGATCGCCTGGGCGCGGGCCAGCATCTGCTCGTGGTTGTGCCGGTCGATCTCGGCGATGGTCGGCGCGCCGCGCTCGGAGGCGCGGATGTTGGCGTATCCGAGGGTGCGCGCCACCGCCTTGCGGCGATGGAACGGCACGATCAGCACGCAGGTGCCCTTGCGCCCGGCCCGGCCGGTGCGGCCAGAACGGTGGGTCAGCGTTTCGGGATTGGACGGGATGTCGGCGTGGATGACGAGGTTGAGGTTGGGCAGGTCGATGCCGCGCGCCGCAACGTCGGTGGCGACGCAGATGCGGGCCCGTCCGTCGCGCATCGCCTGCAGCGCGTTGGAGCGCTCGGCCTGGGTCAACTCGCCCGACAGGTGCACCACGGCGAAACCGCGGTTGGCGAGACGGGCCGAAAGGTGCTTGGTCGCCTCGCGGGTGTGGCAGAACACGATCGTATTGCTGTCGTCGTAGAGCAGCAGCGTGTTGATGATCGCGTGCTCCTTTTCCTCGGCCCGCACGATCACCTGCACGTAGTCGATATCGGCGTGCCGCTCGTGGGCAGCCGTCACCGTGAGCCGCAGCGCATCCTGCTGGAAGCTCTGCGCCAGTTCGGCGATGGCCTTGGGAACCGTGGCTGAGAACAGGAGCGTACGCCGGCCCTCGGGCGCGGCGGCTAGGATGAATTCTAGGTCCTCGCGGAAGCCGAGGGCGAGCATTTCGGCGGCCTCGTCCAGCACCACTGCCCGCACGTTGGCGAGGTCGAGCGCGCCCTTGGTGATGTGGTCGCGCAAGCGGCCCGGCGTCCCGACGACGATATGCGCGCCGCGCTCCAGCGCCCGCCGCTCGGTGCGGATATCCATGCCGCCGACGCCCGCCGCGATCTTCGCGCCCGCCTCGGCATAGAGCCATTGCAGCTCGCGCTGCACCTGCAGTGCCAGTTCGCGCGTCGGGGCGATCAGCAGGGCCAGTGGCGCGCCGGCCTCGCCGAAGCTGGCCTCCGCGCCCAGGAGCGTCGGGGCGATGGCCATGCCGAAGGCGACGGTCTTGCCCGAGCCGGTCTGGGCCGAGACAAGCAGGTCGCGGTCGTCCGCTTCCTCGCCGAGCACGGCGAGCTGGACGGGGGTGAGTTCGTCGTAACCCTTGGCGGCGAGCGCCGTGGCAAGGGCCGGATGGATGGATTCAGGCAGCATGGTCGGTACGATCTTTCTGGCGTTGAGCCATGACCCATCAGGGTCCCATTGGAGCCGGATCGTATGACTTCGGGCCTACCCCAAGCCTCGGTCCCTTTTTGGGCAACGAGGGCATCAGGCCTCTCTCATGCAACCACTGGCAAAAGCAAAAGGGCCGCCCGGAGGCGGGCCTCGGAACTATATCAGACGGCTGACGATCAGCCGACGATTTCGTCGTCGTTGAAGAAGAACTTGATTTCGATGGCAGCGTTTTCCGGGCTGTCCGAACCGTGGACCGAGTTCTCGCCCATGTTGAGCGCGAATTCCTTGCGGATGGTGCCCTCGGCGGCGTTGGCCGGGTTGGTGGCGCCCATGATCTCGCGGTTGGCGAGGACGGCGTTCTCACCCTCGAGCACCTGCACGACGACCGGCGACGCGATCATCTGCTCGACCAGTTCGCCGAAGAAGGGGCGTTCCTTGTGGACGGCGTAGAAGCCTTCCGCCTGGGCGCGGGTCATGTGGATCTTCTTCATCGCCACCGGGCGCAGGCCCTTTTCCTCGAACTTGGTGAGGATCTTGCCGATCAGGTTGCGACGAACCGCATCGGGCTTGATGATCGAGAAGGTGCGCTCAATGGCCATTGGTCTGGTCCTTGGGTGGGTCTGAATTGGGTGCGGCCTTCTAGCGGGAAGGCGTGACGGGCGCAAGACGGCCGGTTCACGCTGAGGGCTGCTATTCGGCCTCCACCTCGGGCGGCAGGCAGTCCGGTGAGTTCGGGGCAACCTCGGTTTCGCTCGCGGCGACCACTTCGCCGCCCGGGCTCAGCACCTGAACGTCGAGCTTGCTCACGGCTTCCGGCACCGTCACGAGCCCGGCGAAGTTCACCTTCACCACCTGCATGGTGCACACCTCCGCCGTCGCAGCCGTGGGGACGGTGACGGTCGCGGTGTCGCCCTCGATCACGTCGGCGGTCGCGTCGCCGGTCTGTTCGCAGGCGCCGCCATCGTAGATGAAGGCCAGCGACACCGTGTCGGGATCGACGCGGCAGGCCTTGAGTTCGCTGAGCGGGGCGAGCTCCTGGGCCAGCGCGACACTGCGCAGTGCGAACAGGGCAATGGCGATGGTCGGGAGGCGCATTGGACTTCTCCGGTCGTTTTGACTATTGGCTCGGCATCGATTTTCCAGAACCTAACGCGCCCGCTTCGCCCGGGATGCAACCCGTGCCATGCTGACCATCAACAACCTTCACTACCGCATCCAGGGCCGCCCCCTCTTCGAAGAGGCCAGCCTCGTGCTGCCCGACGGGGTCAAGGCCGGCTTCGTCGGCAAGAACGGTACGGGCAAGTCGACGCTGTTCGCGCTGATCCAGGGCTTCATCGCCCCCGAGCAGGGAACGATCGAGGTCAACCGCAAGGCGCGGATCGGGGCGGTGGCGCAGGAAGCGGTGGCGAGCAGCATGAGCGTGCTCGACATGGTGCTGTCGGCCGACAAGGAGCGCACGGCGCTGATGGCGGAAGCCGAGACGGCGACCGACCCGCACCGGATCAGCGACATCCATATCCGCCTCGCCGAGATCGACGCGCATACGGCGGAAGCGCGCGCCTCGACCATTCTCAAGGGCCTCGGCTTCGAGAAGGACCGGCAGCTGGGGCCGACCTCGGAGCTGTCGGGCGGGTGGCGCATGCGCGTGTCGCTAGCGGGCGTGCTGTTCTCGCAGCCCGACCTGCTGTTGCTCGACGAGCCGACGAACTACCTCGATCTCGAAGGCACGCTGTGGCTCGAGAAGTATCTCGCGACCTATCCCTACACCGTGTTCATGATCAGCCACGACCGTGATCTGCTGAACAAGGCGGTCACCTCGATCGTGCATCTCGAGCACAAGAAGCTCACCTACTACAAAGGCGCCTACGACACGTTCGAAGAGACGCGCCGGATGCAGATGGAGCTCAACAACAAGGCGCGCGAGAAGACGCTCGACCAGATCGCGCACCTGCAGAAATTCGTCGATCGCTTCAAGGCCAAGGCCACCAAGGCGGCGCAGGCCCAGTCTCGCATGAAGATGATCGAGAAGCTGAAGCCGCCGGCGGCGATGTTCGACGAGACCTCCCTGCCCTTCGACTTCCCCAACCCCAAGAAGGTGCCGGCCTCGCCGATGATCACCTTCGACAATGTTTCAGTGGGTTACGGCGAGAAGGTCATCCTCCGCCACATCACCAACCGTATCGACCCCGACGACCGCATCGCGCTCATCGGCGTCAACGGCAACGGCAAGTCGACCTTCGCCAAGCTGCTGGCCGGCGACCTGAAGCCGATGGGCGGCGAGATGCGGAAGGGCAAGGGGCTCGAGATCGCCTATTTCGCCCAGCACCAGCTCGACAAGCTGAAGCCCGAGCAGTCGCCGTTCGAGCATGTGGTCGAGCTGATGCCCTATGACAGCGAGGCCAAGCGGCGCTCGCGGGTGGCGCAGATGGGTCTCACCACCTCGCGCATGGACACCAAGGTGAAGAACCTGTCGGGCGGCGAGCGGGCGCGGCTGATGCTGGGGCTCATCACCTTCGGCGGCCCGGGCATGCTCATCCTTGACGAGCCAACCAACCACCTCGACATCGACAGCCGCGACGCGCTGGTGGCGGCGCTCAACGACTACACGGGTGCGGTACTGATCATCAGCCACGACCGCCATCTCATCGATGCCACCGTGGATAAACTCTGGATCGCCCAGAACGGCACGATCGAGGAGTTCGACTACGACCTCGATGCCTACCAGAAGATGCTCACCAGCAAGGACAGCAAGTCCGGTGGCAAGTCCGCCCCTGTGGTCGAGGATCGCAAGTCGGCGCGGCAGGACGCAGCAGCCAAGCGCGCCGAAGTGGCGCCGCTGCGCAAGTCGATCAAGGACATCGAGCAGAAGCTCAGCCGTCTGCAGACCGAACTGGCCCGTGTGGAGGGCATCCTCGCCGACCCCAAGACCTATGACGGCGCACCCGAGCGCATCGCGCTGCTCGGCAAGGACAAGGCGCGCTTCGAAGCGGATATCGCGACGGCCGAGGAGCGCTGGCTAAACCTCAGCGCCGAGTTGGAAGAGGCGCAGCGCGCATGATCGGCATGGTTTGGCCGATCGCCGCGGTGTAGGCTTCCGACACAAGACGGATTGTCCCGTGTCCCCGATCATACCGTTTCTGCAGGGCGTCTGGCGGCGAACGCCGATGTCGCGGGCTTTCCGGTCCACGCTGGCGACGCCCCTCTGGCATCTCCTGACCACGAGGGGGCGCGCGAACCTTCGGCACGTGAGTGACCCCGCAGCCATTCCTCCCGGCCCGCTGATCATCTCGGCCTGCATCTCCGACTCTACGGGAATCGGCCGCGCAGGACGCCTGACC
>JAEYYP010000298.1 GCA_023428425.1 Pseudomonadota bacterium
GTGGATGTTCAACGTGCGCGTCGACGACCTCGACGGCTTCATTGCCCAACTGACCGCATCTGGCATCGCTGTCGAAACCCGCCCCGACGAATGGGACACCCCGGAAACCGGCCGCTTCGCCCGCATCCACGATCCCGAGGGCAACCAGATCGAGCTGTGGCAACCACCCGCCTGAGTGGGACTACTCTTCGACCCAGCTGTCGAACTCGCCGTCTTTCCTGAGCCGCGCCACCATGTAGCCACCGCGTTCGCGAGGCCTGATCTCATACTCGTACTGCCCGCCGTCCATGGCGCGCTGGATGTTGGCAGCGCTTTCCGCGCTCTCGATCGACGAATAGACCTGCGGCACGCTGCCGCCTTCGCTGACGAATGCCCGTGACATCGGCGATCTCCTTCGGCGCAAGCGTATACCACCTTAGCAAGCCGGACGAATTTTGGTTCCGCCGAACTTCCCTTCGTGCATGACTTCCCATTAAGTTCGCGCCGGTTTCAGGGAGATGCCAGACATGGCCAAGAAGAAGATCGCCGTCATCGGCATCGGCAAGATCGCGCAGGACCAGCATCTGCCGGTGATCGACAAGAGCCCGGATTTCGAACTCGCCGCGGTGGTCTCGACGCGCGGCGTCGGACACCGCGACGTGCCGGTGTTCAAGACGCCGGCCGAGTTCTACAAGGCCATGCCCGAGGTGAAGCTGGTTTCGCTCTGCACGCCGCCCGGCGTGCGCCATGCCTATGTCCGCGAAGCGATCGATGCCGGCAAGGACGTGCTGCTCGAAAGCCGCCGACGCCGACCATCACCGAGTTCGAGGACCTCGTCAGCTATGGCGCGAAGAAGGGCCGCGTGCTCTTCCAGACCTGGCACAGCCGCTACAACGCCGCCGTTGATGCGGCGAAGCTGATCCTCAAGGACGAGGGCGTCGAGACGGTGCGCATCGACTGGCGCGAGAGCGTCCGCAAGTGGCACCCGGGCCAGGAATGGGTGTGGGAGCCGGGCGGCTTCGGCGTCTGCGATCCGGGCATCAACGCGATGTCGATCTTCACCAAGATCATGCCGTTCCCGGTCTTCGTCGAGAGCGCGAACCTCAAGTTCCCCGCCAACCGGCAGACGCCGGTGGATGTCGAGATCGTCTTCAAGTCGGCCCAGAAGCACAAGCCGAAGCTCTCGGCCGGGTTCAACTGGCTCGAGGAGACCGGCGAGATCTGGACCATCTCGATGACCACGCGCAAGGGCAGCGAGCTGAAGCTCGAGCGCGGCGGCTCGGTGCTGAAGGTCAACGGCCGCGAAACCGTCGCCAATCCGGGCGAGGAATACGAGATGATCTACGAGCGCTTCGCCAAGCTGCTCAAGAAGGGCAAGTCGGAGATGGACGGCTCGCCCCTCCGCCTCATCGGCGACGCCTTCCTGCTCGGCGCGCGCGAGAACGTCGAAGACTTCAACTGGTAAGGAGGCGGAGCGTTCTCAGGAAAAGTTGCAGACTTTTCCGGTTCGAGAGCGCGACCAACTCAGGAGGACCATATGTATGAGACCTTCAACGGCTCCGCCCACCCGCTGGCGCCAAAGGAAATCGCCATCACCGCCCTGCCCGATGACGAGCGGGTCTGGGTGCCGCAGGCCGAGGGCGTGTGGTTTCGCCCGCTGTTCCTCAACACCCTGCACGGCCAGTGGTGCAACCTGCTGCGCGTCCGCCGCGCCGGGGTGCTGAGCCGCCACCTCCACCCGCAGCCGGTGCATGGCTACGTGATCAAGGGCCGCTGGTACTATCTCGAACACGACTGGGTGGCCGAGACCGGCTCCTACGTGTTCGAGCCGCCGGGCGAGATCCACACCCTGACGGTGCCCGAGGACTGCGAGGAGATGATCACCTTCTTCAACATCTCGGGCTGCATGGTCTACCTCGACAAGGACAACAAGCAGGTCGGCTTCGAGGACGTCTTCACCAAGATCGACATGTGCAGGAAGCACTACGAGAAGGTAGGACTGGGCGCCGACTACGTGAACCAGTTCGTGCGCTGATGAGCTGGGCATCCGAGTTCTACGCCGGCAGGCATGTCGTCATCACCGGGGGCACCTCCGGCATCGGCCAGGGGATCGGCCGGGCGTTCGCCGATGCGGGCGCCACCGTGCACGCCACCGGGGCGACGCAGGCCGAGGTCGAGGCCGCGGCCATCGCCGAGCCGCGCTTCCGCTACACACAGGTCGATGTCCGCAATTCCGAACAGGTGGCGGAATATGCCGGGGCGTTCGGGCCGGTCGCCGCGCTCGTCAACTGCGCCGGCATCAACCTGCGCGCCGCCGAGCACACCGTCGAAGGGTTCGAGACGGTGATCGACATCAACCTCAACGGCTCGATGCGCACGGCCTATGCCTTCCGCGAAAAGCTCAAGGACGGCGCCATCCTCAATATTGGCTCGATGTTCTCGTTCTTCGGCGCCCCGCATGCGCCGGCCTATGCGGCCTCCAAGCACGCCGTGGCCGGGCTGACGAAATCGCTGGCCGCCGCCCTCGCACGAGAGGGTATCCGTGTCAATGCGCTGGCGCCCGGCTGGATCGAGACGGCGATGACGGCGGTGCCACGCGCCAACGAGACCCGCAACGCCGAGCTGATGGGCCGCACGCCGCTCGGCCGCTGGGGCACGCCGGCCGACCTCGCGCCATCAGCCCTATTCCTCTGCAGCCCCCTCGCCGGCTACATCACCGGCGCCGTCCTGCCCATCGACGGGGGCTACCTCATCGCCTGACGAGCCGGCGGGCTCGACCGGACTTTTCGGAGCGCAGAAGTAGAGCGCCTTGCTGATGGCGGCGAGCGACCCCGAGAGCGAGATGGCGCGGTCCGATGACGCGCCATCCACGGGGTCGAGGTAGACCAGCCCGGCGTTGAGCAGGTTCTCGACGATCGCGCCGACATCGCCTTCGATGCGTGAGTGATACGGGCCAGTGCCGGCGACGGCGGTCACCGGGAAGCGCACCATCTCGCGATCGAACTCGAGCACCCAGCGCCCGGCGTCACCGCCGGCGCGGCTGGTATGGATATGCACCCCGACGGAGAAATCATCCTCGCAGCGCACCGCGAGGCAGGTGTAGCGCTCCGGCGATGCGCCATACGAACAGCCCATCGCCGCCCGGTCGCCCTCGCCAGGCAGCGGCGAGTAGCGCCACCCGGCTTCCTGCGCGAGGGCTGGGGCACCGGCCAGTCCCAGCCACAACGCCGTCACCCCGCGGAACAGGCTGCCCCGAGGCATGATCCCCTTACTTCCCCGCTGCGTTGAGCAGCGCGAGGTCGCGGGCGGTGAGCGTCAGCCGGGCGCCACGCACCAGTGACTCGAGCTGCGCGACACTGGTCGCCGAAGCGATCGGCGCGGCCACCGCCGGCTGTGCCGCCACCCACGCGAGGGCCGCCTCGCCCGGTTCAACACCGTGGTCGGCCGCCACCTGGTCGAGTGCGGCGAGGATGGCGAGGCCGCGCTCGTTCAGATACTTGCCGACCACCCCGCCGCCGCGCGGGCTCTTCGCGGCGTCAGCGGCGGTGCGGTACTTGCCGGTGAGGAACCCGGACGCCAGGCCGTAGTAGTGGATGCCCGAGATTTCCTCGGCGACGCAGAGGTCCTGCACCGGGCCCTCGAATTTCTCGCGGGTATAGAGGTTGTACTCGTTCTGCAGCGTCTCGTAGCGCGGCAGGCCGTTGGCCTTCGACACCGCCAGCGCTTCGGACAGCATCGCCGCATCCTGGTTCGACGTGCCGATATACCGGACCTTGCCCGCCTTGATCAGCGTGTCGTAGGCAGCCAGGGTCTCGGCGATCGGCGTGTTCGGGTCGGGCCAGTGGCTCTGGTAGAGGTCGATATAGTCGGTCTGCAGCCGGCGCAGGGAGTTCTCGACTTCCTCGATGATCCACTTGCCGCTCAGGTCCTTGTGGCCCTGCCCCATGTCGGAACCGACCTTGGTGAACACCAGCACCTTGTCGCGGTTACCGCGCGCCTTCATCCAGCGGCCGATGATCTTCTCGCTGTCGCTGTCATTGCCCGGTACCCAGCGCGAGTAGCTGTCGGCGGTGTCGATGGCATTGAAGCCGGAGGCGAGATAGGCGTCGAAGACCTGGAACGAGGTCGCCTCGTCCATGATCCAGCCGACGACATTGGTGCCCAGCACCAGCGGCTCGATGAAAAGCTCCGAGCGGCCGAGGCGGCGCTTGGTCATGGCAATCACTCCAGTATCCGGTGAAAACGTCGAAGGAAGAACGCCAGCCTATGCCCGGCGGTTCACGTCCGGCAAGGCCGGGTGGCACACGGGGCGGTCACTTCGGCTGGATGAGGTCCCACTTGTTGCCGTAGAGGTCCTCGAACACCGCGACCGACCCGTAGGGTTCGTGCCGGGGCGCTTCGAGGAATTTCACGCCATTGGCGGTGAAGCGCGCGAAATCACCCGCGAAGTCGTCCGTCTCGAGGAAGAAGCCGACGCGGCCACCGGTCTGGTCGCCGACTCGCGCCCGTTCGTCAGCATCGCCGGCCTCGGCCAGCAGCAGTCGCGCACCACCACCGGCGGGCGCGACCAGCACCCAGCGCTTGCCACCGCCCAATGCGGTATCGGCAATAAGTTCAAAACCCAGCTTTTCGACATAGAAGCCGATCGCTTCGTCATAGTTGCCGACCACCAGTGCCACGGTAGCGATGCGCATCGGCCTGTCTCCACTGTTTCGTTGTCGACCCTCGCCGGCTCAGTGCCGGAGGACGACGGCTTCGCGCAACCGCTTTACCTGTCGGCAAACTGCCTTTTTCTACGAATTCGTCACAACAGGAATCTCATTCCCGATGACCGGGCTTTGACCGGTTGGTCAAACTCAGCCATTGCGCCACCCGGAAAAAACGGCTTTGTTGCGGCCAAGCTCCGGAAAGGTGGGATGGGGTCCCGCCTTGCAACCGGAGCGCAATGCTATCGGGAGACATCCATGAAACTCATGCGCACCCTGCTGACTGCCACCGCGCTCGTCGCGGTGCTGGCTGGCAGCGCCTATGCCAAGCAGCTCGTCTACTGCTCCGAAGGCTCGCCGGAAGGCTTCGACCCGGCCCTGTGGTCGGCTGGCACGACCTTCGACGCCTCGTCGCGCGCCGTCTACAACCGCCTCGTCGATTTCGAGCTGGGCGGTTCGACCATCGTGCCGAGCCTGGCCGAGAGCTGGGAAATTTCCGAAGACGGCACCGAGATCACCTTCAAGCTCCGTCAGGG
>JAEYYP010000336.1 GCA_023428425.1 Pseudomonadota bacterium
GCCTTCCATCGTCCGAAGGGTCCGCGACAGATTGGATTTGGCACGTCCGGTCATCCTGGCCAGTTCATCGAGCGAACTCGGCGCCTGGTCGGCAATGACACGAAGCAGTGCTCGATTGTCGGCCGACAGAACCTTGGCAAAGGACTCGGTCGAGGTGAACCAGACCTTCGGATCATGAGGTGATACGGTGCGCTCGCCACGCGCCACCGCCATGGTCCACTCCTTCATTTCATCGTAGCTGGCAATGCCGACCTTCAGAGTGGTCATGAAGGAACTCCACGTTCGCGCAGGACGCTGTCCACGGCTGCCCAGAAGTCGGCCAACAGAGTTGCCGCGTCCTGATATTCGTACGGCCTGACGATGCGCAGTCGGTGCCGATGGTCCTGCGGCTCGCCACGCCTCCGAGGTGGTACAGGGTGGGCGTTGTCGAAGCCCACCAGCCGCTCCCCGGAAGGCCCGTGCAGCGTCAACGAATAGTCGAGTCCATGCGGTTTCTCCGGCGAAGCAGGTATCCTTGTCACGACGAAGCTAACCCAATGGCCACCCAGCGGGTCCACCACGAACTTCTGTCCATCGAGAGCGAGCAAAGTGTCGAGTGTCTGATCGCGAGAGCTCTTGGTTATCATAGTAACACAACTCTCGCAACGATTACACCTTGATCGCTACACCAGCCGGCTCTGCGCCTTCGCTGCTTCGATGAAGCTGGCGAACAGCGGGTGGGGCTCGAACGGCTTGCTCTTCAGCTCGGGGTGGAACTGAACGCCGATGAACCAGGGGTGGTCCGTACGCTCGACAATCTCGGGCAGTTTTCCGTCAGGTGACACGCCGGAGAACAGCAGGCCGTTGGCCTCGAGCACCTTGCGGTAGTTCATGTTCACTTCGTAGCGGTGGCGATGCCGCTCGGCGATCCGCGTCGTGCCGTAGATGTCGGCGACGCGCGAGCCCTTGGCAAGCTGCGCCGGGTAGGCACCGAGCCGCATCGTGCCGCCGAGATCGCCGTCAGCCGACCGGCTTTCCTTTTCGTTGCCCTTGGTCCACTCGGTCATCATGCCGACGATCGGCTCCTTGGTCGGGCCGAACTCGGTGGACGAGGCGTTCTTGATGCCTGCGGTATTGCGCGCCGCCTCGATGCAGGCCATCTGCATGCCGAAGCAGATGCCGAAATACGGTACGTCCTTCAGTCGCGCGAACCGTGCCGCCTGGATCTTGCCGCCCGAACCGCGCTCGCCGAAGCCGCCCGGCACCAGAATACCATGGATATGCTCGAGATAGGGCGCCGGGTCCTCGTGCTCGAAGATCTCGGAGTCGATCCAGTTGAGGTTGACCTTCACACGGTTGGCGATGCCGCCGTGCTGCAGTGCCTCGCTCAGCGACTTGTAGGCGTCCTTGAGCCCCGTGTACTTGCCGACGATGGCGATGTTGACCTCGCCCTCGGGGTTGTGAAGCCGGTTGGACACGTCTTCCCATGCCGACAGGTCGGGCTCGGGCGCGTCGGACATGCCGAACGCCGCCAGCACTTCCCGGTCGAGACCCTCGCGGTGATAGGCGAGCGGCACATCGTAGATCGAGGCCACGTCGAGTCCCTGGATGACCGCGCTCTCACGCACGTTGCAGAACAGCGCCAGCTTCTTGCGCTCGGACTGCGGGATCGGCCGGTCGCAACGGATCAGCAGCACGTCGGGCGCGATGCCGATCGAACGCAGTGTCGCCACCGAGTGCTGGGTCGGCTTGGTTTTCAGCTCGCCCGCCGACGGGATGTAGGGCATCAGCGTCAGGTGCATGTAGACGGCATGGCCGCGCGGCACTTCGTTGCCGAACTGACGGATGGCCTCGAAGAACGGCAGGCCCTCGATGTCGCCCACGGTGCCGCCGACTTCGACGAGCACGAAGTCGAAGTCCTCGTTGCCCTCGCGAATGAAGTCCTTGATGGCGTCGGTGACGTGCGGAATCACCTGCACGGTGGCACCCAGGTAGTCGCCGCGGCGCTCCTTGGCGATGATGTCCGAATAGATCCGGCCGGTGGTGATGTTGTCGCGCTTGTTGGCATGACGCCCGGTGAAGCGTTCGTAGTGGCCGAGGTCGAGGTCGGTCTCCGCCCCGTCATCGGTTACGAACACTTCGCCGTGCTGGGTCGGCGACATCGTACCGGGATCGACATTCAGATAGGGGTCGAGCTTACGGAGGCGGACCTTGTAGCCACGCGCCTGCAGCACCGCACCGAGCGCTGCGGAAGCGAGGCCTTTGCCCAACGAGGAAACCACGCCACCGGTGATGAAAACGTACCGAGCCATGGGCCTTTACCTTATCTGGTCGAAACCGTGATTCTCAAGGGTAGCGCCGATCACCTCACGCCACCCCACACAAAAGAAGAAGGGGATGTTTCCATCCCCTTCGCTGTTCTGCTGTAGCGACACCTAGTTGGCGGGCGCCGCAGGCTGTTCTGTCGCTGCCGGCGTCTCGGCGGGAACCACCGGGGTGTCCGCCGCAGGAGCGCTTTCGGCAGGAGCCTCGGCCGCAGGAGTCGCGTCGGGCGCGGTTTCCACCGCAGGAGCGGTTTCCGTCACTGCCGGCGCCGCATCCGTCGCAGGCGGAACCGGCAGGCTTGAGTCGGTCGCTGCCGGGGTGGTGATATCGGCGCTGGACGGCAGCGGGAGATCGCCGGCCGATTGCTGCTGCATCTGCTGCAGGGCATCGAGCACCGTGGTCGGCGCTGTTCCACCCTGCGCGGCGTTGTTGAGAATCGAATCCGTGCCGCGATCCAGTTCCGACAGAATCGTCAGGCCGATCGCGGTCGCGAAGAACAGCGCTGCCAGGATACCCGTGGTGCGGGTCAGAAGGTTGGCAGAGCCGCGCACACTGATCAGGCCGTTGTTCGAGGCCGTCCCCATCCCGAGGCCGCCACCCTCGGAGCGCTGCAGCAGAATGACCGCTATCATCGCGAGCACGATCAGCAGGTATGCGACGATCAGGATATTGGAAAGCGCGCCCATCGGGACCTAACGTTTCAATGTCGAATGGCGCGCCTAATACACACGCGCCACTGCAAATGCCAGCGTCAACCGTCGCTTTGTGACAAACGCGGTTCCGCCCTCTCAGAGCGCCGAGATAATGGCATGGAAGTCGTTTGCCAAGAGGCTTGCGCCACCGACCAGTCCGCCATTCACATTTTCGATGCCCAGAATCTCGTGCGCATTGGCCGGCTTCATCGAACCACCATAGAGGATCCGGGTGCGCGCGCCCGTGTCGCCGTACCGTTCGGTCAGGAGCCGACGGATGGTCCCGTGCATCTGCGCGATATCGTTGGCGGTTGGCGTCAGGCCGGTACCGATGGCCCAGACGGGTTCGTACGCCACAACCACGCCGAGTTGCCCGATCTGCTCCGGCACCGAGCCCGCCAGCTGACCCGCCACGATATCTTCGGCCTTGCCGGCTCGACGCTCCGCCTCTGTTTCGCCAACGCAGATGATCGGCCGAAGCCCGGCTGTCATCGCCGCGACCGCCTTGCCGCGCACCAGGTCGTCCGACTCTCCATAGGTCGCCCGGCGCTCGGAGTGACCGACAATCACATACTGCGCTCCCGCGTCGGCCAGCATCTGGGCGCTGATATCGCCGGTGTGCGCGCCACTGGGCATCGGATGGCAGTCCTGGCCACCCACCACGATACCGCTCGGCGCGGCAATGGCATTGATCGGTGCCAGCAAGGTCGCCGGCGGGCAGATCACCACGGTGCAGCGTGGCGGGGTTGCCGCCAGCAGGTCGGCAAGCCGCTGTACCTCGGCCACGGAGGCGTTGGTACCGTTCATCTTCCAGTTGCCTGCGATAAGGGGGGTAATCTGTGTCGTCACTTGGTGCTCCCGCTACTTGCCTATCGGGGGAGTTTGCCCTAACCCCCCATCCTCAATAAGTCCGCCGACGTGCCTTGCGGCACAAAGTCGACCCTGTCTAGTATCCGCCGCCCGCAAAGGGCCCGGACGCCATTGGAACCGCTTGATGCTCAATCTGCTTCGTTCGATCACCAAAACCTGGGTCGGCAAGATCCTCGGTGTGTTTCTGATCATCGGCCTCGCTGGTTTCGGCATCTCCGAGGTCATCGGCACCCTGGGCAGCAACACCGTCGCCACTGTGGCCGGTACCGACATTTCGACCCGCGACTTCCAGCGGGCCTATCAGAACCAGCTCAATGCCTTCCTGCAGCAGAACGGCCGCATGCCGAGCAACGAGGAGGCCGTTGTCGCTCGCATCCCCGAGTTCACGATCCAGCAGATGGCCGCCCAGGCGTCGGTGAACCAGTTCGCCCGCGATCTCCGCCTCGGTGTGTCCGAGGACAAGATGGCCGAAATGGTGCGCACCGACCCGAACTTCGCCGGCACGCTCGGTAGTTTCAGCCCCGAGAATTTCAAGGCTGTGCTGCAGAACAGCGGCTTCACCGAGAAAGAGTATTTCGACCTCCAGAGGGACGCGGCGCGACGGCAGCAGCTGCTGGCCGGCCTGACTGGCACCTCGCCAACACCAGAGGCGGCGCTCGAACTCGTCTCGCGCTACATCGGGGACCGACGTACCGTCGACTACTTCGTGCTTAACGCCACTTCCATCCCATCGGTTGCCGATCCGACCGAAGAAGAACTCGAAACCTACCTCGAGAGCCGCCAGGCGGAGTATCGCACCCGCGAGACCCGCACCGTCGACCTGCTGGTCTTGACCCCCGAGACGCTGGCCGCCACCAAGACGATCCCCGAAGATCAGATCGCGGCGGAGTACGAGCGCACCAAGGAGAACCTCGTTACGCCGGAACGGCGTGCCATTCGCCAGGTCGCGCTGTCCACACCCGAGCTCGAGAAAGCTTTCACCGATGGCCAGGCAGCCGGGACACCGGTCAGCCAGATCGTTGCCGCGGCCGCTGTCACGCCGTCGGACCTCGGCACTCGCGCCCGCGCCGAAGTCACCGACACCTCACTCGCGGAAGCCGCCTTCGGCCTCGCCAGCACGGATGACGTGGCGATCATCGACGGTATCGGCGGCACAAAGCGTGCCGTCTTTGTCGCCGAGATCCAGCCGACCCACCAGGTAACGCTTGAAGAAGCGCGCGCCGAGATCATCCGCAAGCTTTCGACCGACGTCGCACGCGGAGAAATCGCCGATCTCCTCGACCAGATCGAAGAGTTGCGCGCCGCCTTCAGGCCCCTGCCCGAGATCGCCGAGCGCTTCAACCTGAAGATCGCAAGTGTCGCGATCACCGAAGGCGGCAGCGAACTGGCGGACGCCACTGATGTTCCCGCCGATGCACGCGCCAATGTCGCCACCGCGGTTTTCCGCGCCGAACAGGGCGCGCTGACCCCGGCCGTGTCCCTGGGCTCCAATCGCAATGTCTGGTTCGACCTCAAGTCTGTGGAGCCAGCGCGCGATCAGACGCTCGCCGAAGTGCGTGACGAACTCGTCGAAGCGTGGACGGCCCAGAAGACCTCGGAGGCACTCACCACCGAAGTCGCCGTGACGCTCGACAAGATGCGTGCCGGCATGTCGCTGGTCGACGCTGCCGCCGACCTGAACCAGTTCCCGGTGCCCAGCCTGCCGATCGGTCGCGACGGCGACGGCACTCCGGTGCTGAACGCAGCGGTGGCGGAAGCGATTTTCGATGGCGGCCCCGGCCATTTCGGTGCCGCGGTGAATGGCGACGGCGACCAGGTCGTATTCCAGGTGATCGAGATCACGCCGGCCGACGCTGGTGGTGCAACACCGGCGATCGAGCAGTTCGTGGCCAATTCGATCACCGACGGGCTCGACGCCGATTTCCAGCGCGGCCTGCTGGACCTGGGCGGGCTCAGGGTCAACCAGCAGGTTCTGACGAACCTGCTCAGTCTCAACTCGACGGCGCAGTGATGGCTGACGACCAGTTCAGCCGCTTCGCTTCGGCCTATGACGCGGGGCGAGCGCAGATCGTGTTCCGGCGGGTCGTCGCCGACCTGGAGACACCCATCGGCGCCTACATGAAGCTGGCCGACGGGCGGCAGAACACCTTCCTGCTCGAGTCCGTGCAGGATGGTGCCATCCGCGGCCGCTACTCGATGATCGGCTTCGATCCCGACATCATCCTCAAGGTCGAGGACGGCAAGGCGAGCATCAACCGCAATGCCGGCCTAAAACCCGATGCCTTCGTCGCCGTCGAGGATCACCCGCTCGACGCGCTCCGCAAGCTCGTCGCCGAAAGCCAGGCCGAAGTCCCGCCCGGCCTGCCGTCCACCGCCGCAGGCATTTACGGCTATCTCGGCTACGACATGGTCCGGCAGATGGAAGTGCTGCCCGACCGCCACGAGGACGAACTCGGCTTCCCCGAATCCGTGCTGATGCGCCCCACCGTGCTCGCCGTTTTCGATACCGTGAAGGACGAGCTCTACCTCACCGCGCCGATCTACGTGCGCGAGGGCGTCACCGCCCGGCAGGCGTGGGAAACCGCGCAGGCCCGCATCGACGACGCCGTCGGTCGCCTCGGCCGCACCCTGCCCTACACGGCCACTCCGCCTAAGCTCGACAGCATCGCGGTCAAGTCCAACACCACGCCTGCCGAATACGCGCGCATGGTGGAGGACGCCAAGGAATACATCCGCGCCGGCGACATCTTCCAGGTCGTACTCAGCCAGCGCTTTTCGGCCGATTTCGATCTGCCGCCGACTGCGCTATACCGGGCCCTGCGCCGCACCAACCCCTCGCCCTACATGTACTTCCTCGATTTCGGGAAGTTCCAGATCGCCGGTTCCAGTCCGGAGATCCTGGTGAAGGTGCAGGACGGCAAGGTCACCATCCGACCCATCGCCGGCACCCGCAAGCGCGGCTCGACCCCGACCCGCGACAAGGAACTGGCCGACGAGCTGCTGAGCGACCCCAAGGAACTCGCCGAGCACCTGATGCTGCTCGACCTCGGCCGCAACGATGTCGGCCGCGTCGCCGAGATCGGCTCGGTGAAGGTCACCGACAAGTTCTTCCTCGAATACTATTCGCACGTCATGCACATCGTCTCGAACGTGGTGGGCGTGCTCGATCCGCAGTACGATTTCGTCGACGCGCTTTCGGCCGGCTTCCCCGCCGGCACGGTCTCGGGCGCCCCCAAGGTCCGCGCCATGGAGATCATCGACGAGTTGGAGAAGTCGCGCCGCGGCATCTATGGCGGCTGCGTCGGCTATTTCGGCGCCGACGGCACGATGGACACCTGCATCATCCTCAGGACCGCTATCGTTGCGGACAACAAAATCTACGTGCAGTCGGGCGCCGGCATCGTTGCTGACAGCAAGCCCGAACTCGAACAGCTCGAATGCGAAAACAAGGCCCGCGCCCTTTTCAGCGCGGCCGAAGAGGCACTACGCTATGCTGGCGAGGCACGAGTAGGACAATGATGCACATGAGGCGATGGCGACGCTGAGTCTGAAACGGCCGATCCGGCTTTTCCGGAGCGGCTCCCGTGTTTTGGAACTCGCCAGGGGGAACCTGACCAATGCGCCTGCTCGTCATCGATAACTACGACAGCTTTACCTACAACCTCGTCCACTTCCTCGGGGAACTGGGTGCCAACTCGACCGTGAAGCGTAACGACAAGATTACGCTCGACGAGATCGCCGCCATGGCGCCCGAAGCCATCGTGCTCTCACCCGGCCCGGCCACGCCCGACACCGCCGGCATCTGCCTGCCGCTCATCGCCCGCTTCGCTCCGACCACGCCGATCCTCGGCGTCTGCCTCGGTCACCAGGCGCTCGGTCAGGCTTTCGGCGGCGACGTCATCCGTGCGCCGCAGCTGATGCACGGCAAGACCAGCGCCATCAACCACACCGGCAAGGGCCTGTTCCGCGGCCTCAATTCCGGCTTCGAGGCGACCCGCTATCACTCGCTAATCGTCAAGCCCGAGACTTTGCCCGCCACGCTCGAGGTCACCGCCTCTACCGACGACGGACTCATCATGGGCATGCAGCACAGGCAGTTCCCGAGCCACGGGGTGCAGTTCCATCCCGAGAGCATCGCGTCCGAGAATGGCCACGCCATCCTCCAGAACTTCCTCAACATTGCCGGGGACTTCAACCGCAAGGCGGCCGCGTGATGGATATCAAGGCCGCCCTCAACAAGATCGCCTCCCGCCAGGATCTGACCGGCGAGGAAATGCGCGGCGTCATGACCACCATCATGAGCGGCGAAGCGACGCCGAGCCAGATCGGCGCCTTCCTCATGGGCATGCGGGTCAAGGGCGAGACCGTCGGCGAGATCGCCGCCGCCGTCTCCATCCTGCGCGAAAAGATGGTGCCGGTGCCGATCGCTGAGCCCGAGAACACCATCGACATCGTCGGCACCGGAGGCGATGGCGCCGAGACGCTGAACATCTCGACCGCCTCCGCATTCGTCACCGCCGCTTCGGGCGTGCCGGTCGCCAAGCACGGCAACCGCGCCCTTTCGAGCAAGTCCGGCTCGTCCGATGTCCTCGTGGCGCTCGGCATCAAGCTCGACCTTGCGCCCGAGAAGATTTCCCAGTGCATCGCTGAAGCCGGCATCGGCTTCATGTTCGCCCCGGCCCATCACCCCGCGATGAAGCATGTCGGGCCGACCCGCGTCGAAATGGGCACCCGCACCATGTTCAACCTGCTGGGGCCGCAGTCGAACCCGGCCGGCGCGCGCCGCTACATGCTTGGCGTCTTCGACAAGCGTTGGGTCGAGCCGGTCGCCGCCGCGCTTCTCGCCAACCGCGCCGTCTCGGCCTGGGTGGTGTGCGGCGCCGATAGTCTCGACGAGCTTTCCACCACCGGCACCAGCTTCGTCACCCAGATCAAGAACGGCGACCTGCGCAGCTTCAACCTCGACCCCGAGGAAGCCGGCCTGTCGCGCGCCACACTGGCCGATCTCAAGGGCGCCGACCCGGCCTACAATGCCGATCGCATGCGCGCCCTTTTCGCGGGCCAACGCGACGCCTATCGCGACATTGTCCTCTACAACACCGCCGCCGCGCTCGTGGTCGCCGACAAGGCGCCTGACCTCAAGACGGGCGTGGCACTCGCCGCCGAAAGCATCGACTCTGGCCGCGCCAAGGCGAAGCTCGACGCCCTCATCGCCGTATCGAACAGCTGATTAATGTCCGACATCCTTTCCCAGATCGAAGTCTACAAGCGCGAGGAAATCGCGGCCGCCAAGACCCTCCGCCCGTGGAACGAGGTGGTCGCCGCCGCCCACGATGCGCCGCCGGTCCGCCGCTTCCTCTCGGCCCTCAAGAAGAAGCGCGCCGAGGGCAAGTATGCCCTGATAGCCGAGGTGAAAAAGGCGAGCCCGTCGAAGGGCCTTATCCGCCCCGACTTCAACCCGGCCGAACTCGCCCGCGCCTACGAGCTCGGCGGCGCCGCGTGCCTGTCGGTCCTCACCGACCGTCCCAGCTTCCAGGGCGCGCCGAGCTACCTGATCGAAGCGCGCGGCGCGACCAGCCTTCCAGTGCTCCGCAAGGACTTCCTGTTCGAAACCTATCAGGTCGCCGAAGCCCGCTCCTGGGGCGCCGACTGCATCCTGATCATCCTCGCGGCTGTCGGCGACGACACCGCACGCTACCTGCTCGACGCTGCCGAGGAATGGCGCATGGACGCGCTGGTCGAGGTGCACGACCAGATCGAACTCGATCGCGCCCTCGGCCTCAATGCCGAGTTCATCGGCATCAACAACCGCAATCTCCGCACCTTCGAGACCACGCTGCAGACCTCTATCAACCTCGCGGGCGGCGTACCCTCCGGCGTGCACCTCGTTTCAGAGAGCGGCATCACCACGCATGACGACGTCCGGAAGCTCGATTCTGCCGGCAATATCGGCACTTTCCTCGTCGGCGAAAGCCTGATGCGGCAGGACGACGTGACCGCCGCCACCGTCAAGCTGCTCAACGGCTGATGGCCCTCACCCACCTAAACCAGGCGGGCGAGGCTCACATCGTCGATATCGGCGACAAGGCCGTCACCCGCCGCCGCGCCGTCGCTACCGCCCGGCTCGAGGCCCAGCCCGACACGCTCGCGCTGATCATGGGCGGCGAGTTGAAGAAGGGCGATGCTCTCGCCGTCGCCCGCATCGCGGGCATCATGGCCGCCAAGAAGACTGCCGAACTGATCCCGCTCTGCCACCCCATTCCGCTCACCAAGGTGGAAGTGGAAATTGCGCGAGACGCTGATACGCTGCTCGTTACCGCCACGGCGGAAACCACGGCACAGACCGGCGTCGAGATGGAAGCGATGACGGCCGCAGCGGTCGCCGCCCTCACGCTCTACGACATGGCCAAGTCGCACGACCGCGCCATGCGCGTGCTCGCCGTGCAGCTCGAGCAGAAGTCGGGCGGCAAATCCGGAGACTTCTCGCGATGATGCCCGTCGACGAAGCGATCGCGCGCATTATCGCCAAGCTGCCCAGGCTAGGCAGCGAGACCGTGCCCCTGAGCGCCGCCAATGGCCGCGTGCTCGCCAAGCCGCTCGTTTCCTCCCACAACCAGCCGCCTTTCGATTCGAGCGCCATGGATGGCTATGCCGTCCGCGCCGCCGAAGTCGTCCCCGGCCGCCCCCTGAAGCTCGCCGGCACGGCACAGGCCGGGGCGCGCTTCATCGGCCTGATGGAGCACGGCCAGTGCGTCCGCATCTTCACCGGCGCCCCGATGCCGATCGGGGCCGACGCGGTGGTGATGCAGGAAGAAACGGTCGCCAAGGGCAACCAGATCAGCTTCGAGAAGCCGGTCCAGCCGGGCCGCTCGGTCCGCAAGCAGGGTTTCGATTTCCGCCGCGGCGCCGAACTCCTGCCGTCCGGCACCGCCCTCACCCCGCAGATGCTGAGCCTCGCCGCCGGGGCCAACCAGCCGACCCTCACCGTAACGAAACGCCCGCGCATCGCCATAATCGCCACCGGCGATGAGCTTGTGCCGCCCGGCACCCCGCTCGGCCCCGACCAGATCGTCGCCTCAAACAGCTACGGTCTCACGGCCCTGCTCGCGCCCTATGCCGAAAGCATCCTCGATCTCGGCATCGTCCCCGACGACAAGCCGAAGCTCGATGCAAAGCTCCTCGAAGCCTTCGATGCGGGCGTCGACATCCTCATCACCACCGGTGGCGCCAGCGTCGGCGACCGCGACTACGTTCAGGAAGTCCTGAAGGATCTCGGCGTTCAGCTCGATTTCTGGAAGCTGCGGATGCGGCCCGGAAAACCGCTGATGTTCGGGACGCGCGGAAAAACGCTGGTCTTCGGCCTGCCGGGCAATCCGGTCTCGGCGCTGGTCACCGCAACGGTTATCCTGAAACCGGCCCTGCGCGCGCTCCTCGGTCACGCCGACCCGCACTGGCCACGCATCGGCGTGCCGACCACCGGCGCCCTGCCCCCGAACGGGCCGCGCCGACATTTCATGCGCGCCAATCTCTCGCGCAACGAAATCGGATTTCTGCAAGTATCGCCGATCCTCGAAACCGATAGCGGCCACTCGAGTTCACTGGCAATGGCCGACGCCCTGATCGTTCAGCCCGAGGACGATCCGGGCGCACCACCCGGCGAAATCGTCGAAGTCATCCCCCTCAACTGGGGCTGACTGCTCAACGGGCGATGCGGTGGGTGGCGAAACCGGCGGCAACCCGCAGGGCATAGGCTGCGGCGATCATGACCGGCAGGAGGAAGATCGCTGCGTCGAGAATGTCGATGAGGTGAGCCATTTGTCCCGTCCCGTATGGTTAACGAAGACTTAGCGCCCGCGTATTGAACCGGGACTTAGGGATCCGTTCAGAATTCGTTCACCTACATGGCATCGCTTGGGCCGGGCGTGGGCCACATCGTGGCTCCGATCCCCCCGAGAAGTCCGCCGGCCGGGCCGAGGCCGCCAAAACACCAGCCTTTCCAGGCTCTTGGCGACTTATCCCCGCGGCCCATGCACGTGCGACTATCATGGGGTTCCGGTGCGGGAGGAGGCCAAGAAACGTGCGCTAACTGCTTCTTTACCCAACTATTGCAGAACATAACTGGAACGGATACAACACGTTCAGCCTTTGTTCCGATTCTATTCCCGGGGTGACCATGCTGACGCGGAAGCAACACGAATTGCTCATGTTCATCCATGAGCGGATGAAGGAATCGGGCATCCCGCCCTCCTTCGACGAGATGAAGGACGCGCTGGATCTGCGCAGCAAATCGGGCATCCACCGCCTGATCACGGCGCTCGAGGAACGCGGCTTCATTCGCCGCCTGCCCAACCGGGCCCGCGCGCTGGAAGTAATCAAGCTGCCGGACTCGATGAACCCCTCGCTCGGCGGCCGCAAGGCGCGGTTCGAGCCATCGGTGATCGAAGGCAACCTGGGGCGTGTCGCTGCGCCGCCGATGCGCGCCAACACTGGCGCTCCGGTGCCGGTCTCGGCCACGCAGGTCGTCTCCATCCCGGTCATGGGCCGGATCGCCGCCGGCACGCCCATCGAGGCCATCCAGACCCACAGCCACACCATCATGGTGCCGCCCGAGATGCTCGGGCCGGGCGAACACTACGCGCTCGAAGTCCGCGGCGATTCGATGATCGAGGCCGGCATCTTCGATGGCGACACCGTGCTCATCAAGAAGCAGGACGCCGCCTCGACCGGTGAGATCGTCGTGGCGCTTGTCGATGACGAAGAGGCCACCCTCAAACGCCTGCGCCGCAAGGGTAATTCGGTTGCGCTCGAGGCCGCCAACCCGGCCTACGAGACCCGCATCTTCCCGCCCGACCGGGTAAAGGTTCAGGGCCGTCTCGTCGGGCTGCTCCGCAAGTACTGAACTCCAGACGTCAGCCATCTGCCTCAACTTGGGCCGGCCGCCCCGCCGGCCCCTTTTTCTTTGACACCGGACGGCCGCCGGGCCATTCGTCCTATCGCTTTTTGGGCCGAAGGCTTTAGGGTCGGCGCCGGAAACGAGGAGGAAGAGACTTGGCATCAGCCGTCGATTGGGTGGCCGTCGATTGGGGCACCTCGAACCTGCGCGCCTGGGGCATCGATGCCCAGGGTGAGATCGCCTTCTCCCGGTCTTCCCCCGACGGCATGAGCCGGCTGACCCGCGAGCAATATCCCGACGTCCTCTCCGGCCTCCTCGCCGAAGTGAGTGATCCGGTGGACGTGCTGATCTGCGGCATGGCCGGGGCCCGACAGGGCTGGCTGGAAGCCCCCTATCTCGATGCGCCCGCCGACCTTCGCACCCTTTCGCGTGGCGCCGTTGCTCCCGACATGCCGGGAGACCGTTTCGCCCCCGCGATCCTCCCCGGCGTCTGCCAGCGCGACGTCGGCGCCGAAGACGTGATGCGCGGCGAAGAAACCCAGCTGCTCGGCCTTAGCGCCCTCATTCCCGGCTTCTCCGGCCTCGTCATCATGCCCGGCACCCACTCGAAGTGGGCCCTTCTAGAGGGCACGACCCTGAGCCGCTTCTCGTCGGCGATGACCGGCGAGGTATTCGAACTGCTGCGCGTCCACTCGGTGTTGCGCCATTCCTTCAGCGGCGAGCTCGAGGGCGAGGACCGCGATATCGGCTTCCATGCTGGCCTCTCGCTCGGCCTCGAGAAGCCCGAGCGCCTCACTGCCACGCTGTTTAAGGTTCGCGCTGGTGCCTTGCTCTCCGGTCGCTCGCCGGCCTGGTGCGCCGGCTTCCTCTCGGGCCTCCTCATCGGCGCCGAGATCGGCGGGCAGCGCGACTGGATCGGCAGTGCCGAGATTCCGCTCATCGGCAGCGTCGGCCTCTGCAGCCTCTATCAGGGCGCCCTCGAGAAGCTCGGGGCCAAGTCCCGCATCGTCGATGCCACCGACGCCACCCTCGCCGGCCTCAAGGCGGCGCGCCAAGGATTGTGACAATGGACCATCGCCACATCATCGCCATCCTCCGCGGCATTACCCCGCCCGAGACGCCAGCGGTCTGCGATGCGCTCGTCGCAGCCGGCATCACCATGATCGAGGTGCCGCTCAACTCGCCCGACGCTCTGCGCTCGATCGCCGACGCGTCGAAAGCCTTCGACGGCAGTGCCGTGATCGGGGCCGGCACGGTTCTCTCCCGTACTGACGTCGACAATGTCGCCGACGCCGGTGGTCGGTTCGTCGTATCGCCCGACACCAATCCAGAGGTGATCGCCGCCACCATCGAGCGCGGTATGACCTCCTACCCCGGCGTCTTCTCGCCCACAGACGCCTTCACGGCCATCCGTTCCGGCGCTACCGGCCTCAAGTTCTTTCCGGCCGAAGTGCTCGGCCCCAAGGGCATCAAGGCCATGAAGGCGGTTCTGCCGCCGTCGATCCCGCTCTATGCGGTTGGCGGCGCAAACCCCGACAACTTCGCCGAGTACTTTGCCGCCGGCTGCGCCGGCTTCGGCCTCGGCACCTACATCTACAAGCCCGGGATGTCGATCGCCGACGTCGCCGCAAGGGCGCAAGCCGCCGTCACCGCGTACGATCAGGGAAAACCGCGATGAACCTCCAGGCCGAACTCTTCGTCGATAGCCGCTGCGAACTCGGCGAGGGGCCATTCTGGCACCCTCTGCTTGGTCGCCTCTTCTGGTTCGACATCCTCAACAAGACTCTGCTCAGCGCCGACAGCAACGGGCACATCGTCGACCGCATCACCTTCAAGGATACGGCCAGCGCCGCAGGCGTCATCGACGAGCACACCCTCGCCGTCACCCAGTCGGGCATGCTGGTGCGCTACGATTTCCGCGACGACAGCCACACGCCGATGATCGCAGTCGAGGCGGATGTGCCGGGCAATCGCACCAATGACAGTCGCGTCGATCGCGCCGGCGGCTTCTGGATCGGCACCATGGGTCGCCGGGCCGAGGCCGGTGTCGGTGGCGTCTGGCACTATCGCGGCGGGCAACTGACCAAGATCATCTCCGGCATCCGCATCCCGAACTCGATCTGCTTCTCCCCCGATGGCCGCACGGCCTACTTCACCGACTCTGGCAAGATGATCGTGAAGTGTGCTCTCGACCCTGAAACCGGTGCCCCGATTGGAGAGTGGGAGGACTTCTTCACCATGGACGGTCCAGGCGGCGCCGATGGCTCGGTCGTGGACAGCGAAGGCTTCGTGTGGAATGCCCGCTGGGGCGCCGGCAAGGCAATCCGAATTTCACCCGACGGCAAATTGGACAAGACCGTCACCGTCCCCGGTGGCGTCACCCGTGTCTCCTGCCCGGCCTTCGGCGGCAAGGACATGAAGACCCTGTTACTCACCACTGCCCGCGAGGGCTTCACGCCTCAGGAAGAGATCGACCAGCCGACGGCCGGCGGCGTCTTCGCCATCGAGCTCGACGTGCCCGGTCTGCCCGAACCCTTCTTCAAGCCCTGAGTTAATGCTGGTTAACCACGACTGCGGCGGGATTGCGGCAACTAGTGCGGCACCCGCCACGATCGCTCGCCGGGAGGCACGGCGGGTCGCACCTCGAAAGTACGGCTCCCAGCATTCCATCGCAGCCAGTGGATACCGCCGCGTTCCAGCGCATCGGCATCGACTACGAGGCCGGCCCCGCAGCTGTCCGGCGCCTCGCGCCGCAGGATCATCAGGTCGGCAAGCCCGCAATCCTCGTGAAACGCCGCCGGGTCCTTGGCCACGGCGACGGTGAAGCCCGCTGGGCTCGTACCGAAGCAGCCAAGGCTGTCGCAGCTGAGCGACGGCACCGGTTCCAGCGGCTCGGCATAGGTGTCGCGCCAGATGGTGACCGCGAAGCTGTCCGGCTTCCCCGCCACCAGTGCCAGTCCACCTTCGTCCCGCATCGCGATGGCCTGGGTCGTGTCGGAGATCAGCACGTCCGGTGGACCATCGAGCGCCAGCAACCAGACCGCCGGCACCAACAACAAGGGCGCCAGCAGGCGATGCCATGAGTTGAGGAAGGTGAACCACGCCAAGGCCACCAACCCAGCAGCAGTGCCACGGGCATCAGCAGCGGGCTGGCACTTATCCCCTCGCTCCACGCGGCCACTAGAGTTGCGATCCAGATCATGACATCGATGGACCAACCCATGATGTGCAGGAAGGGGGCCTCCAAGCCAAACGGCATCAGGAGCGTCGCTGCCAGCGCTGCGGGCATCATCACGAAGCCGATCAGCACCAGGGACATCAGGTTGCCCAGCACGCTGAGCGGGGCCGTCTGCTGAAAGTGGTAGATGGAGAACAACAACGTGGCCGCGCCGGCTACCAGGCTCGTCAGCGCCCCACCGCCGAAATAGGCCGCGACCTTGCCGAATGCGCCGCGCTCTCGCCCCTCGCCCGGCCGCATCATCTCCCATGCGCCGATCAAGGCCACCACCGCCGCAAAGCTCAGCTGGAAACTGGGCCGGAACACACTGGCGGGATCCGCAATCATGATCACCAGTGCCGCAACAGCGACGTTGCGCATGGTCAGTGCCCGCCGGCCCGCCACTACCGCACCCAGCACCAACACGATCATCAGGGTCGCGCGCTGCGCAGCGACGTTGCCGCCCGAGATAGCGAAGTACCCCAGTGCCGCGACGATCGCGCCCACCGCCGCGACGCGCTTCACCGACACGAAGCGGTCGATCCCGCCGGTCAACGCAAGGCCGCCTCGCAGGGTGGCCATCACCAGCATCGCGACGAGCGTCAGGTGCAGACCCGACACGGAGAGCACGTGCGCCAGCCCGGCCTGCGCCATCATCTCACGCGACTCTTCGGCTACTGCGCTCTGGTCACCGGTGATCAGGGCGCGCGCCACGCCGGCCGAAGGCTGCGACAGGACGGCGTCGATCCTGGCAGCGATCGCCCTGCGGATGCCATCCACGATGCGCTCCGGTGCTCCTGCATCGCCGCTCGCGATGCGCTCCGCGTCGCCGATCGCGTTGCCATAGGCACCGATGCCGGCGAAGTACGCATGGAACTGCGTGTCGAACCCGTTCGGCACCACCGGCCCCGGCACCGGGTAGAACCGCACCCGCGCGCGGATCGTGTCGCCAGGCGCGAGGTCGGGGACCCCATCGATGGACAGGCGTGCCCGCCGCACCGGCAGCGCTCGCGCCCCATCGAACGGTGCGATGGCGGAGGCGATCGCGCGGACGCCACCGGCGTTTGCGCTCAGCACCTCGTCGATGCGGGCCTCGTATGTGCCATAGGCGGGGCGCGCCAGCATCGGCGTCCCGAACAGCGCCCCGTGGATCGGAAGGAGGCAGAAGCCGACCCAGCACGCCGCCGCAAGCCCAGCGGCCCGGTTCCAGCCTGTCGTCCTGCGGCTGGCGACGAGCGCGGCAACCATTACCAGTCCGCCTGCCACCAACAGCATAGGCGAGGGATCAGCTTGCAGGACAAAGGCAGCGACCAGTCCGGCGATCATGGCGTAGGGCAACAGCAGGAAGGCACGGCGGTGCTCGATCGCCTCGGCGAAGGCTGCCACCGCACCCGCCAGCAATCCGCTTGTCCGCTGGGGTCGCCATGCGACAGGCAAGCGCTCCCTGGCCGCCGCAGGCCCAGGCGGCCGCCCCCTATCAGACAGTGCGACGTCCCCCGTCTGCGCCACGTGTTCCCCCGAGCCCGGGGCATGGTACACGAGGCACCGGCCCCGTCACCAGCGGCCGCTTGCACTCGGGCTTTCACGCGCTTACACACCCGCTCAACACGGAGTTTCACGAAGGTCCATGGCTACACCCGTCGTCACCCGCTTCGCCCCCTCGCCTACCGGCTATCTGCATATCGGCGGCGCCCGCACGGCGCTTTTCAACTGGGCCTTCGCGCGCAATACCGGCGGCAAGATGCTGCTGCGCATCGAGGACACCGACCGCGAACGCTCGACGGACGGCGCGGTCAAGGCCATCTTCGATGGGCTCAAGTGGCTAGGGCTCGATTGGGACGGCGAACCGTTCATGCAGTTCTCGCGGGCCAGGCGGCACGCGGAGATCGCAAACGAGTTGCTGGCGCGCGGACAGGCCTATTACTGCTACTGCTCGCCCGAAGAACTGGCCGAGATGCGGGAGACGGCCCGCGCAAACGGTCTGCCGCCCCGATACAACGGCTACTGGCGCGATCGCGACCCGAGCGAGGCACCGGCTGGCGTGGCGCCTGTGATCCGCATCAAGGCTCCGCCGTCCGGCGAGATCCGGGTGCACGATCACGTGCAGGGCGAAGTGGTGTTCAAGGCCGAGAATCTGGACGATTTCATCATTCTCCGCTCGGACGGCACTCCAACCTACATGCTGGCCGTGGTGGTGGACGATCACGACATGGGCGTCACCCATATCATCCGCGGCGACGACCACCTGACCAACGCGGCTCGGCAGATCGTCATCTACAACGCCATGGGCTGGTTCGTGCCCGAGATGAGCCATATTCCGCTGATCCACGGGCCCGATGGGGCGAAGCTCTCCAAGCGCCACGGGGCGCTCGGCGTCGAAGCCTATCGGCAGATGGGCTACCTGCCCGAGGCCCTGCGCAACTACCTCGCACGCCTCGGCTGGAGCCATGGCGACGACGAGATCTTTACGACCGATCAGATGGTCGAGTGGTTCAGCCTCGATGCCCTCAACAAGGGCGCGGCGCGCTTCGATTTCGTCAAGCTCGAGAACGTCAACGGCCACTAAATCCGCGGCGCCACGCCCGAGCGGCTCTACGAGGTGATGGTTTCGACCGCCGCCGAGCTCGACCGTGCCTTCGACCTGGCTGGCCTGACGGACAACAAGGACACCGTGCTGGCCGCC
>JAEYYP010000450.1 GCA_023428425.1 Pseudomonadota bacterium
AACCGGATGCAAGAACGCCAGGGCCGGAGACGTGAACGAACTTGGTCATAGACACGCCTCCTCTGTTGCCGGCGTTGAACGGGTGGTCTGATACGCCCGATTCCGTTCGGCGCCAACCCCCATTGCGACAGGCTGTCGCACCCATTAGGCTAGTGTTGCCGCTTCGACACAGCCACCTTCCTTGAGTCAAAGGGGTGTTTCCGTTAGGAACCAGCCTCAGATTCCGGGCTCACCCCAAAATACCGATTATGACCGACAAGAAGAAGCTCATCGCGCCGCGGTTGCCGCGCGGCTTCGAGGACCGTTTGCCCGCCGAGATTTCGGCGGTGAACGGGATGATCGAAACCATCCGCAAGGTGTACGAGCGCTATGGCTTCGACCCTGTCGAGACGCCATTGTTCGAGTATACCGAGACGCTGGGCAAGTTCCTGCCCGACACGGACCGGCCGAACGCCGGCGTGTTCAGCCTGCAGGACGACGACGAGCAGTGGCTGAGCCTGCGCTATGACCTGACGGCGCCGCTGGCCCGTCACTTCGCCGAGAATTTCCAGGACGTCGCCAAGCCCTATCGCAGCTATCGCGCCGGCTACGTGTTCCGCAACGAAAAGCCCGGCCCCGGCCGCTTCCGCAGTTCATGCAGTTCGATGCCGACCCGGTCGGCGCCGCGGGTCCGGAAGCGGATGCCGAAATGTGCATGATGATGGCCGACACCATGGACGCCCTCGGCCTCGCCGGGAAGTACGTGGTCAAGGTCAACAACCGCAAGGTGCTCGACGGCGTTCTTGAATCAATCGGGCTTGGCGCGGCTGATCCTGCAAAGAGCTTGGTGGTCCTGCGTGCGATTGATAAGGCAGATCGGCTGGGAGCTTCTGGCGTAAGGGACCTGCTTGGCAAAGGCCGAAAGGATGATAGCGGCGATTTCACTGCCGGCGCCGGTCTGAACGACGACGCCATCGACAAAATCCTCACGGTATTCGTGCATGCCCCTACGCTGCTAAAACAAATCTCACCGCGTGATACGGAGAGTGTGCCACCAGAGATGGTGAGTGAGTTCAACTCGACTTCGGGCACATGGTTCGCATCGTATGACAATGCGGAGACGATACGTAGCATTAAGTCGAATGCGAAAGTTGACGTCGATCTTTTCAATCAGGGCGTTGCTGAACTCGAGCAGATTGCGGCGTTGACGGCGGCAAGTGGCTACCCGGCTCACAAGATAAAAATTGATCCGACGGTGGTCCGCGGCCTCGAATACTACACCGGCCCCGTCTTCGAGATCGAACTCACCTTCAAGGTGCAGAACGAAAAGGGCCAGGACGTGGTGTTCGGCTCCGTCGGCGGCGGTGGTCGTTACGACGGCCTCGTCTCCCGCTTCCGTTCCGAACCCGTCCCGGCGACAGGCTTCTCGATCGGCGTCTCCCGCCTCGCCAATGCGCTGAAGCTCACCGGCAATCTCGGCGCCACCGAGCCCACCGGCCCGGTTGTCGTCCTCGTGATGGACAAGGCCGAGACCGCCCGCTACCAGGCCATCACCTCCGCGCTGCGAAAGGCCGGCATCCGGGCCGAAATGTTCATGGGCAACACCAAGAACTTCGGCAAGCAGGTCGCCTATGCCGACAAGCGCAACGCCCCCGCCGTCATCATCGAGGGCAGCCAGGAGCGCGAGCAGGGCATCGTCCAGATCAAGGACCTGATCGTCGGCAAGGAAGCCGCGGCTGCCATCACCGACAACGCCGAATACAAGGCAGCGCGCCCCGGCCAGTTCGAATGCCCCGGCGACCTCGCCTCCATCGTCGCGGCGATCAGCGAACTCCCCGCCGTGGCCAACTACCTGAAGGATAACCAGTGAAGTCGGCGTCCGAACGCTACGCGGCTCTGGTGCGGCTCGTTGAGTCGCGCACCGTCACGCGTTCGCAGCCGCCGCTGCTGCTGCCCGCCGGCCCCTATTTCGATCTCGCCGGCGAGGAGTTCGGTCGCAGCCTGCTGCTGACCACCACCAATAACGGCGTCGAATACTGCCTCCGCCCCGATTTCACCCTGCCCATCGCGCAGGATTATATCGAGGAAGGCATGATCGGCACGCCGTCTGCCTTCACCTATCTCGGCCCCATCTTCCGGCAGGAGCGCTCGACTCCGGTCGAGTTCGAGCAGGCCGGCCTCGAACTGCTCGGCCACGAGGATTCCGACCAGGCGCTCGACCAGGTGCTCACCTTCGCGCGCTGGGCCCTCGCCATCTACGACATCACCGCGCCGAACGTTCGCCTCGGCGGCGTCGGCCTGTTCGAATCTTTCCTCGAAGCCGCCGAGGTGCCGCCCGCCTGGCGCAGCCGCATCCGCCACCGCTTCGGCCACCCCGAGGCGCTGGCCCGCCTGATGGAGCGGCTCGCGAAGCCCGAGGAACGCGCCACCACGGCCCCGGCCCCCGACAGCCGCGACACCGTCATCGAGATCGTCACCGACGCCATGCTTTCGGGCGGCCTCAGCCTCATCGGCAGCCGTACGCCCGAAGAGATCGCCGACCGCTACCTCGAAAAGCAGGCACTCGACGCGGCCCCGGTTCCGGCCGAAACGGTAGCGCTGCTGCAGAACTATCTCGCCATCTCCGATACCGCCGATGCCGCCCTCGATCAGATCGCGACCCTCTGCACCGATGCCGGCTTCGATTTCTCCGAGCCGCTGTTCCAGGTCCGCAACCACGCCGCCCAGTTGCAGGCGCTGTCGCCGGGCGCCGACGTGGTGTTCGACGCCAGCTTCTCGCCCCGCCTCGACTACTACACCGGCATCGTCTTCGAGATGACCGGCTCCGATGGCGCCATCCTCGCTTCGGGCGGCGAGTACGACCGCATGCTGGAGCGCCTCGGTTCGCCCGAGCCGGTGAACGCCTCGGGCTGCTCGCTCTGGGTCGATCGCATGCAGCAGGAGACCGGCGATGAGTGATGGCGCGATCCCCGGCGGCCTCAGCCTCGCCGTGCCCAGCAAGGGCCGGCTCGAAGAGCTGACGCGCAAGGCCTTCTCCACCGCCCGCCTCACCATCGCGCGACCCGGCGGCGCCCGCTCCTATGTCGGCTCCATCAAGGATCTGCCGCAGGTGACGGTGCGCTTCTACCCGGCCGCCGAGATCGCCCGCGAGCTGATCCTCGGCGGTGTCGACATGGGCGTCACCGGCGCTGACCTCATCCACGAGGCGTCGGAGAACGGCGAGGAGAACGTGCTCTTCGTCCGCGGCCTCGGCTTCGGCGAGGCCGACGT
>JAEYYP010000003.1 GCA_023428425.1 Pseudomonadota bacterium
TGCTGGCCGCGCCCGGGGCCCAGCGGAGCTGGGTGGGGTGGGGCATCGGGCCAAAAAGCGCCCTTATCTCTCCCCCCGCCGCCCGGCCACGGCCACGGTCAGTGTCATTGCCAGCGCCATCGTCGCCGCCATAGAGCGGAAACCCTCGAAATCGGCCTCGACCACTTCGAGCCAGGCATCGGCGACCGGCGCGATCGGCGAGAACACCGAGTCGGTGATCGACACGAGCTGCGCGTTCCGCCCTCTCGCCGCATGGGCCAGCGCCACCGTCTCGCTCGCGTAGGGGGTGAAGCTGATGGCCACCACCGCATCGCGGTCGGAAATGAAGCCCAGTTGCTCGGCACCCAGCCCGGCGATCCCGTCGACGAGGATGTTGCGGATCCCGAGCTTCCCCATGGCATAGGCCATGTAGGAGGTCACCGGGAACGAGCGGCGGAGCCCGATCAGGTAGATCGTCTCGGCCCGGGTCAGCAGGTCGATGGCCTTGTCGAGCATGGCGTGGTCGGCCTTGTGGCGGAACTCGGCCACCGAGCGCTCGGCGGCCTCGGCGAAGCCCTCGAGCATCAGTCCGGCCTTGCTGGCGCCGCCATGCTGGCGCAGCTGCTTCAGCCGCTCGTCATAGCTCGGCACCCGGTCGCGCAGCCGGGCGCGGAATACCTCCTGGAGGTCCGAAAAACCCTGGTATCCGAGGGCCTGGCTGAACCGCACCAGCGTCGATGGCTGCACGCCCGAGCGCTGCGCCACGCTCGCGGCGGTGCCGAAGGCGATGTCGTCGGGGTTGGCCAGCGCGAACTCCGCGACCTGCCCGAGCCGGCGTGGCAGGCGCGAGGCGCGGGTGGCGATCAGCGCCCGCAGCGACGGGAAATCGCGCGGCGCATCCGCATCGTTGCCGATGTTATCCCCGTCGTCCATCCGTCTGCGAAGCTCCCCAAATCAGGCTGCAATATCCGCGAACAATACGCGTCTAGGCCACGAACTTCCGCCAGTGCCATGCGGCTTTTTCCACGTTTCGCATCTCGAACGAGCGCCCCGCTTGACGATCCAGAGTAGAATGGAATAAACATTCCATCAACGGGGAATGCTGCATCATTCGTTCCATCAATGAGAACGGAAGTGCAGCCGGGAGGAGATCGGCATGGCAGCACCGCTGCTCGAGGCCAGGGGCATATCGAAATTCTTCGGCGCCATCACGGCGTTGCGCGACGTGAACTTCCATGTCGGGCCCGGCGAAGTGCTGGGTGTCGTCGGCGACAACGGCGCCGGCAAGTCGACGCTGATGAAGATCCTCTCCGGCCTGTTCAAGCCATCCGAGGGCGAACTGATCTTCAACGGCCAGTCCGTCAGCTTCGCCTCGCCCAAGGACGCGCAGAAGCTCGGCATCGAGATGGTGTACCAGGACTTCGCGCTCGCCGGGAACATGCCGATCTACGAGAACATCTATCTCGGGCGCGAGCCCGGAACGAAGCTGGGGCCCCTGACCATCGTCGACCACCGGCGGGCCCGCCAGATGGCGTCCGACCACCTCGACCGGCTGCACATCCACGTCAAATCCGTCGACCAGAACACCGAGGATCTCTCGGGCGGCCAGCGCCAGGCCGTGGCCATCGCGCGCGCCACCGCGTTCGACGGCAAGCTGGTCATCATGGACGAGCCCACCGCGGCGCTCGCCATCAAGGAGGTCGGCAAGGTGCTCGACCTCGTGAAATCGCTGAAGGACCATGGGGTTGCGGTGATCATCATCTCCCACCGCATGGACGACATCTTCTACTGCTGCGACCGGGTGATGGCCCTCTACCAGGGCACCAACTTCGCCGAGTCCGAGCTGGGCCAGACCTCCCGCAACGAGGTCATCGGCTGGATCATGGGCACCAAGGGCCACACCACCGGCCTCGCCCACGACAACATGCATTGAGGGCGCCATGACCGACACCACCGCCCCCGCCAAGGCCGGCTTCAACTGGTCGAAATTCCTCGAAGTCTACGGCATCATCCTCGTCGTCGTGGTGATGATGCTGGCGCTCGCCGCCATCAAGCCCGAGGTGTTCCTGTCGGCGCAGAACCTCACCAACATATTGAAGCAGAACGCTTCCCTGGCGCTGCTGGCGCTGGGCATGTACGTGGTCATCGTCACTGCCGGCATCGACCTTTCCGTCGGCTCCATCATGGGGCTGTCCATGGTGGCGCTCGCCATCGCCTCGAAGGCGGGCGTGCCGTGGCCGGTGGTGTTGCTGATCGGGCCCGCCATCGGCATCGCCGTGGGCTGGGTCAACGGCGTCGGTCTGACCGTGCTCAAGCTGCCGCATCCCTTCATCATGACGCTGGGCACCCTCAACGTCGCCCGCGGCCTCACCTTCCTCATCTCGAACGGCGCGCCGATTTCCGGCCTGCAGCCCGAGGTGCGCTATATCGGCCAAGCCTATTACGGCTTCGGCCTGCCGCCGCCGGCCGGCATCCCGGCCAGTCTCATCCTCGTGGCGTTCTGCGCCATCGGGCTGTGGTTCTTCCTCGAGAAGACCAACATGGGCCGGCACATCTTCGCCATCGGTGGCAACCCGCATGCGGCGCGCGTCTCGGGCATCAATGTCGATCTGACCCTGGTCGTCGTCTACATGATCTCCGGCTTCATGGCCGGGCTGTCGGGCCTACTGCTCGCCGGCCGCACCGATTCCGGGTTCCCCAATGCCGGCATCGGCATAGAGCTCGATGCCATCGCCGCGGTAATCATCGGCGGCGCCAGCTTCTTCGGCGGGCGCGGCACGGTGATGGGGGTGCTCGCTGGCGTTCTCATCATGGGCATCCTGCGCAACGGGCTCAACATCAACAATGTCAGCGCCTTCTGGCAGCAGATCCTGATCGGCCTCGTCATCATCGTCGCCGTCTATATCGACGTGCTGCGGCGGAGGGCCGCCGTGCGCCGCTGAGCCTGTTCCATACGCCCGGCGCGATCCGTCTCCAGCGATCGGGCGAGACTATCCGGAGACCGAGGGAGGACTATCGAATGAAGAAACTGCTGCTTGCCGGCGTTGCCGTCGGCGCGCTGCTCGGCATGATGGGTTCGGCCAATGCCGCCTACGTGCTGGCGATGAAGGGCCCGGGCGCGGGCAACCCGTTCTGGGCCGCCGTCGAGGCCGGCGCCAAGGCAAAGGCCGCCGAGCTCGGCGTCGAGGTCGTCGTGGTGGCCCCGCCGGCCGAATCCGACGTGCAGGCTCAGATCACCCAGATCGAAGACCTTATCGCCCAGGGCATCGATGGCCTGGCGCTCGCCCCCACCGACCCGAACGCCTTGGCTCCCGTGGTCGATGCGGCCAAGGCCGCCGGCATCCCGGTGGTGTTCGTCGATACCCGTGGCATCAATGATGGCGTCACCTTCATCGGCACCAACAACGAAGTGGGCGCCGCGCTGGCCGCCAAGTACCTCTGCGACAACCTGGAAGCCGGCTCGGAAGTGGCCATCCTGCAGGGCCTGATCAGCCAGTCGACCGGCCAGGCGCGCGCCGAGGGCTCGAAGAAGGGCCTCACCGATTGCGGCCTCAACGTCGTGGCCGAGCAGACCGCCGAGTGGGATCGCGCCAAGGGCCTGTCCGTCACCGAGAACATTCTCGCCGGCAATCCCAACATCAAGGGCATCTTCGGCAGCAACGACAACATGGCGCTCGGCGCCGTCGAGGCCGTGAAGGCCGCGGCGCGCACCGACATCACCATTGTCGGCTTCGATGCCAACCCCGATGCGGCGGCAGCGGTCCTTGCCGGCGACATGGCAGCGACCATCGCGCAGGCTCCCGGCAACATGGGCGGCTTCGGCATCCAGGCCCTCGTCGACCTCAAGGCCGGCAAGACCCTCGACGCGTGGATCGACACCGGCACGGTGCTCGTGACCAAGGACAACGCCGACGGGTACAAGTAAGGCGCCAGCGGGCGCGGTCCGATTTGGTGCCGCGCCCGATCCCTATCCATGTGCCCGTGGCCGACCCCTCATCCGGCTGCCGCCACCTTCTCCCACAAGGGGAGAAGGCGATGCAGCGGCGACGGCGTACATTGATGAGGGGGACACGGCGCACGTTCGCTTCTCCCCTTGTGGGAGAAGGTGCCCGCAGGGCGGATGAGGGGTGCTCTCAACGTGCAGGAACCATCGATATGACTACCATCGGCGTCGGCCTCATCGGCACGGGCTACATGGGCAAGTGCCATGCGCTCGCCTGGAACGGCGTGAAGCCGGTGTTTGGCGCCGGGCCGAAGCCCCGCCTCGTCCACCTCGCCGAGGTCTCGGCCGAGCTGGCGCAGCGCCGGGCCGACGAGTTCGGCTTCGAGCGCGCCACCTCCGACTGGCGGGCGCTGATCGCCGACCCCGAGGTCGAGGTGGTGTCCATCACCACCCCCAACGCCTTTCACGCCGAGATGGCGATCGCCGCGCTCGAAGCCGGCAAGCATGTCTGGTGCGAAAAGCCCATGGCCGTGGGCTTTGCCGAAGCCGAGCGGATGGCCGTCGCGGCCCGCGCCGCCGGCAAGGTCACCGCGCTCGGCTACAACTATATCCAGAACCCGCTGATCCGGCAGATCCGGCGGCTGCTCGACGAAGGCGCGATCGGAGACGTCAACCACGTCCGCTTCGAGATGGACGAGGACTTCATGGCCGACCCCGAGGCGCTGTTCTACTGGAAGTCCGAGGCGTCCTCGGGCTACGGCGCGCTCGACGATTTCGGCGTCCACCCCCTCAGCCTGATGCAGTTCCTGTTCGGCGGTGTCACGCGCGTCATGGCGCAGCTCAGCATGCCCTATGCCGATCGTCCCGCCCGCGAGGGTGGCCGTCGCGCCGTCGAGACCTGGGACATCGCGTCGGTGCTGATCGACCTCGCCAACGGCGCGTCGGGCGTCATGGCGCTCAACCGTTCAGCCTGGGGGCGCAAGGGCCGCATTGCCATGCAGGTGTTCGGGTCGAAGGGCACCATCGCCTACGACCAGGAGCGGATGAACGAGTTCCGGCTCTATCGCGCCGACGATCCGGCCGGCGCGCAGGGGTTCCGCACCGTACTCACCGGCCCGGTTCATGCCCCGTATGACCGGTTCATTCCGGCCCCCGGCCACGGGCTCGGGTTCAACGAACTGAAGATCATCGAGTGCCACGAATTGCTCAAGGCGATCCGTGGCGAGCCGGCGCAGATCGTCAGCTTCGCGGCAGGCCTCGAGATCGAGCGTGCCGTCCACGCCATGGCCGACAGCCATCGCGAGGGGCGGTGGGTGAGCCTCTAGGCCCACCCACTGCCGTTCCGTCAGGCCGCCGCCAGCGCGCCGTTCCGTCCCCGCGCTTCGACCCAGTAGATGAAGGCCGAGGCGGCGACGATCAGTGCGGCGCCCGGCCAGAACCAGACAGACGGCACCTGGCCGAGGATGACCCAGCCGAGCAGGCCGCTCAGCGGCACCTTGGAATCTCCGAACGGCTGCAGGTAAGTAGCGTCCGCCGCCTTGTAGGCCCAGGCGAGCAGGTACTGCGCGGCCGCCGTCAGTGCGCCGAGCAGCAGCAGCAACCACAGGGCGGTGCCGGTCGGGATGGCGAAGACGTTGTCGGCCAGTCCGGCCGGCAGCAGGCCCGGTGTCGCGATGCCCAGCGCCCACACTCCGAGCAGGATCAGCAGGTGGTTCGGCGTCACCAGCACCAGCAGCGACACGGTCAGTGTCTCCGGGCTCTCGCCCTTCAGGGCCAGGTACTTGGTCAGGATGTCGGTGGTCGCCCACAGCGCAGCCGCGACGATCGGCACCAGCGTCTGCCAGCCGAGACCCTCAGCGCCCACGCCCGAAACGATGATGGCGCCGGCGAAGCCCACCAGTGCCGCCGCGATCCGAGCCGTCGAGGCCCGCTCGCCGAGAAACAGGGTCGAGCCGAGGATGATGAACAGCGGCCCGGTGGCGAGCAACGTCACCATCTGCCAGATCGGCACGCCGGTGGCGAAGCCGTAGACGAACACGTGGACGCCCAGCGCCGAGACGAAAGCGCGGATTTCGTGGGCCAGCGGGTGAGCGGTGCGCAGCTTGTCGACGCCGATCCTGAGGATGAGCGGCAGGCTCAGCACGGCGGCGATGACATATTGCCAGAAGGCCATGCCGGTCGAACTCATGCCGTAGCCGCCATACTCGACGGGCGTCGGCAGGGCCGATTGCAGCAGGTTGGAGCCGGCGAAGGCGAGGGCCGCCACAAGCATGAACACGGCGCCAGCGGTGGCGCCAGAAGCGTTGGTAGAGGAAACCTGGTTCATCGATGGATCCTTTCCGTAACCAGTTCCCTCAGGGAGTTACGGGGATCGACGATGGCTTATTGGCCCCCGGCCAAATAGCCAGGGGCGCGCAAGACAGCGCGGAGTCCCGTTCTCTTTCATCCGGACTATACCGTCGGCCCCGGAATTACACCGGATCTGCTGACCTCTCAGGCATGTCTCCATGCCCAAGAGCGCTCGCGGGCTTTGGCTTCAAGCCATCTACCGCCGGTGGGGAATTGCACCCCGCCCTGAGAACATTGCCATCGTAAGATGGCGATGGAGATTTAGGACAGACCGGCGACCGGCACAAGCCCCGGTCGGAGCATGGCTTGGCGCGGGTAACGCATGGCGAAGGAAGGCAGTTCATGGAGCGACGCTGCGCTGCTCTCGACGACCCCTCATCCGGCTGCCGCCACCTTCTCCCACAAGGAGAG
>JAEYYP010000016.1 GCA_023428425.1 Pseudomonadota bacterium
CTTAGCTCAATCGGCAGTGAGCCGAAGCACTCACTGGGGCCGGTCGAAAGCGCTGGCTCAGCTGGCCGGGACGAGCTTCGACAGGTTGCCGTCGACGGTCATGACGTAGAGCTCGCCCGCGCTGTCCGTGCCGAACGAGGTGACCTGGCCCTGCGCACCGAGCTGGTCGGTCCAGTCGGTCTCGGCGGTCGCTTTGCCATCGACATAGGTCAGTGAGCGGATGTGGCCATCGCTAAAGTCCGAGTAGAAATACTGGCCGTCGAGCGCGGGCAGGGCCGCGCCACGATAGACGAAGCCGCCGGTGATCGAGCATCGGCCGGTATCGTGCCCGTAGGTCAGGATGGGCATCACCAGCCCGGACGTGTCGCAGGAGGAGGCTTCGTAGCACGCCGCTCCTTCCATCACCTTCCAGCCGAGGTTGGCGCCGACATCTGCGGTGGTGATGACGCTGATCTCTTCATGCGCCACCTGACCGACATCGGCGACATAGAGTTTGTCGCCGTCGAATGCCATGCGCCATGGGTTGCGAACGCCCGAAGCGAAGATCTCCGGCGCGCCGGCCGCTTCGACATCCAGGCGCAAAATTTTGCCCAGCAACTCATCCGGGTTCTGCGCCCGGTTCTGCGGGTCGCCACCAGAGCCGCCATCACCCATGCCGACATAGAGCAGCCCGTCGGGACCGAAGCCCAGCCAGCCGCCATTGTGGTTGCCATAGGGCTGGTCGACCGAGAACAGGATCGTCGCGGAGGCAGGGTCGGCGGCGTCGCCGCTCGCGCTAAAGCCGACGACCTGCGTGTCGCCGTCGGTATCGGTGTAGTTGACGAAGAAGCGGCCATTGGTGGCGTAGTCGCGATGGAATGCAAGGCCGAGCAGGCCGCGCTCGCCGCCCGTGCTGATGCGATCGCTGACGTCGAGGAATGGCTCGGCGAGCAGCTGGCCATCGGCGAGGATGAGGATGCGGCCTGTCTGCTCGACAACGAACAGGCGCGTGTCCCCGGCCGGCGCGGTGACGAAGACCGGCGAATCCAGCCCCTGCGCCACGGACTCGAGCCTCACCCTTGCCTCCTGCGCCAGAGCGGGTGCGCCGATCAGCGCGGTGGTGGCGAACAGGGCGAAGAGGGGCAGGTGTCGCATCCGGGGCTCCTTCGGAATCAGGCGCTGGTGGTGCTGACGCTGTCCTTGAGCTGTGCCAGTTCGGCTTCGGCCCTGAGGGCGCGCTCGCGCCAGTCCTCGATGGAAAGCCCATCGAGGCGCACGGGTTCCGCCGGAGCATCGACAAACTCTTCGGGCATTGGCGCGCCGGTGACCTTGGCGTGCAGCGCCTCGACATAGGCGGCGTCGTCGGGGTGGAGCGTGCCGGCCGCGGCTTCTTCGGCCCAGCGGTTGAGGTCGGCGGTGGTCTCCTCGTTCATGCTGCCGGTTGCCAGCAATTCCTTGATCAGCGCTTCGACCTGCACGGGGTTCTCCTTGTGGGTTTTCATTGGGCCGGCAAACTATCCAAACCGGGCCCGTGTGGGAACCCGCCGCGACATCCGGTCACGAATTGCTGTTGGTTACCGCTCCGGCACGAAAGCCGCGGCTGAGATAGGCCGAGCCGGCAATGCCGAAGCGCCACGGCAGGTCCGCCGCCTTGGTGATGCCGATGCGCGGACCGACCACCACTGCGGCTGGTGTGTCGGCGAGACGGAAGCGCAAGGGCGGGCTGTCGAGCGTGAGACCATCTTCGGCCGCCGTGATGCCGAGCGCCTGGCAGAGCTTGCCGGGGCCGGAGCAAAGCAGGCGGGGATCGGAAAGGCCCCGGCGTTCGGCCATCAGGTCGATGCCGTAGGTGGGCTCGAGCGCCCGGACCAGCACCGCGGCACCGTCGGCGCACACGAGGTTGAAGCACCAGTGGATGCCATACGAGCGGTAGACGTAGACATGACCCGGCCCGAGAAACATCGAGCGGTTGCGCGGCGTCGGCCCGCGATGCGCGTGCGATGCCGGCTCGTCGGGGTGGTAGGCCTCGGTCTCGGCAATGATGCCGCCGGCGGCTCCGACCATCAATTCGGCGCCGAGCAGGTCGCGCGCCACCTGCGTGACTTCGCGAGAGAAGTAGGCGTGAAGGTCATCAGGAACCGGCATGACCAGTCATGTGGCCGTGGATTTCGCGCAATGCAAGCGACAGGCGGATCAGGCGCTGAAGTCGGTCGATTTCAGCAGCTTTTCCTTTTTCGCGTTCGCAGTTTCCTGGATGCGCTGCGCAGCGATTCGGAGCGTCAGGTTGATCTGCTCGCCGGTACTGCCTGTCGTTCCGCTCATCAATCCGGCCGCCAGGTTCTGCGACTTGGCGATGTCGTCCTGGGCATAGGCCTTTCGCTTCAGGCGTGCGTTCTCGGCCTCCTGGTACAGCGAGGCGCGCGGCAACCAGTTCATGCTGCGCTTGGCGATCTGCATGCCGTCAGGGTGCCTTGAGGGTCTGAACGAATTGTTAACGCCGCTCGGCACACTTGTCTGGTTGCGCCCCACGTGCACTGGTGGCCGCAGCCGCACAGGAGATGAGCATGGCGAGTTCGCTGAAGTTTGGCACCAGCGGCCTGCGCGGCCTTGCCGTCGATCTGGTCGGCAACGCCGCCCGCTGCTACGCGGCAGCCTTCGTGCGGCACATCGTGGTCACGGGGCAGGCGGGGAGCGGTCAGGTGTATCTCGCCCGCGACTACCGCGAGTCGAGCCCCGCCATCCTCGCCGACTGCGCGATCGCGGTACGGGCGGAGGGGCTGGAGCCGGTCGATTGCGGCGTGCTGCCGACCCCGGCGTTGGCGCTGCACGCCATGGCCGGCGGCGGCGCGGCCATCATGGTCACCGGCAGCCATATCCCCGCCGATCGCAACGGGCTGAAGTTCTACGTACCGAGCGGGGAGATCTCGAAGCTCGACGAAGCGGGCATTGCAGCGGCGCTCGTCGACGCAGTGCCGGAAGGGACCAGCGCTGCCCGCGACGAGTTCCCGCAGGCCGGCGACCGCTACCGGCAGCGCTATCGCGGGTTGCTCGCCGCCGATGCCCTGGCAGGCTGGCGCATCGGCGTGTTCGAACTTTCGTCGGTGGCGCGCGACCTGCTGGTCTCCCTGCTGACGCGGGCCGGCGCCACGGTCGTGCGGCTGGCCCGGTCGGAGCAGTTCGTGCCGGTGGACACCGAGGCTTTCTCCGACGCCATTTTCGCACCCCGCAACGAGTGGATCGCCACGCACCGGCTCGACGCCATCGTCTCGACCGACGGCGACGGCGACCGGCCGCTGGTGATCGATGGCGAGGGCGAGTTCGTGCGCGGCGACGTGCTCGGGATGATCGCGGCGCGCTTCGCCGGTGTCGGCCGGGTGGTGACGCCCGTTACGTCCAACTCGGCCATCGAGGGTGTCGGCTGGTTCACCGAGGTCGAGCGCACCAAAGTGGGTTCGCCGTTCGTCATCGCCGGGATGGAGAAGCTCGGGGAACATGGCGCGGTGGTTGGCTTCGAGGCCAATGGCGGCACGCTGCTCGGCAGCGAGGTCGTGGTCGATGGGCACACACTGGGCGCCCTCCCCACTCGCGACGCCGTCTTGCCGATCCTTGCGGTCCTGGCGATGGCAAAGGGCAGGGGACAATCGCTGGCGCAACTGGTGAAGTCCCTGCCGGTGCGGGCGGCACTCAGCGACCGGCTGGCCGAAGTGCCGGGCGACAGGAGTGCCGAGTTCCTTCGCCGACTGGTGGACGAACCGACGTTCGCGCAGGAGTTTTTCGCACCGGTGGGCGAGGTGCAGTCGCTCTCGAGCATCGATGGCCTTCGCTTCGGCCTGGTGTCGGGTGACACCGTCCATTACCGCGCCTCCGGCAACGCCCCGGAACTCCGCTGCTACGTCGAGGGCGTGACACCCGAGCGGGCGGAAGAGCTGTTGCGGTGGGGGCTGGACGCCGCCGCGAAGGTGGTGCGGTAAGTAAGTGTAAGACATATAGACCAGAATGTATCAAAGTCCGAAGTTTGTGCGCTAGGGTCCCCTTGGAGGGACTGTTATGGCTATTGAAGGTAAGGCGCCTCGAATTGCGCTTCTTATTGATGCAGACAACGCGTCGCACAAAATTGCAGATGGTCTATTTGAAGAGGTTGCCAAATTGGGCCAGGCGACGGCCCGAAGAATTTATGGGAACTTCGCAAGTTCAAGCTCTCAAGGCTGGATCGACGTCTTGGCCCGCCATGCCATAATTCCTCAACAGCAGTTCGCCTACACAGTGGGAAAGAACGCCTCGGACATCACGATGGTGATCGACGCGATGGACTTGTTGCACTCAGGAAGGTTTGACGGATTCTGCCTGGTTTCATCGGACAGCGACTTCACCCGGTTAGCCTCTCGCATCCGCGAGGAAGGGCTAGATGTGTATGGCGTCGGGGAGCAAAAGACGCCGGAGAGCTTTCGGCAGGCTTGTACCCGGTTCGTATACAGCGAGAACCTCCTCCCTGTCCGCATAACCACGTCAGGCGCGGCTCCTCAGCCCAAGTCGAGAGAGCCGATGCAAATTGCCGAAGACCTCATAAAGCGAACGATCTGGCAGATGGAGGGGGACTACGGCTGGATTCACCTGGGCGGACTTGGTGCCAGGTTGCAAAATCTAGCACCTGATTTTGACACCCGTACCTATGGCTACGGCAAGCTTGGCGAACTGGTAAAGGCGCTTCCTGGCATCGAGGTGAAAGAAACAGATGGGGTGCTGCGTGCTCGGGTGCGACCGGCGCAACTCCGAGCCAGACCTTGAGTTCTACTCCCGCGCGATCACGAACGCCGCGGCGCCGGCCATGATCGCGCCCGCGGTGCGGTTGAGCGCCCGCAGGGCCCGTGCGGACTTGAAGAAGTCGCGGGCGGCGGCGGCGAGGCCGGCGTAGCCGCAACCGATGATCAAGAGCACGACGATGACGATCAGGGTCAGTTCGGTGAAGCCGAGAACCGTGATGGGCTGATCGAGTGGGACGACGGTGGGAAGCAACGCCAGGTAGAAGACGATGGTCTTGGGGTTGCCCAGCGTCAGCATGAAACCCGAGAGGAAGGTCTTCCAGCTTGATCCGTCACTCCTGGCACCGATCTGCTCGGAGCCAGGCTTCGCCGTCCAGAACTGCCACGCGATGTAGAGCAGGTAGAGCGCGCTGGCCCACTTGATCACCACGAACACCGGTCCGAACCACGTCGCGATAGCGGCAAGACCGAAGAGCGCGAACACCAGGTACACCAGGTCGCCCGCGAGGATGCCCAGCACCATCGGGAAGGCCGCGCGGAATCCACCCCCCAGCGCTCGCGCGACCACGGCCGCCACGCCGGGGCCAGGCACGAGCACCGCGATCGCGTATGCAACGGTAAAGGCGGATAAAGTAATCAAATCCATCGGAAAACGACCTCTCTATCCGCCATTATAGCGACATCAGGGGAGGCGACTCAAGCGTTCGCAGATGAGCTCGTAGAAGCCGTCGGCATCACCCGAGCGCAGGTACTGCACGTTCTTCACCCGACCGGTGACGCCCCAGTAGTCGGCGACGGTCATGCCGATCGTGTGCTCGCTCGCCGTCTCGATCAGCACGTTGATGTGGCGGCCGTGGAAGAGTTCGGGCTTGAGCAGATAGGCGATGACGCAGGGGTCGTGCAACGGCGCGCCCGGCCACTGGTACTTGTTGAGGTCAAAGCGCTCGGAGAAGCTGAGCATGGCATGCACCGCGTCGCCGGAGCGGTTGCCGATCGCCTTGATCCGCGCCAGGCGTTCGGGTGTCGAAAGCATCTGGTGGGTGAGGTCGAGCGGCGCCATCACGATATGGATGCCGGAGCGCATCACCACGTCGGCCGCTTCTGGATCGACATAGATGTTGAACTCGGCGGCGGGCGTGATGTTGCCGCCTTCGAAGTAGCCGCCGCCCATCATGACGATTTCCTTCACCCGCTCGGCGATGCGGGGCTGCTTGACCAGCGCCATCGCGATGTTGGTGAGCGGTCCCAGGGTGGCGAGGGTGATCTCGCCCGGCTCGTGCGCCATCAGCGTGTCGATGATGAAGTCGACGCCGAACTGGGTTTCGAGTTGCTGGACCGGGGCGGGCAGGCTGGGACCATCGAGCCCGGTGTCGCCGTGGACGTACTCGGCGGTGACGAGCGTACGGCGCATGGGTCGCTCGCAGCCGGCATAGACTTTGATGTCCTTGCGACCGGACAGTTCGACGATCTTGAGCGCGTTGCGCGCGTTCTGCTCCAGCGTCACGTTGCCGGCCACGGCGACGATCCCGAGGATGTCGAAGTCCTCCGGCGAAGCGAGTGCCATGAGGATGGCCACGGCATCGTCCTGGCCCGGATCGGTATCGATAATGATCTTGCGCTTCATGGACTTGGCCCCCGGAGGCTGGTTTGGATTCGCGGCGCACTATAGGGGCGGCCAATGCCGCCGTCGATGTGCGCGGAACGACTGCCCTGCGCGCGCGTTTTACCCCGCCGGAACAGGGGAGGGCAGCTTGCCCAGATCAAGGGACTCCATGCGCAACGCCGTGTTGCGAGACGTCTCGCGCACCAACTTCGAACGCGTGCTGGGCAATGCCGCACAGATGGCGATCGTGTTGGTCGGTGTAGTGGTAGCGCTGGTCGCGATCCAGGCCGCACAGGTCATCCTGGCGCCGGTGATGCTCGCCATCATCATCGGACTGATGTTCGGTCCGCTGGCCGACATGATGGAGAGCCGCGGCGTGCCCGAAGGCGTGTCGGCAGGCGTGGCCGTGCTGGCGTTGATACTCGTCATCGTCGCGAGCGGGTTCCTTTTCTACGGTCCACTGTCCGAATGGGCGGCGCGCGCGCCGATGATCTGGGCCCGACTGCAGGAGCAGCTTGCCAACCTCAAGGAGCCTATGGAGTCGCTGGGTGCGCTGCAGGAGCAACTGAAGGGCGTGCTCGGGTCCGACGAGGCGATGGAGGTGACGGTCGAGGATGGTTCCACCGTGACCGGCATTGCGATGATGGCCCCGGCCATCTTCGCGCAGGTGCTGATCTTCCTCGTCTCGCTCTACTTTTTCCTCGCCACGCGTGAGCAGATTCGCATTGCCACGCTATCGCTCTGCGTCAGCCGGCGCATGCGCTGGCGTACTGCTCACGTGTTCCGCGACGTCGAGCTGAAGGTGTCGAAATACCTGCTGACCATCACCATGGTGAACCTGGGTGTCGGCGTGGTGGTGGGCCTGCTGATGTGGGCGATCGGCATGCCGTCGCCGATCCTCTGGGGCGCACTGGCGGCCGTCCTCAACTACATCCCGTTCGTCGGGCAGGCTTTCATGGCGGTGGTGCTGTTCCTCGTCGGTCTCAGCACTGGCGGCGAGCTGGGCAATGCCCTGCTGCCTGTTGCGCTCTACTGGGTGGTCAACTTCGTCGAGGGCAACTTCGTCTCTCCGAACCTGCTGGGTCGGACGATGACGATCAACCCGTTCATGATCTTCCTGTCGCTTACCTTCTGGATCTGGGCCTGGGGACCGGTGGGCGGCCTCGTGGCGGTGCCGTCGCTGCTCGTGCTCTATTCGATCATCACGCACATCCTGCCCACGCGGCAGGTTTCGTCGCGCAAGGCTCGTCGGCTGGTGAACCAGAAGGCGACCACGGACATGGCGGACTCCGAACCGCGGTCTGAGCCACCCGAGCCGAGCCCGGCCATCGTAGCGGACAAGCCGGCTCGCAAGCGGACCGTCCGGCGTCCAAGCCCAGCGTGATGCCAGGACACCTGCCCATCTGTCTGCCTTGACGAGCGGCATGCCCTTCCGCACTGCTAGCGCTTTGTTTGCGGGGTGTTGGAATGGCCGGCGAAGTCACACAGGCAGTCGAGGCGGCGGCCCATGGCGGGGTCGACCTCGTCCAGGTGGTTGCGCTCCTTGCGGCAGGCGTGATCGCCGTACCCATCTTCCGGCGCCTGGGGCTGGGCTCCGTGCTAGGCTACCTCGCCGCCGGCCTCGTGGTCGGGCCGTTCGGGCTGGGTATCGTGCATGAACCAACGGCGGTGCTGCACGCGGCCGAACTGGGCGTGGTGCTGTTCCTGTTCATCGTCGGGCTCGAGATGGAGCCGAGCCGGCTCTGGGCGCTGCGCAAGCAGATCTTCGGGCTCGGCGTCCTGCAGGTCGGGCTCTGCGGCGCGCTGCTGACGCTCGTCGGCATCCTGCTCGGCTTCGCGCCCGCCGTCGCCTTCGTAGCTGGCCTGGGCTTCGTGCTCACCTCAACCGCCATCGTGATGCAACTGCTGTCCGAGCGCGGCGAGCTGCAGTCGCCGGGCGGCCAGAAGGTGGTATCGATCCTGCTGCTCGAGGATCTTGCGATCGTGCCGTTGCTGGCGGTGATCGCGCTGATGGCACCGGGGGCCGTGGGCGAGGCCGACATGTGGTCGCGCTGGATCAGCGTCGGCGTCGCCGTAATTTCCATCGTGGCGGTCGTTTTTGCCGGCCGCTACGTGCTGAACCCGCTGTTCAAGCTCCTCGCCGATTCCAAGGCCCGCGAGGTGATGACGGCGGCCGCGCTGCTCGTCGTGCTCGGCGCGGCGCTGGTGATGGAGTTGGGCGGCCTGTCGATGGCCATGGGCGCCTTCATGGCCGGCGTGCTGCTCTCGACCTCGACCTTCAAGCACCAGCTCGAGGCCGATGTGGAGCCGTTCCGCGGCCTGCTGCTCGGGCTGTTCTTCCTTGCCGTGGGCATGTCGCTCGATCTCAACGTCGTCGCGGCCAATTGGCAGATGGTGGTGCTGACAGTGCTCGCCTACATGCTGGTCAAGGGCGCGGCGATCTACTTTCTCGCCCGTGTGCTCGGCTCGCCGAACGGCGCCGCGATCGAGCGCGCCGTGCTGATGGCTCAGGGCGGCGAGTTCGCCTTCGTGCTCTACACTACCGCCACAGCCGGCGGGGTGATCACGGGGGAACTCAATGCGCTCTTCACTGCCACCGTCATTATCTCGATGGTGCTGACGCCGTTCTCGATGATGGCGCTGAAGTTCATTCCCAAGGCGGCCGAGTCCTTCGACGGTGTCGAGAAGGTGGGTGAGGGCGACCTGCACGGCGAGGTCCTGGTGATCGGCTTCGGCCGCTTCGGCCAGATCGCAAGCCAGCCGCTCATCGCCAAGGGGTACAGAGTGTCGATCATCGACAACGACACCGACATGATCCGCGCCGCCGGACAGTTCGGCATGAAGGTCTACTACGGCGACGGCACCCGGCTCGACATCCTGCACGCCGCCGGGGCTGAGAACGCGGCGATGATTCTCGTGTGCGTGGATAACAAGGACGCGGCAACGCGCATTGTCGAGCTGATCAAGTCGGGGTTCCCGCTGGTGAAGGTCTACGCCCGCGCCTTCGACCGCGGCCATGCCATCGAACTGGTGAAGCTCGGCGCGGACTTCCAGATTCGCGAGATGTTCGAGAGCGCGCTGGTGTTCGGCGCCCAGACCCTGCGCGAGCTTGGTGCCGAGGAGGACGAGATCGCCGACATCATCGACGGCGTGCGCGAGCGCGACCGGCAGCGCTTCGCGGCCCAGATCGTCGGCGGCATCCAGGCGGGCAGGGACCTGCTGCTCTCCAACGCCGAGGACCAGGCGCGCGAGAGTGGCACCGTCCCCGGACCGTCCGAGCCGATCATCCTGGCAAACCAGCAGGCGAAGGCCTGATCAGGCCTGTCGAACGATGGTTTCTTCCGGGCCTTCCCCAACTGTCGATTAAGTGCAACAGTGTGAGCAGAGGGGAATACATTGTCATGCTGACCGGATTGCCGCCATGCAGCAAAAGCCCATCGTATTGGACGTCCCCACTCCCGAACGTCGCGCGCTGACGACCGAGGCCATACAGGCCGAAATCCTCGAAAAACTTACCTATTTCATCGGGAAGGACCCGATTGTCGCGAGGCCGCACGATTGGCTCAAGGCGACGATCTACGCCGTCCGCGACCGGGTGATCGACCAGTGGATGGAATCGAGCCGCGAGACGTGGCGGACGTCGCACAAGCGGGTCTACTACCTGAGCCTCGAGTTCCTTATCGGCCGTCTCCTGCGCGACGCGATGAGCAATGTCGGCGTGATGGATCACGTCCGCGCCGCGCTCAAGAACTTCAACGTCGACCTGGGTGAGCTCATCAACCTCGAACCCGATGCGGCACTGGGCAATGGCGGTCTGGGCCGCCTGGCCGCGTGCTTCATGGAGTCGATGGCGACTGTCGATATCCCGGCCTACGGCTATGGCATCCGCTACGTCCACGGCCTGTTCCGGCAGGAACTGTCCGAGGGCTGGCAGGTCGAGCTGCCCGAGGATTGGCTGGCGCACGGTAACCCTTGGGAGTTCGAGCGGCGCGAAAGCTCCTACGAGATCGGCTTCGGCGGGCAGGTCGTGCCGGTGCAGGAGCCCGACGGCTCGACCCGGCTCGAATGGCGGCCGGCCGAGCATCTGCTCGCGGTCGCGTTCGATACCCCGATCGTCGGCTGGCGTGGCACGCACGTGAACACGCTCCGCCTTTGGTCGGCGCAGCCGATCGACCCCATCCTGCTCGACAAGTTCAATGCCGGCGACCACATCGGTGCTCTCGAAGAAAGCGCCAAGGCCGAGGCCATCACCCGCGTGCTCTACCCCGCGGATTCGACGGCGGCAGGGCAGGAACTCCGGCTGCGGCAGGAGTTCTTCTTCTCCTCCGCTTCGCTGCAGGACATCGTCCGCCGCCATATGCAGGCCTATGGCGACCTCGGCTCGCTGAGCGACAAGGTGGCGATCCAGCTCAACGACACCCACCCGGCGATCTCCATCGCCGAGCTGATGCGCATCCTCATCGACATCCACGGGATGAAGTGGGCGGCCGCGTGGAAGCTCACCAAGGCGACCTTCGGCTACACTAACCACACGCTTCTGCCCGAGGCGCTGGAGACCTGGCCGGTCGGGCTGCTGGAGCGGCTGCTGCCACGCCAGATGCAGATCATCTACGCCATCAACGCCGAGGTTCTGGCCGAGGCTCGCGTCATGGGCGGCTTCTCGGATGCGCAGATCGCCAACATGTCGCTCATCGACGAGCACGGCATGCGCCGCGTGCGCATGGGGCAACTGGCCTTCGTCGGCTCGCACTCGATCAACGGCGTATCGGCGCTGCACTCTGACCTGCTGAAGAAGACGCTGTTCGCCGACCTCAACCGCCTCTATCCCGGCCGCATCAACAACAAGACCAACGGCGTCACCCCGCGCCGCTGGCTGATCCAGTGCAACCCCGGGCTGACCCGGCTGGTCACCGACCGGATCGGGGAGGGTTTCCTCGACGACTTCGAGCAGATCGCCGCCCTCGACAAGCACGCGGACGATCCGACCTTCCAGTCGCAGTTCAAGGCTGTGAAGCGCCAGTCCAAGGAGAAGCTGGCTCAGGTCATCAAGGACAGGCTCGGCATCGTCGTTTCGCCGGACGCGCTGTTCGACGTGCAGGTCAAGCGCATCCACGAATACAAGCGCCAGCTGCTCAACATCATCGAGGCGGTGGCGCACTACTCGATGATCCGCTCCCGCCCGGACAAGGACTGGGTGCCCAGGGTGAAGGTGTTCGCCGGCAAGGCGGCGCCCGGCTATTGGAACGCAAAGCTGATCATCAAGTTGATCAACGACGTGGCGCGGGTGGTAAACAACGATCCGGCCGTGCGTGGCCTTCTCAAGATCGTTTTCCTGCCGAACTACAACGTGTCCCTCGCTGAAACCATCATCCCCGCCGCCGACCTCTCCGAGCAGATTTCCACTGCCGGCATGGAGGCGTCCGGCACTGGCAACATGAAGTTCATGGCCAATGGTGCGCTCACCATCGGCACGCTCGATGGCGCCAACGTCGAGATGCTGGAGCAGGTGGGCAACGAGAACATGGTGATCTTCGGCCTCACCACCGACAAGGTGGCCGAGATCCGCAGCCGCTCGGAGGTGCCGCGCACCGTCATCGACAAGTCGCCGCAGCTCCGCGAGGCGCTGGAGGCGATCAGCTCGGGTGTCTTCTCGCCCGACGATCCCAACCGCTACCGCGACCTCATCGGCGGCCTCTACGACCACGACTGGTTCATGGTGGCGCGCGATTTCGATGCGTATGCGGCAGCGCAGCGGCAAGTCGACGACATCTGGAACAACCCGCGGAAATGGTATTCCATGGCGATCCGGAACACGGCGCATGTCAGCTTCTTCTCGTCGGACCGGACCATCCGGCAATACGCCGAGGAAATCTGGGGCGTTCCCGCTAAGAGGTAAGTGCGCGTGAGCAAAGCGAGCTGGCAGGCCGAAGAGAGCGACATCAAGGCAATCGTCGCGGGCCGCCATTCCGATCCGTTCGGTATCCTCGGACTGCATGAGGTGGACGGAACCTGGGTGGCGCGGACGTTCATTCCGCATGCCGAGACGGTGTCGGCGCGCACGCTCGACAACCGCATCCTCGGCGAGCTCGACCGCCGCAATGATGCCGGCTTCTTCGAGGGCAAGGTTGCGCTCAAGGGCCGGATGCCGGTGCGCTACCACGCCCGCAACGAAGGCGGCGAGTGGGACGTGCTCGACCCCTACAGCTTCGGCCCGGTGCTGGGCCCGATGGACGACTACTACATCGGCGAGGGCTCGCACCTGCGGCTCTTCGACAAGCTCGGCGCCCACGCCATCGAGTTCGAAGGCGTGCGCGGCACGCATTTCGCCGTCTGGGCGCCGAATGCGCAGCGGGTCTCGGTGGTTGGTCCTTTCAACGATTGGGATGGTCGCCGCCACCCGATGCGGGTGCGGCTCTCGACCGGTATCTGGGAAGTCTTCATTCCCGCCATCGGGCCGGGCGAAATCTACAAGTTCGAGATCGTCGGGCAGAACGGCAAGCTGCAGCCGCTCAAGGCCGACCCATTCGCCCGGCAATCGGAACTCCGCCCCAGGAACGCTTCCGTCGTCGCCGACCCGGCACCGTTCCAGTGGACCGACAGCGCCTGGATGGAAGCGCGGGCGAACAAGGACTGGCGGCGCGCTCCGGTCTCGATCTACGAGGTTCACCTCGGCTCGTGGCGGCGACGCGCCGATGGCGGCTTCATGAGCTACGACCAGCTCGCCGAGCAGCTGATCCCTTACGCCGCCGACCTCGGCTATACTCACATCGAGATGCTGCCGATCACCGAGCATCCGTTCGATCCGAGCTGGGGCTACCAGCCGACCGGCCTCTACGCGCCCACTGCGCGCTTCGGCGATCCGGCCGGCTTCGCCCGTTTCGTCGATGCGGCGCACCGGGCCGGCCTGGGCGTCATCCTCGACTGGGTGCCGGCGCACTTCCCCCCCGACGAGTTCGGCCTCGCTCGCTTCGACGGCACGGCGCTCTACGAGCACCTGGACCCGCGTCAGGGCTACCATCCGGACTGGAACACCGCGATCTACAATTTCGGGCGCAAGGAGGTGGTGAGCTTCCTCGTCAACAACGCGCTCTACTGGCTCGAGCACTTCCACCTCGACGGTTTGCGCGTCGATGCGGTGGCCTCGATGCTCTACCTCGACTACTCGCGCAAGGCAGGGGAGTGGGTGCCGAACCAGTTCGGCGGCAACCACAATCTCGAGGCCGTGGAGTTCCTCAAGCGCGTCAATACCGAGGCCTACCGCCTGCATCCAGGCGTGATGATGATCGCCGAGGAGTCGACGTCGTGGAGCGGCGTTTCCGCCCCGGCCGACAAGGGCGGGCTCGGCTTCGGCTTCAAGTGGAACATGGGGTTCATGAACGACACCCTGCGCTACATGAGCCGCAACCCCATCCACCGCCGGTATCACCACAGCGACCTGACCTTCGCGGCGCTCTACGCTTACTCGGAAAACTTCATCCTGCCGCTGAGCCACGACGAGGTTGTGCACGGCAAGGGCTCGCTGCTGGCCAAGATGGGGGGCGACGACTGGGCCCAGTTCGCCGGCCTGCGCGCCTATTACGGCTTCATGTGGGGTTGGCCAGGCAAGAAGCTGCTGTTCATGGGCCAGGAATTCGCTCAGCGCGAGGAATGGAACGAGGCCCGCGGCCTTGACTGGTGGCTGCTCGATGCTCCCTCCCACGAGGGTGTCCGCCGCCTGATCTCCGATCTCAACGCCGCCTACCGCGAACTGCCGGCGCTGCATGCGCGCGACAACGAGCCCGAGGGCTTCCAGTGGCTGATCGGCAACGACCACAACAACTCGGTCTTCGCGTTCGCACGCAAGGCCCCGGGCGCCGACCCGGTGGTGGTGGTTTCCAACATGACGCCGGTGCCGCGCGAGAACTACCGCGTTCCGATGCCGCTCGCCGGCAACTGGGTTGAGCGGCTCAACACCGACGCCGGATGGTACGGTGGTACCAACAAGGGCAACCAGGGCAAGGTGGTGGCGCGGGCGAGCGAGGTGGAGGGTCTGGGACCCTACGCCGACCTCTACTTGCCACCGATGTCGACGCTGTTTCTGAAATACGATCCCGCCTAAGCGGGACGGAGGAGGACAACCATGGCTGACTACCGCACCCCATCGCCGCTGGCGCGCGAGGCGATGGCTTATGTGCTCGCGGGCGGGCGAGGCACGCGACTGTTCGAACTGACCGACCGCCGCGCCAAGCCCGCGGTGTATTTCGGCGGCAAGTCGCGCATCATCGACTTCGCCCTGTCGAACGCGCTGAATTCCGGCATCCGCCGCATCTCGGTAGCGACCCAGTATCAGGCTCACTCGCTGATCCGGCACCTGCAGCGCGGCTGGAACTTCCTGCGTACCGAACGAAACGAGAGCTTCGACGTGCTCCCGGCCTCGCAGCGCGTGAGTGAGACGCAGTGGTACGAAGGCACAGCCGACGCCGTGTACCAGAACATGGACATCATCGAGGATTACGGTCCGCGCTACATCGTGCTGCTGGCGGGTGACCACATCTACAAGATGGATTACGAGATCATGCTTCGGCAGCACGTCGATACGGGCGCCGACGTGACCATCGGCTGTCTCGAGGTGCCACGCATGGAGGCCACCGGCTTCGGCGTGATGCACGTGGACGGTCGCGACCGCATCGTCGATTTCGTCGAGAAGCCGAAGGACCCGCCCGGTATTCCCGACAAACCCGACATGGCCCTGGCCTCGATGGGCATCTACGTGTTCGAGACGCGCTTCCTGATGGAGCAGCTGCGCCGCGACGCCCAGACCGAGGGGTCGAGCCGCGATTTCGGCAAGGACATCATCCCCTATATCGTCAAGAACGGCTCGGCCTGGGCCCACCGCTTCCCGCGGTCCTGCGTCCGCTCGCCCAACGAGGAAGTGGCCTACTGGCGCGACGTCGGCACCGTCGACGCCTACTGGAAGGCAAATATCGACCTCACCGACGTGACACCGCAGCTCGATCTCTACGATCGTGACTGGCCGATCTGGACCCACGCGGAGATCACGCCGCCGGCCAAGTTCGTCCACGATTTCGACGGCCGCCGCGGTTCGGCGGTGAACTCGCTCGTCTCGGGTGACTGCATCATCTCGGGCGGCGCACTGGACCGTACGCTGCTCTCGACCGGCGGCCGGGTGCACTCCTACTCCGAACTGCACGAGGCCGTGGTGCTGCCCTACTGCACCATCGGGCGTGGTGCCCGTCTTCGCAAAGTGGTGGTCGACCGCGGTGTGAACGTTCCGGAGGGTCTCGTCGTCGGGGAGGATCCGGCCTTCGACTCGCAGTGGTTCCGCCGCACCGCCGACGGAGTGACGCTGGTGACCCAGCCCATGATCGACAAGTATCTCGCCAGCCGCTGACGGGAGCGCGAATGATCGAAGTCCTGTCGGTCGCCTCCGAGGCGTATCCGCTGATCAAGAC
>JAEYYP010000037.1 GCA_023428425.1 Pseudomonadota bacterium
TTGATCTGAATCAAGCAATCGGACCCGGCGGAGCAGATTATTCGACTGCAACGCTGAGTTATCGGCGGCCAGTGGCTGGTCTATGCTGGCCGGCCGGATCGTGACCTGGCTCGCGCGAAGGGGGCAAGGTGGTGGAGAAGACCGACTTCAAGAAGCTGATGAAGCCCTTCTGGCAGCCACCGGTGGGGACGTTCGTCGTTGTGGAAGTACCGAGGCTCAGTTTCCTGATGGTGGACGGCAAGGGCGACCCAAACACGGCGGCGGAATATAGTTCGGCGGTGCAGTGGCTCTACACGCTGAGCTACGGGCTCAAGTTCGCCTCGAAGGCCGCGGGACGGGACTATGGTGTCGCTCCGCTCGAAGGACTGTGGTGGGCCGAGGACATGACCAGCTTCACCTCGGGCAACAAGGACAACTGGTTGTGGACTGCCATGATCATGCAGCCCGACTGGATCGACCAAGCGACGCTGGACGCGGCAATGCCGAAAGCGCGGGCGAAACTGGGCGAGCCACCCCCCAGCCTGAGGCTTGCTCCTTTCGCAGAAGGACTCGTGGTGCAGACGATGCACATCGGACCCTACAATGCCGAGGGCCCAACGATCGCCAAGCTGCATAGCGAGTTCCTGCCGGCCAACGGACTGGTGGAGAATGGCCACCATCATGAGATCTATCTCAGCGACCCCGACCGGACGGCACCCGACAAATTGCGGACAATCATCCGGCAACCAGTGCGCCGGGCGTAGGCAGGAAAGACACCAGCGAGGGCCCGGGCCCGTTCGCCTGAAGGAGGATGCCATGGACGCGCGGATCGAGAAGCTGTTTGCGGAATACGGAAGGTCATTCAGCGCCCTGGAGATGCGGCGGATTGCCGGACTCTATGCGGAGCAGTTCGTGGCAGCAGGGCCGAAGGGGGTGATTTCGCAGGGCCGGGACGTCTTCCTCGACAATGCGGACAAGGCGGCAGAATTCTATCGCAGCGTGGGCCAGGAATCGGCGGAGCTGCTTTCCGCGAAGGAAACGTGGTTCGGCGATTTCTACGTCATGGTCACGATCCACTGGGGCGCCCGGTTCAGGTCGCTACCCGAGCCGGTGGAGTTCGACGTGAGCTACCTCGTGCAACTTACCGACGAGACGCCGAAGATCATCCTGTTCATCAGCCACGAGGACGAGCAGGAGGCGATGACGAGGCTGGGACTGCTCAAGGAGCAGTGAGGCCGTCGTGGTGGACAAAGCGAGGCTCGCGGCCTAAAGCCAAGGCAATTGGTTTGACGCGAGGCGGCGATGTCGTTCTGGAAGAAGATTTTCGGTGGTGGTGACGACGCAGGCAACGCCGCCGGGCGCAGCATCGAGCCCGCCGTAGTGGGCGAGGAGAGCTACAAGGGCTTCACCATCAAGGCCATCACCATGCCGGCAGGCAGCGAATACCAGCTCGCCGGATTGATCGAGAAGACCGTGGGCGGTGAACTCAAGAGCTACAAGTTCGTGCGAGCCGACCGGTTTTCGTCGAAAGAGGATGTGGTGAGTTTCTCGCTGGCCAAGGGCCGGCAGATCATCGACGAGCAGGGCGAAGGGATGTTCCCGGCGACGCCCCAGGCGAACTGAGCCGACTCACACATCACCCGATACGCGCGCTTCGGATCGCAGGGGCCTGACGCTCCTGCCCGAGAGCGCATTGCATGGAGTTTGACTGAAATGGCCAAGAAGCCGACCGCACGGCAGGAGTTCGTGCTGTTCGACGTCGTGTATGAGGATGGCAGCCAGCGCTCCAACCGCAAGGTGCCGGCTGACCTGTTGGGCGGCCTCGACAAGGACGAGCCGGCGCGCAGCTTCATCATGGAACAGGACCGCGAGATCGGCGAAAAATCCGGCCTGCCGCCGCTGCCGATCAAGTCGCTGAAGCGCAGCGGGAAGTAGGCCTATAGCTGGGCCCGGATGTCTTCGGCGATCGGCAGCTTCAGCTGCCTCGCGCCGAACAGCTCTCCGGTGGGGCCGAAGCTGGTGATGATGCGCAGCAGGTGACTTGCGTTCAGTCCGATCTTGTCCAGGCGGGCCGCGAGACCGCTGGATCGGGCGGTTGACAGCCGGGAAGGCTTCAGGTCGCTGCGACCAGCGGTACTCTGGCCGGGCGCGAACATGTGCAACTGCACAGCGAGGGCCGGCACTGTCTGGTAGATACGGCTCCCGTATATGGTCCCGCCGCCCCGGCCGAACAGGACGCGATCGACAGCGAGAGTGTCGAGATCGTCGCGCTCCAGCATGCGGGCGGCGAACTTGCCCGTGATGTAGTAGGCACAGGTTCCCAGGCTGGACGACATCAGGCGATGCAGGGCCACGCCGGCAGCGGCGGCTGTGGGGGGGCCGATCAAGGCGTTGGTCGGGTGCGATTCGAACTGAAGCGCGTCACAGCGGGCGGCCAGATCCCGCGTGGCCACCACTTCGGGGATAGCGGCCGACAGCAGCGCGTCGTCCTCCATGACGATTGCGCCAGCGAGCTCGCGTTCGACCATCATGCGCCATATCTTCCGATGGCTGTAGCTGCATGCCAGCTCGGTTGCCGACATGAAACGGGACGCTGCACTGATCCGGTCGGCGGGAATGTCGGCCGGGGTGACCGCCGATACGCGCTCGGCCTGGAGCCCGATGCGGGCCAACTGGCGTTCGGTGTGCTCCCGACGGTCGAGGCGGGTGTCGAGATTGATGTAGAAGGCCGGAGTGGAGTTCATGATGGTGAACTGGCATGACAGTGGTTCGTCGTCCAGTGATCGATCGCGGCACATGGCCGGTTTTGGGAAGCAGCGGTGAGGTTCGACTACATTTTCGATGGACTGCACGCGACGTCCGAAGGTGATGCCGAATGCCGCCTCATGCTCGCTGAGCTCGACGCTGTGTTGCCGCGGGAGCTATCGGTGGTCGGCAATGCATCGAGCCTGTTGGAAGGCCAGTACGGAGCACAGATCGACAGGCGGCCGACACTGCGGTTCAACAGGGCGCAGATCGTGGACGCGAAAGCGCAGGGCGAGCGCTGGGATTTCGTGGCGACAAGCAACGGGTCGGTGCTTCGCTACTATCGCGAACACACGCCGCTATACCATCACCTGGTGTTTACGCCCTACCTCGACAGCCACAGGGAGGCGCTGGCGAAGACAGGGTCGGTGACGCCGGTGTTGACGATGCCGCTCCGCCTGTCACGAAAGCTGTCCTGGCAGTGTCGCGCGCGACCGACCACCGGCATGCAGATCCTGACCTTGCTCGATCAGTTGGAGCGCAAGGTCCACGTGTTCGGGTTCGACTGGAAGGAGACCTCGACCTTCTACGATCCGGCGCGGATCAAGGACCCACACAACCATGCGCGCGAACGCCGACTGGCGCTCGACATCATCGAGCGCAGAGGCTGGCACCTGTATCGCTAGCCGCCGGCTCCGGCAGATAGGCCGACATCACCTCCGTTGCGACTGCCGGATCGATCGTCCCTGCAAGTACCAGCGGCCAGCGCTGCACGTCGGCGGCGTTGACGACCGGAGCCCATGTCTGCCGGACCGTGACCGGGATGTGCGAACGACCAGAGTGCACCAGAGCCGCGGTGCGATGCTTGCCGCCCTTGACGAAGAACACCAGTCGGTCGCCCTTCGCCAGGAACTGCCCTTGTATCCCGCCATCCATGGTCGGATCGTAGCCGCGCTTCGCTATCGAGGTGGCCACGCTTTCCAGTCGTGACATCTCGAGAGCGACCTTCTGTTCGGTTACCGGACCGTACAGCGCGAAGCCGTGAGCCGGGTCGAGACCGTGCTCTCCCTTTGGGGGGAGACGCGCTCTAAGCATCATCCAGGGGACTTCCCACGGTGGAAGATCCTCTCCGAGCCGCCACCGTCGATCCAAATGGTACGCGGCCGCCAGGTCCGTCGGTTGATACCCGGCATAAAATCGGCGGAGCGCTGCAGCGCCGGAATCGAGCGCCTGCACGAAGGGGTGGCCATTGGCGTAACCGAGGGCCGGCTGGGTGCAGAGCATCGCTGGAGGCAAATGAAACCGCACCTGCCGGGTGTCTGCCCAGTACAAATACGGAAAAACGTCGCTCGCGGTGTTGACCACGACGTCTACAGGTTGCTTCGCGCGCTTTTGGCGGAGGAAGCTAAACATAAAAACATCCTTGGCTGGCGCAGTTCATGCGCGCTTATGCGAAGGATTTCCATCGATCTGCCGCCTGAAATCAAGCGGTTACCGCGTAGTATCACCCAGTTCCTTGTCTATAGCCGGTTTAACCACTGTGCCGAAGAGCTCGATGGCCTTCATGACCTTGTCGTGGGGCAGGGTGCCGACGCTGAGCTGGAGCCCGAAGCGGTCGTGCTTGAACCACTCGTGCTGCATCAGGATCTTGTCGATGACCTGCTGGGGTGAACCCATGAAATAGGCGCCCGCCGGGCCGGCGCCGGCCTCGCACCGGGCGCGTGTGGTGGGCGGCCAGCCGCGCTCGCGGCCGATGCGGCTCATGGCCTCGTGGTGGGCCGGGAAGGCGATGTCGAGGGCATCCTGCGAGTTCTCGGCGATGAAGCCGTGGGACGAGATGCCGATGGGGAGCCTGCTGCTGTCATGGCCGACCTTGTCGGCGGTGCGGCGGTAGAGCTCGGTGAAGGGCTGGAACTGCTGCGGGTTGCCGCCGATGATCGCGAGCATCAGGGGCAGGCCGTAGTAGGCGGCGCGGGCAACGGAGTTCGGGGTGCCGCCAACGGCGATCCAGAGCGGCAGGGGGTCCTGGATGGGTTTGGGGTAGATGGCGATGCCGGGAATGGGTTTCGTGTGTTCGGAGCCTGGCCAATCGACCTTTCCGCCTTTTCGGATCTCGACTAGTTCGGCGAGCTTTTCTTCGAACAGGGCGTCGTAGGCGTCGAGGTCGTAGCCGAAGAGGGGGAAGCTTTCGACGAAGCTGCCGCGGCCGGCCATGATCTCGGCGCGGCCACTGGAGAGCAGGTCAAGGGTAGTGAACTGCTGCCAGACGCGGATCGGGTCTTCCGAGGAGAGGACGGTGACGGCGGTGGAGAGGCGGATGTTCTTCGTTTGAGCTGCGGCGGCAGCAAGGATGGTAACCGGTGCCGACGCTACGAAATCGGGCCGATGGTGCTCGCCGAGGCCGTAGAAATCGAGCCCGACTTCATCGGCGAGGCGGATTTCCTCGAGGAGGTCACGAAGGCGCTCGGCAGGCGACTGGAGGTGGCCGTTGTTGAGCGGGTCGGGGGTGTTCTCGGCGAACGAGTAAAGGCCGATTTCCATGGCTGGTCCTCGCGGATGGTGGTGCGAGGTAGATGGCTGGGGTTGGGGTGGGGCGCAAGAACGCACAGGGGTGATACCGGCTTGGCGAGTGCTGCTGGCGGCCACCCCTCATCCGCCCTCCGGGCGCCATCTCCCACACGGGGAGAAGGCG
>JAEYYP010000338.1 GCA_023428425.1 Pseudomonadota bacterium
CAGGTAGCTGACCTCGATGCGCTGGAAGATCGGGCCTTCCTTCATCGTCGCGAGCCATTTTTGGAAAGCGGGGATGTCGGCGAAGCCGGCCGCCCGCGCATCGGCGAGGGTGACGTCGTCGGGTGACATCTCGTCGACCCGGCCGATCTGCAGCAGGCCGATCTTCGTCTTGAGGGTGCCACCGGGCTTCACAGTCGGCCGCGACCAGCGCCGGAACTGCAGCGTGATGTCGCCGCGCTTGATGGCTTCCAGCACTTCGCGCTTCAGCAGCATGGTGTCTCCCTTGACGCTCGAGTTGAGCAAACCGTCGCATCGATGGGTAGACGAGAAATCGGGGCGGGTTGTGGCCGGCCCGACATGACTTCGGTTCTGAGCGAAGTTAGTGCTGGGCGACAACCTGGCCGCGCACGTCATCATAGACCTGCGCGGCGCCGTCCTTGCCCTTCTCATAGAGCTCGGCAGCCTTGGCCTTGCCCTCCTTGTAGACGTCGGATGCTGCTTCCACTGCCTTGGACTTCACCTTGTCGGCGACCTTGCCGATGGCCTGGTCCTCCTGGTCGGTATGCGGCAGCGCCGCACCGATTGCCGCGCCTGCGGCGAAGGCGAGCGCACCCGCGACCAGCGGCTGGTCGCGGAACATGTCCATCGCCATGCGCGACGTCTTGTCCACCTGGTGCTGGGCACCGGAACCGAGCTTCTGGGCCTGGTGCGCGACGTGATCGATCGCCTCGTTCACGCCATGCTGCATGTCGTGGAAGGTGTGCGAGGCCCAGCCCATGGCATCGTCGAAGCGGTTGCCCGCCTCATCCTGGAAGTCGCGGACGCGGTGCCCGGTCTCGTCGATGAAGCCGCCGAACTTGCGTCCGGCATCGTCCATGAACTCGCCGACGCGGTGGCCGAGATCGTTCGACTCGGCCTTGTAGCGCTTGCCGGCCGTATCTTCCCACTCGGAGTACCACTTGCCGGCGGGGTCGGCCGCATGGCTCACCCGGCGGAGGCCACCCGAGACCGTAGCGTACGGATATTCGGGAGACCGAGGCCGCGGGTTATGGTGGTGATGGTGCTCGGCATGTGGCGCCGACAGCTTCGGCCCCTGCCCCGACATCAGCCAGATGAGGCTGACGCCCAGCAGGGCGGCCGGAAGCGGGTTGTTCGACACCGTCTGGCCGAAATTGTTGGCGAAGCTCTGGCCACCATCCTTGGTGAAGCTCAGCAGCTCATCGACCAGCTGGCCGGGCGACAGCCGCTCCTTGATCTCGCCGATGCGGCTTTCGATCTTGTGACGCTGCGCTTCGACTTCACGCTCGAGCTCGGCGGAATCCTTGGAATAAGTGCTCATCAGAAGCTCTCCTTTACGACCTCGGCGTCGCGCGCGAGGGAGCGGGTGGTACGGTTGAGGTTGAGACGCGATGCCTTCCAGGCTTCGAGGCTCTTCGAGATGAAGCTCCAGGCGATGCCGCCGACGACAAGCGCCACGACGAGAGCGGCGACGAAGCTCGCGGCCTCCTGCGACATGCCGAACGACACCAGCATCCAGCCGACGCCGGTGACGAGTGCCGTCAGGAACACGCCAACCGCGCCGATGGCGAGAACGGCACCGATGGCGAGGCCCTTCGATGCGTCGATGGCATCATCGAGTTTCTCGGTTGCTTCGGCCTTGGCGAGCTGGATTTCCTTGCGGAACAGTCCGGTGATGTCGCCTGCCAGGCCACCGAGCAGGTCAGTCAACGACCGCTGCTGCTCAAATTCCGGCATCGTTGCCTCCCACGGTCTGCGCGTAGGTGGTGTCGGCGCGGTTCACTGTGCCCGCGGCATAGGAGCCGGGTGCGGCCGGTGGCTGGTACTGGCCGGAAGACGGCTGCTGTTGGCCCGAGCGGCGCGAGGCGCTGGCCACCATGAAACGGCTGGCGACGAAGCCCAGGAGCGCGGCGGCACCCATGAAAGCGACCGGCTGCTTGCGGCCGAAATCCTCGGCCATGCCGAGAATGTCGTCGACGTTGTTGTCGCGCACGGTGGCGGTCAGCTTCGTCGCGCCATCGGCGACCAAGCGAACGTAGTGGGCGGTGCTTTCGCCCTGCTGCTCCAGCTCACCCGCGACCTTGTCGAGGGAACTGGTGACACCGTCGAGCTGGTCGACGATCACCTGCTTCTGTTCCTCGGCCATGCCCTTGGCCTTTTTGGCCGCCTTGTCGAGCTGCGCCTTGGCTTCCTCGCCGAGCGCCGCCGCTTCGTGCTTCACCTCTTCGGCGACGTGGCCAAGATCGTGGCGGGCGGTATCGGCAAGGTCGGCGGCATCGCGACGGATGCGGTCTTCGGCCTCGGTGCCGGTTACCGATTGCGAGGGAAAGTCGGGGGCGCTCATCGCACAACTCCATGTTGAGTGGGGCGGCTGCTCGACTGACGCTGAAGTCTGAGCCGGTTGTGAACTCAATGAGTTGCAACGGCACCGGTTCCCGCTTTGGGGCAAAGCTGTGACGAAAGACGGTCGCTGGTGCGGGCGGCGGGACTCGAACCCGCACGGGTGTACACCCTCCGGATTTTAAGTCCGGTATGTCTACCATTCCATCACGCCCGCGACGGCGGTTCGTTTGCCACGGCGGGGCGGTGCTGTCCATGAGGGGATGGCCCACGTAGGGACCATCCCGCCAGCGGTCAGTTGGTGGCGAAGCTCATTTCGCCGGCATTGAGGAAGCAGGTGCGGTTGAACAGGCCCAAGTCGAGCGGGTTAGGCAACCGGATGTCGCTCAGGTCCGGGATCGGCTTCAGGGTCGGGTCGTAGCTGCGGTCGATCTGGCTGATGAAGACCAGCGTGACGCCCGATCGCCGGGCGAAGGCGCCGAGCACGCGAACCTGCTCCTCGAGCGGTGGCGTATCCCGCCGCTGGTCGAGGAGTTGCAGGTAGTCGATGACGGCGAGACTGCCACGCTGTGCGCCCGCCATCCGCGCCACGATGTGTTCGGCGCTGATCGCGTCGGAGCAGTCGAGCGTGAACAGACGGTCGAAGCCCGTCGGCATGCTGCCGAGGCGCCTCAGCCGCTCCCGTGCCTCATCCTCGGTGTATTCGAGGCTGAAGAAGGCGGCTTGCCGACCGGCGCGGGTGGCTTCGATGGCCAGCTCGAGCGCGACGAGCGTCTTGCCCTGCCCGGGCCGGGCGCCGATCAGCACCATGTCGCCATCCGTAAGGGTGGCGTAGAGCCTGGCCGCCGGCGAAAGGCCGCCATGCCGGGCGGCGAGCAGGCTCCAGCTCGATACGCCCTCAGCGGCGGCAATGCCGTCGAGCGCGGCGTGGAGCGGCACGCCCTGCTCGCGGGATATCGCCTTGGCGCGCCGCTTGAGCTGGTGGATGGGTGCAGACAGTTTCATTGCAGAACCTCCTGATGCGAGCAGTGATCGCAGCCCCTCCTTGTGCGTCCGCTCGAAACAGGCGGTTGGGTTCAAATGGCGTCCCGCATGAATGTGCTTTCCCATCGGAGGGGGGAGGCGTGGACCGCGCCGGACCCCAGGCTAGATGATTCGAGGTCCGTTGCGGAAGCAGTCGCCGCAGCAGCTCAGTCCCTGAGCACGAAGGTCGTGACGAGGAAGAGACCGTAGCTCGCGCCGCCCGCCAGCGCCAGCGGCTGGGCGAGGCCGCTGTCGACCGGCAGCAGCCGCGTCATCACCAGCGCGGCCGCGGCGAGGAACAGCCAGCAGATGCCGTGCAGCCAGCGCCGGGCGAACCACGTGAGGCCCGAGCCCCCGCCTGACAGGTCGAGCATCAGGAAGACGACGGCGATCGCCAGCGCCACGCCGGATACAACGATCCATGGAACGCCGAAGATTTTCTCGGCGAACATGGCGTTCGTCAGTCCGTGCCGCCCGAGATCGGCGGGACGTAGGCGACGTCGAGATCCCAGGGGAAGAAGATCCAGGTGTCCTGGCTGACTTCGGTGATGAAGGTATCCACCATCTCGCGGCCCTTTGGCTTGGCGTAAACGGTGGCGAAGTGCGCGCCCGGTAGCATGTCGCGTACGGCCCGGGCTGTGGCGCCGGTGTCGACCAGATCATCGACGATGAGGATCCTGCCGCCGTTGCGGGCCTTCTCCAGCACCTCGGGGGCGATCGGCTTCAGCACCTTGATGCCACCCTGGCTCTGGTGGTCGTAGCTCTTCACAGCCACGCTCTCGACGACGCGGATGTTCAGCTCGCGCGCCACGATCGCCGCCGGCACCAGGCCGCCGCGAGTGATGGCAACAAGGGCGTCGAACGGGCCAAGGCCGGTGAGGCGCCAGGCAAGGGCGCGGCTGTCACGATGGAACTGGTCCCAGGTGACGGGGAAGGATTTCTGCGAGGTCTGGTTCAAGTGATGTCTCCTTGCTGCCCCGCGCCAAAGCCATCGGGTGTGGGGCAAGTGATTCTGGGACGGGCGATCGTCAATAGGCCACAACCGTTTCGGCGAGGCCGGCATTGGCGTGGGCGGCGGCAACCATGGCCCTGACGCGCTCCACAGCGAGGGAAAGGCGGTCTTCGTCATGCGAACGGAGGACCAGCTCGGTCATCACGGTGGTCGACCCCATGCGCGGATAGCTGCCCATCTTCACGTCGGGAAACTCGTCCTGGATGCGCCCGAAGGCGGAACCGATCGTGCCCTCGCCGACGCGGCAGCCGATGCTGACGGACTTCACCTTCGCCCCGCCCTCGAGGGTGGGGGCGATGGCCTCCAGCATGGCCTGCATGATCTTGGGCACGCCGGCCTTCACGTGCACGTTGCCGATGCGGAAGCCGGGCGCGGCGCTGACGGAATTGACGATGAGGCTGGCGCCCTCGGGGATGCGGGCCATGCGCAGGCGCGCCTCGTTCACCTCGGTGCCGGTATCCTTCCAGCGCTGCTCGAGCATGGCGCGCGCCTCCGGGTTGATCGGCAGCGCCACGCCGAACGCCTTGGCCACGGCATCGGCCGTGATGTCGTCATGCGTGGGGCCGATGCCGCCAGTGGTGAAGACGTAGGTGTAGCGGCCGCGCACGGCGTTCACCGCGGCGACGATCTCGTCCTCGATGTCGGGGACGACGCGCACTTCGGACAGCTCGATCCCGAGATCGGTGCAAAAATCGGCGATGGTGCCGATGTTCACGTCCTTGGTGCGGCCGGACAGGATTTCGTCGCCGATGACGATGAGCGCGGCAGTTACGGCGTCGGGCATGGCTGAGGTCCAGAGGTCAGCAAGGCCGATGCATTGCCTCAGGCGGCGCAGAGCGTCAAGCAATTGCCACCGCTAGACACAGGACAGCAGGTATTCGGGCGCGCTACGGTCTTTATTCCTGCCGCGACACCGCCTACCTTGCGAAGCGAACGGAGCCCGCCATGATCACCTACGTCGAAGCCGAAGCAAAGAGCCGCCGCACCTCGGGGGTCATTCCCCTGCACGGCGAAGCCGGCTTTGAGGGCATGCGCAAGGCTGGCCAGTTGACGGCGCAGGCGCTCGACCTGCTGGTCGATGCCGTGAAGCCCGGCGTGACCACGCTGGAGCTCGACAGGCTGGCCTATTCTTTCGCCCGCGACAACAACGCCATCCCGGCGACCCTGTTCTACAAGGGCTACCGCCACTCGATCTGCACCTCGATCAACCATGTCGTCTGCCACGGCATCCCCGACGAGCGGCCGCTGCGCGAGGGCGACATCGTCAACATCGACATCACGCTGATCGTCGACGGGTGGTACGGCGACAGCTCGCGCATGTATCCGGTGGGCGAGATCAGCCGCAAGGCCGAGCGGCTGATCGAAGTGACCTACGAGAGCCTTGCGGCGGGCATCGCGGCGGCGAAGCCGGGCAACACCACGGGCGATATCGGGGCGGCGATCCAGGCTCACGCCGAGGCGGAGCGGACCAGCGTGGTGCGCGACTTCGTCGGCCACGGCGTCGGCCAGCTCTTCCACGACGAACCCAACATCATGCATTTCGGCATTCCCGGCACCGGGGTGCTGCTGAAGCCGGGCATGATCTTCACCATCGAGCCGATGATCAACCTCGGCCGGCCGCACGTGAAGATCCTGTCTGATGGTTGGACCGCCGTGACGCGCGACCGCACGCTTTCGGCGCAGGCCGAGCACTCGATCGGCATCACGGCCACGGGCAACGAGATCTTCACCGGCTCGCCCAGGGGCTGGTTCAACCCACTCGACGCCCGCCGCTAGCCGTGGCGAGGGGGGCGACGACAGCGAGATCGGCGACAGCCAGCCGCGCAATGGGTTGGGCGAGGCCCCTGCCCCCATCGATCGCAATTCCGGCCATCGCGAACGCGCGCGCCAGCGCTTCCTGCGCATCGGCGAAGAGGCACTGGACGACTATGAACTGCTCGAGCTGATCCTGTTCCTCGCCATCCCGCGGGTCGATACCAAGGGCCTGGCCAAGGAGTTGCTGGCGCGCTTCGGCACTTACTCCAACGTCCTCAGCGCCTCGCCCGAGCGACTGGCGGAGGTGAAGGGCATCAGCGAGGCGGCGGCAACCAACCTCAAGATCATCCAGGCGGCAGCGCAACGCTTCGCCCGCGACCGGGTACCGCGTGACATGCCGATTCTCGGTTCGTGGCAGGCGCTGATCGACTACGTGCGCACCCAGATGGCGTTCAACGACATCGAGCAGTTCCGCATCCTGTTCCTCGACAAGAAGAACCGGCTGATCGCCGACGAGGTGCAGCAGGCCGGCACCGTGGACCACACCCCGGTCTACCCGCGCGAAGTGATCAAGCGCACGCTGGAGCTATCGGCGACGGCGCTGATCCTGGTGCACAACCACCCCTCGGGGGACCCGGCGCCATCATCCGCCGACGTGCAGATGACGAGGCAGATCAATGACATCGCCCGTCCGCTCGGCATCACCGTGCACGACCACATCATCGTCGGGCGGACGGGCCACGCGAGCCTCAAGGGGCTTAAGCTGATTTGAGGGTGCTGCGGCGCTTCGCGCCGACCCCTCATCCGCCCTTCGGGCACCTTCTCCCACAAGGGGAGAAGGCGAACACTCGGCCCCTTCCCCCGAAAAAGAAACACCATGCCCGCGCAACATCGCCTTCTCCCCCTGTGGGAGAAGGTGGCGGCAGCCGGATGAGGGGTGGCTTCAGGTAGCGGAAGTCTCGCTGTTGATCGCCTTGGCTGCACCCTGCAGCCTCGACCGCACCGCCTTGGCCCAGCCCTTGAGCCGCGCGTTGCCCTTGATGCGCTGGCGGAGCACCTGCCACATCCGGTGGCCGTCGCCTGCGATGGAGCCGAGCGTCGTCAGCGGCACGTAGTGGTGGCGGACGGGGATCTGCACGTTGCACCAGTGGCGCTTCTCGTCAGTGAATCCGGCGCCCATGTCGAAGGCGCGACAGCCGGCATCGAAGACGCTCTGCATCACCCGCAACAAACACTGCTTGCCGGGGGAGCCGGTCTGGATGGTGGCGTCGTCGCTCATCGACGAGATGAGGCAGAACAGCCGCGTGCCGTGAGCCACATTGTAGCGCACGGCGACGATGCGCCCGTTGAGCCGGAGGACGTGCAGGCGCACGGCGATCCCGGAGCCCTCCGCGACGCTCGAATAGTAGAAAGCACGGATGCCCTCGCAGGTGAAGGGATCGGGCACGCCCATCACCGCGAAGCGCGCGGCGCGCTGCTGGAACATGACATCGAGGATACCGACGGCTTCCATGCCGTTGCGCACTTCTTCGAAGCTCACCGTCCCGAGCGCGGCGAGCCGGTCGCCCTGCTGCCGATCGTGCTTGCGACGCGACTTCGAACGCTGCGTCCGGTCGGCCTGGTCCCAACTGGCGAACTGGGCGCGATAGAGGGTTTCGGCGGCGACCGAGCTGCCTAGTTCGGCGAAAAGGTCTACGCCATCGACGATCAGTTGCGGCACGGACTTAAGGTAGATGAGGTCGGCACCCGACAGCGCTTCTAGCATGGCCGACCACAGCGCCGCGCGCTCGACCGAGCCCAGCCGAGCCAGCCGCCCGATATCGACCAGCGGTGCGTTGCAGCCGACATGCGGGCCCGGAAACCAGCTCAGCAGCGTGACGCCGCGGGCCTTGCGTCGCCACAGCGGCAACAGCGCCACCGGCTGCCCTTCCATTTCGGCGACGACGTAGAACTGATCCTCCCGCGAGATCCCTTGGGCCGTGACCCAGCCGCGCGTGAAGCCGAGACTCTGGCCGGGGGATTCGAGCTCCCTCGCCTCGAGCCGCTGCCAGAGCGGAGCGACCTCATCGAGATCGTGCAGGATGTGCACCGCCACGACGGGTACGCCATGCGCCCGCGGCAGGCGCGCCACCGGTGCATCATCGATCATCGCGGTCATCGACATCGGCAAACCCCTCGCTTCGGGTGCCGACAGTCGCGGGCACCGGTGAACGCGACGTTGAAATTGTCGCGAGAGACGAAGGGTTTGGGCCGATTGCTGGCGGGACGGTTAAGCGGCGCTTACCCGAACTGCTGCAGCACGGGGAAAGTCTCGAGGAACCAGTAGGAGATGCGGGTGAACTGTCCGGTGAGGAACAGCAACCCGGTGACGACCAGCAGGCCGCCCATCACCTTCTCGACCGTGCCCAGATGCTTCTTGAAGCTCGAAAAGAACGTCAGAAACGGGCCGATTGCGATACCGGCCAGCAGGAACGGGACGCCGAGACCAAGCGAGTAGAGCCCGAGCAGCGCCGCTCCATCGAGCGCCGTCTGTTGGCTCGAGGCCACCGCGAGGATCGCAGCCAGTACCGGGCCGATGCAGGGGGTCCAGCCGATGGCGAAGGCCAGGCCGAGCAGAAACCCACCGAGCGGTCCGGACGCAACGCCGGGCCCGTTGTGCCGCACCTGCATGTCGAGGAAGCGGATGCGGAACACGCCGAGGAAGTGCAGGCCCATGGCGATGATGACGATGCCGGCCAGCGGCATCAGGTAAGGCAGGGCCTGCCGAAACGACTGGCCCAGCGCCGTCGCCGTGGCACCGAACAGCACGAACACGATGGAGAAACCGGCGATGAAGAACAGGGACGTGAACACCGACTTGCGCCACACGACGCCCGCCGTGGTGCCATCGGCTCGCAACTGGTCGAAGCTCGCCCCGCTCATGTAGGTGAGATAGGGCGGCACCAGCGGAAAAACGCACGGGCTGAGGAAACTCAGCACGCCGGCGCCGAACACGAGCGGGAACGAAAAGCCTTCCATGCGCCGCTCTGTAGCCGGTTTCGCCCGAGGGGGGAATGCGGCGCGATGGTCAACGCCGCGTGAACTGGCGCGCTATTGTCCGACGGCCGCCCGGCGCAGGCGCAGCCGCCTCGGCTTGCGGGGCAGCGGCGTTTCAGTCCAGCGGATCAGCTCGAGCACCCCGTCGTGAGTCTCGGCGATGGCTGTGCAGCTTTCCACCCAGTCGCCGGTGTTGACGTAGTGGATACCCATGCGGTCGTGCATGTCGGCGTAGTGGATATGCCCGCAGATGACTCCGTCGACGCCGGTGTCGCGGGCAGCCAGCGTCAGCGCCTCCTCGAAGCGGCCGATGACCGAGACGGCGTTCTTCACCTTGTGCTTGGCCCAGGCCGACAGCGACCAGTAGGTGAGTCCAAGGCGACGGCGGACCCAGTTGATGATGACGTTGACGCGAAGCGCGAAGCGATAGGCCCAGTCACCCACATGTGCCAGCCACTTGGCGTGCGCCACGACAACATCGAACTGGTCGCCGTGGATGACGAGGTAGGTCTTGCCCTGCGCCGTGGTATGCACGGTGCGATCGACGAACTCGATCTCGCCGGCATAGGTGCCGAGGTACTCGCGCAGGAATTCGTCGTGATTGCCCGGGAGCACGACGATCCGCGTGCCCGCCAGCGCCTTCTCGAGGAAAAGCTCGACTAGCTGGTGGTACTCGGCCGGCCAGTGCCAGGTCTTGGCGAGGCGCCAGCCATCGACGATGTCGCCGACGAGGTAGATGGTCTCCGCATCGTGCCAGCGCAGGAAATCGATGAGCTGTACGATGCGGGTGGGGCGCATGCCCAGGTGCACGTCGGAGATGAAGAGCGCGCGGACCCGCCGCACTTCCCTGCCCTCTTCGATCATGCCGCAATCCTTATCCAGCCCACCCGGGCCGCTACTTTAGCCTATAGCGGGCCGGCGGCGAAACCCGCCACCGCCCGCGGTTGGGGATAACGGCTCCGGCGGAGAAGTGAAACAACCAATCGCGCGGGCGCGGATGACGGTCAGTCGCCGATACGGGACTTCAGGGCCACTATGCGACCGTAGCTTTCTTCGATGCGGGCGCGAAACGCCGGATCAGCCTCGGCCTCGGCCACGAGGATGGCGCGAATCTCGTCGGGCAGCGAAGCGCGCGGCTTGGCGGTGTTCGAGAACAGCAGCACGTCGACACCGGCCTTCACCGCGCGAACAACTGTCTCCTCGAGATCGTAGTGCTTACGGATGGCGCCCATCTCCAGGTCATCGGTGATGACGACGCCCTTGAAGCCGAGGTCGCCGCGCAGCACGCCATCGATCCACTCCGGCGATAGGCTGGCCGGCAGCTCGGAAAAGTCGCGGTTGATCAGATGACCGACCATGACCATGTCGGAGTAACCGCTCTCGATGAGCTGGCGATAGGGTCCGAGTTCCTCGTCGGACCAGGTGCGGGTGATGTCGGTGTAGCCCTCGTGACTGTCGGCGGTGGATGAACCGTGCCCCGGAAAGTGCTTGATCGAGGTGAGGAGGCCGAACTGGTGGTGCGCCGCGATCACCTGCTCGGCGTAGACGGTGACGGTGTTGGCACCCTTGCCGAAGGCCCGGCCGTTCTTGCCGATCACCTTGTTCTCGGGGTTGCGATCGAGATCGACGACCGGCGCGAAATTGACCGAGAAGCCCCACTCCGCGATGCCCTCGGCCTGCTTGTTGTAGAGCGGGCGCACCTTGGTAACCGGCGTGGTCCGGGCGACTTCGGCAGCGCCGGGGATTTCGGTGAAGCCCACCGCCTTGCTCAGCCGCTCCACGAGCCCGCCTTCCTGGTCGAGCGTGATGAACGGCGGCAACCCGCCAGGCGCGGCCGCGAGGAAGGCCCGGTTCATCTCCAGGACGGCCGCGCGGCTCTTCACGTTGACCTTGAGGTACATGACGCCGCCGATGCCCGAGCTGGCGATCTCGGATGTGAGCTTCTGCACCGAGGCGTCGGACACGTCATCGCCGCCGAAGCCGATGACGATCATCTGGCCGGCCATCTCCTCCAGGGTTTGAGCGGACGCCGGTACGGCAGTGAGGGTCAGGGCCATGGCGAGAAGGGTCTTGGCAAAACGCATGCGGGCTCTCGGGGGGAATCGGATGCGCGGAATGATGGGGAAGAAGTGGGGCGGAATGGAGTCACCATTGCCTCGCTGGTTGGCCCGATGGAAACAGGTCGCCGAAGGTTCGATCGTAGCTGGGAGGGTCGAAAGCGGCAAACCCGCTATTCGCGTAGATCGTGATCTCGCCGAAGCGGGCCCTGCCATCCACCTCATAGAAATCGAGGCGGCAGAACGGCAATCGTTGGCCGATCTTCTCGGCAATGGCGACCATGCGGTCGAGCTCGACCGGGGGCGGACGCCGCGGCAGCACCGGGCCTGCAGCCACCTTCACCGGTACCTGTGTCCAGTTCCGGTCGTAGACGGCAAAGCGCGGTTCGCGCAGTCGCCCTTCGGTCAGGCTGAAATATGCAACCTTGCCACCGAAGGTGTAGAGCTTGAAGTCAGTGGGTGGCCCATCGGTGCCCAGAAATGGCTCGACCAGCACGCGTGGCCGGATTTGGCCATAAGCCCACTCGCCCATTCCGACGCCATAGTGCCTCGCCAGCATGGCGTCCAGTTCGGGCTCGATCCGATCCCAATCCCGATCCTGCTCGGTGCGGATGAAGAAATTGCCGCCGCTCCAGTGGCTTGGCTTGACGACGTAGGGCAGCGTCCAGTCGCGCGCCTCACGTTGCGGCAGGCGATCACCGGTATAGAGGCTGGGCGTCACGAGGTCGGCGCCGAAGTGATCGGCGACGAACCGCTTGGACTCGATCTTGTCGATGAAGACGGGCAGCAGCGGTGAGCGCCAGGTGAGCTTGGCCACCTGCATCTTTTCGGTGAAGGTCCGGGGGAACAGCAGGTTCGGGTAGCGCCCGAACCTGCGCCGGTACATCCGCATCACGCGCAGCCCATCGGCGATGCGTCTAAAGGGCGAACCCCCATGGGCAACTGGCATCACCGGTTCTGACGGTTCTCCACCAGATCGGTCACCACCCCGGGATCGGCAAGGGTGGAGGTGTCGCCGAGCGCGCCGTACTCGTTCTCGGCGATCTTGCGCAGGCTGCGGCGCATGATCTTGCCGGAGCGGGTCTTGGGGAGGCCCGGAGCGAACTGGATCAGGTCGGGCGACGCGATCGGGCCGATCTCCTTGCGCACCCAGTTCCTGAGCTCGGTCTTCAAGTCATCGCTCGCGGTCTCGCCGGCCATGAGCGTGACGTAGCAATAGATGCCCTGCCCCTTGAGGTCGTGCGGGTAGCCGACGACGGCGGCCTCCGAAACCTTCGGATGCGCCACCAGCGCGCTCTCCACTTCGGCGGTGCCGAGGCGATGGCCGGAGACGTTGAGCACGTCGTCGACGCGACCGGTGATCCAGTAGTAGCCGTCCTCGTCGCGCCGGCAGCCGTCGCCGGTGAAGTAGTAGCCCTTGTAGGTCTCGAAATAGGTGGAGACGAAGCGGGCGTGGTCGCCGTAGACGGTGCGCATCTGGCCCGGCCAGCTGTCCTTGAGGCACAGCACGCCTTCGGCCTTGGTCTGCTCCTGCAGCTTGCCGTCGGGCGACAGGATGATGGGCTGGACGCCCGGCAGTGGCTTGGTCGCCGAGCCGGGCTTCGTCGCCGTGGCGCCAGGCAGCGGGGAGATCAGCGTGCCCCCCGTCTCGGTCTGCCACCAGGTGTCGATGATCTCGCAGCGGCCCTTGCCGACATGCTTGTGGTACCAGAGCCAGGCCTCGGGGTTGATCGGCTCGCCGACCGAACCGATGAGGCGCAGCGAGTCCATCGCGTACTTGTCGACCCAGTCGGCGCCTGCGCCCATCAGTGCGCGGATGGCCGTGGGGGCGGTGTAGAAGATGTTGACCTGGTGCTTTTCGACGACCTGCCAGAAGCGCGAGGCATCCGGATAGCTCGGGATGCCCTCGAACATCAGGGTGGTCGCGCCGTTGGCGAGCGGTCCGTACACGATATAGGTGTGGCCGGTAACCCAACCGACGTCAGCGGTGCACCAGAAGACCTCGCCGGGGCGATAGTCGAAGACTTTCTCATGGGTGTAGGACGCCCAGGTCAGGTAGCCGCCGGTCGTGTGCAGCACGCCCTTCGGCTTGCCGGTGGAGCCCGAAGTATAGAGGATGAAGAGCGGGTCTTCCGCATTCATCGGCTCGGGATCGCAGAACGGCTCGACGCCCGCGGCTGCCTCGTGCCACCAGACGTCGCGCGCGCCCTTCATGGCGACATCGGCGCCGGTATTGTGAACGACCAGCACCTTCTCGACGCCCGGTGCGTTCATCAGGGCCTCGTCGACGTTCTTCTTGAGCGGCACGGTCTTGCCGCCGCGGCGGCCTTCGTCGGCGGTGATGACCACGCGGCTGTCGCAGTCGTTGATGCGGCCCGAGAGCGAATCCGGCGAGAAGCCGCCGAACACCACCGAGTGCACCGCGCCGATGCGGGCGCAGGCCAGCATGGCGTAGGCGGCTTGCGGGATCATCGGCAGGTAGATGGTGACGCGGTCACCCTTCCTGACGCCGAGCGACTTCAGCACGTTGGCGCAGCGGCAGACGCGCTCGTGCAGCTTGCGGTAGGTGATCTTCTCCTCGGTGCCGGGCGTATCGCCCTCCCAGATGATCGCGACCTCGTCGCCGCGCGCCTCGAGGTGCCGATCGATGCAGTTGGCCGAGACGTTCAGGATGCCGTCCTCGAACCATTTGATCGAGACGTTCGGGTACTCGTAGGTGGTGTTCTTGATGATGGTCGGCGCCTTCATCCAGTCGAGCCGCTTGCTCTCCTCGCGCCAGAAACCGTCGGGATCCTCGACGGAACGCCTCCAGGCGTCCTCGTACTGCGCCGCAGTCGTGTGAGTGCGCGCGATCGCCGCTTCGCTGGGCTTGAACAGCATCGGTTCGGTCATTCGATATCCTCCCACCGCCTCGCCCGGACGGCTCTTGCTCGAATTTCTAGCCAACCGGCCCCGCCCCGGCAAGCAGTCCACTTGTCGCCCTTAGCTCAATGGAAACCTTGGCGATAAACGCTTTGGCGGCGGTTTGGCGCGATACTCACCGTTCTTGGGAACACGGGAGGCAGGCATGCCCGAACTCGGCTATCGCGCGGCAACGTCCGCGGACCTCGACACCATCCACCGCGAACTGATGGCGGTGATCGACGAGTCGCCGCACTACAACGCGCTGTTCAAGGAGCACGAGAAAGACCGCCTGACCAAGGGATTCCTCCGTGCCCTGCAACGGGTGGACCCCTTCCACG
>JAEYYP010000106.1 GCA_023428425.1 Pseudomonadota bacterium
TAGAGGCGCTGGTCGAAGCCGATGGAGGCGTTGATCTCTTCCATGATGGCGTCGGGTCCGGTCGCAAATCGGCCGCCCCACATGCGGTTGCTCATCTCAGCTCCAACGGTAGAAACATGACCGACCAAGCCCCTTCACCGACCCCGAAGCTGAAACCCCGGCGGGTAGCGGTGATCGCGCTCGGTAGCGCGGCGGTAGCACTAGTCGCAACCCTCGTCGTTGGCAACTTCATGCCGGCACAGGCGAGCCAGTGCGCGCCGCAGGCGGTGAAGGCCCAGGTCATCGACAGCGCCGCCACCGGCCAGCTCGCGGCGCTGAACGGCACTGGTGCCGGCCGCGGCTATACCGACCTCGCCTTCAGCGACGAAGCGGGAAACAAGATGAGCATCGCCGATTTCGCCGGCAAGAAGCTGCTCGTCAACTTCTGGGCCAGCTGGTGCGTCCCCTGCCGGGAGGAGATGCCCGACCTCCAGGCCCTCGCCGAAAAATACGGCGGCGACCGCTTCGAGGTCGTGCCGATCAACCTCGATGTCGGCGACAGCGGCCTCGAGAAGGCGAAGAAGTTCCTCGCCGACGAGAACCTGAGCCTGCCGCTCTACCCTGCTCCGTTTCAGGCCTTCCAGCGGCTGCAGCAGGAAGCGGTGACCGTCGGCCTGCCCACCACCGTGCTGCTCGACGAAAAGGGCTGCGAGCTGGGCGTGCTCCAGGGTCCCGCCGTCTGGAACAGCCCCGACGGCCACGCCGTCATCGACGCGCTGCTCGGCGTCTGAGATGAGCCCAATCCTCTGCGTCGGTGCCCTCACCATGGACACCATCTTCCGGCTCGTGTCGCTGCCCGATGGCCCGGGCAAGGTGATCCCGCTCGATGCGGTCGAAGTGGCAGAAGGCATGGCCGCCGCGCAGGCCGCCAGCATCGCCCGGCTCGGCGGCAAGGCGGCCCTCTGGGCCTCGGCCGGTGACGACGCCACCGGTGATCGTCTCGTCGCGCAGATTTCCGGCGAAGGCGTCGATTGCTCCCGCGTGCGTCGCGTCCCCGGCGGCCGCTCCGGCTTTTCGTCCATCTTCATGGACAAGACAGGCTCGACCATGATCGTGCCGCGCTACGACCCCGACCTGATGGCCGCTCCCGCCGCCGCGCCCGACCTCACCGGCTTCGCAGCCGTCATGACCGATGTCCGCTGGCCCGGCGCCGCCGCCCTCGCGCTCGCCGCGGCTCGGGCCGCTGGCATTCCCGCCATCCTCGATGCCGACATGGCCGCGGCCGATATCCTCCACCGTCTGGTGCCGCTCGCCAGCCACATCGTCGCCTCGGAATCGGCCGCGAAACTCGTCACTGGCGAGCCGACGCCCGAAGCCGCCGCCCGCGCGCTGCTCGGCACGGCGCAGTTCGTCGCCGTCACCGCCGGCGCCGAAGGCTGCTGGTGGTCGGAGGGCGACAGCATCCGCCACACGCCCGCCCCGCGCATTGACGCCATCGACACCCTCGCCGCCGGCGACGTCTTCCACGCCGCCTTCGCGCTGAAGCTGGTCGAAGGCGCCCCGATGTCCGAAACAATAGCCTTCGCGTCGGCCGCTGCAGCCATCAAGTGCACGCGCTTCGGCGGCCGGCTGGGCTGCCCGGCGAGGGATGAGGTCGAGGCGTTTCTGGCGAAGCGACCGTAGAACGCCCCCTCCACCAGCCTGCGGCTGGTCCCCCTCCCCCGCTGTCGCGGTGGGGGAGCAATCGAGCCTCATCGCCTCAACAGCGGCAAACACCAACGTCGCAGTGCTCCTCCACCGCGTAGCGGGGGAGGGGGACCATGCGAAGCATGGTGGAGGGGGCGTCCGGCCAGCGCCGTGCCACCCTCAGGCAACCCTGTCAGGCCAACCGGTCCACCCGATTGCCCCGCGCCTGCATCCGCTGCTCGCTTGCCGCTTCCATGTCCGTCACCAGGCGCTCAACCACGCCCGCAGTCGCCACCGTGCCGTCATTGGCCTGCTTCAGCGCCACTTCACGTTCGAGCTCGGCATGCTTCTTCGCCACCAGCACCTGCGCCTCGCCGAGGCTGCCCGCCTCGCGGAACGCCATCCGGTGAATACTCAGGTCGAGGTTCATCGGGCCTCTCCGAACGCTTCAGCTTACAATTCAGGCGAACTTGTCGACCTTGGTCCCCTGGTCGGGAGGGGGCGGCGCCGCGCGAACCTGCTGGTCCAGCCTGACCGCAAGGGCCTGCGCCGCTTCATGGTCCTGCTTGATCACGGCAAGCGCAATGCTCTTTGGCGTTCCCGCCGAACGCGACGCCAGCACGGATGCAACGGGGTCGATATCCATCCCGCGAGTGTATGACCGGGAAGTAAACGAATGCTTGGAACGATCGCTAAGGTTCGCGCCACACCGTCGCATCCCCCCGCAAGCTTCACTACGCTCCCACGACTGGAGGGACATCAGTGGCACAGAGTGGCCACCGACTGCCCTGCCCATTGTGGGGCAATCGTATGGCGAGAGTTCCACTGATCACCTCCCCCCTTGCGGGAGAGGTAGCGTCGCCAGGAGCGATAGCGACGTGGCAGAGCTGGGAGGGGGGTGTGGCCGAGGCTGGTTCTGACAACCCTGAGCTCGATATTGCCCCCTCCCTACCTCCGCGCAAGGGGGAGGGTGGCCAGTGGCCTGCCCGTGCATAGGCGATAGCCCTGACCTTTTGGGAAGGGAGGGACGAGCTCCCTCCCGCCCCTACCCCTTCGTCACCGCCGCCGCATCCGCGAACTTGCCCGGTGCCCACAGCACGTCGCTCTCGCCATTGGCGTTCGCCACGCGCGCCATCACGAACAGCAGGTCACTCAACCGGTTGAGGTAGATGAGCACGGCACCCGAGGTATCCGGCTCCTTGGCCAGCAGCTCCACCACCAGCCGTTCGGCGCGGCGGGTCACGGTGCGCGCGAGGTGCAGGGCGACCGCCAGCGGCGTCCCCCCCGGCAGCACGAAGCTCCTTAGCGGCTGCAGCCCCTCGTTGTAGTAGTCGATCTGCTGTTCCAGCCACTCGGTCTGCGACGGCGTGATGCGCAGCGACTGCGTCCCGCCCTCAGGGTCCTTGCCGGGCGTCGCGAGGTCGCTGCCCAGGTCGAACAGGTCGTTCTGGATGCGGGCCAGCAGCCGGTCGAGCTTGGGCATCGAGGCGGTGGAGAGCCGGGCCATGCCGATGAAGCTGTTGGCCTCGTCCACCGTGCCGTAGCACTCGACGCGCAGGTCGTGCTTCATGCGCCGCGGCCCGCGCACCAGCCCTGTCGTGCCGTCGTCGCCGGTCTTGGTGTAGATCTTGTTGAGCTTGACCATCAGCTGGGCCTCCCGAAGAAAAACAGGGCGCCGAGAATCACGACCAGCGCGATGGCCTGCGCGATGACGCGGGCCCGCATCAGTTTCTGGCTGAGGTTGGCGTTGCCCCCTCGCATCATGTTGAAGAGCCCCATGCCGAGGATGACCGCGACCGCTGCGAGCGCGATGATGGTGACGATGCCGGTGATATTCATTTCGATCTTTCCGCGAGGTAGCGACCGAGCCCCTCGCCTAGCCGGTCATAGATGGCACGAATGCGCCGGCTGGTGAACAGCTCCTTGTGGGTGGTCAGCCACACTTCGAGCGGCGGCGGCGTGAAGTCCGGCAGCAGCCGGCGCAGCCCCGGCGTCGCCGCCACCAGCGGCCCCTGTGCGAAGCCGATTCCGAGCCCCGCCTTGATCAGCTCGAAATTGTTGGGCTGGCTGTCGGTGCGCACCTTGAAGTCCGAGCGGCTCAGCTCGTAGCCCATGCGCCGAGCCGCCGCGATCAGCAGGTCCGAGCGGTCGAAGCCGATGAGGTCGTGCTCCACCAGTTGCTCCGCGCGCTCCGGCACGCCGCGCTGCTGCAGGTAGCGCTCATGCGCCACTGCCACGATCGGGATTTCGCCGAGCTTCCGGGTAATCAGCTCGAGCTGCGTCGGCCGGAACATCCGCACCGCGATATCCGCCTCGCGCAGCAGCAGGCTCTCCACCGAATCCGACGGCACCAGCTCGATCGCCACCTGCGGAAACGCCTGCCGCAGGTCATACAGCAGCTCCGGCAGCACGTAGTGGCACATCACCGTACTCGAGGTGATCCGCACCGTTCCCGACAGCGCCGACGTCGCCCCCTCGGCCCGCACCGCCGCCTCGGCCAGCGCATTGCGCGCCGCCTCCACCGGTTCGTAGAGCCTGAGCGCCGTTTCGGTCGGCTTCAACCCGGTCAGCGTCCGCTCGAACAGCACCGTCCCCAGGCTGGCCTCCAGCGCCTCGATATGCCGCCCCATGGTCGGTTGGCTGAGGTTGAGCGCCCGCGCCGCCGCCGACAGCGACCCATGCTCCACCACCGCCCCAAAACTGCGCCACAACGACCAATCGGGTTCGGTCATCTGTCCTGCGTCTCCCTTGCAAGAATCCCCTCATCCGGCTGCCGCCACCTTCTCCCACAAGGGGAGAAGGCGACAACTGCCAGCTTGGTGGCCCTGGCTTATTCCTTGCTCACGGCGCCGTAGCGGTCGTCGGAGAAGGTGATGCCGAGGACGACGCCCTTGACGTTCGAGCGCATGGCAACCTTGCGGCTGTCCTGGAACATGAACACGAACGGCGAGGTATCGGTGTGGAGGCGCTGCGCCTCGTCGTAGAGCGCCTTGCGCTTGTCGACGTCCTGCTCCTGCACGGCCTGGTTGATGAGATCGGAGACCTTGCCCGAATTCCAGCCGAAGCGGTCGGCGAGGTTGCCCTTGGTGCCATCGGGATCGGACGGATCGTGGTTGCCGAACGCCTTGGCGTTGGAGTGCGGATCGGGATAGTCCGGACCCCAGAGGCCGAACCAGATGTCGAGGTCGTGCGAACGATAGCGATCGAGCCACGGGCCGCCATCGACGACCTGCAGGTCGAGCTCGACGCCGATCTGGCTCAGCGTGGCCTGCACGGCCTGGGCATAATCAGGATAGGGCGGGACGTTCCAGACGACGGTCTCGAGCTTGATCGGGGTTGCGACGCCCGACTCGGCGATCAGCGCCTTGGCCTTCTCGATATCGAGCGAGTAGGGGTTGTAGTCGATGCCGCCGCCCAGGAACCCGTCGGGGATCATGGTCTGGTGGACCTTGATGGTGCCCTTGCCGATGGTGTCGGCGATGCCCTGGTAGTCGACGCCGTACTTGATGGCCTCGACGACCTTGGGGTTGGAGAGGGCTTCGTTGCGGACGTTGAGGCCGAAGTAGTAGATGGTCGAAGACACGCCCTCGAGCACCTGCACGTCGGCGTTGCCGGCGATGGCACCAATATCATCGGGGCCGAGCTTGTTGGCGATGTCGATGTCGCCCTTCTCGAGCGCGAGGCGCTGCGTCGCCGATTCCGGCATGTGCTGCAGGAAGACGCGATCGACGCCCGGAGCGGTGCCCCAGTAGTTCTCATTGCGGCTGAGCAGGATCGAGACCTTTGGGTCCCACTTGGTCAGCACGTAGGGACCGGAACCGGCCGAGTTCTCGGACTTCAGCCAGGCATTGCCGTAGTCGTTCGAGCCGTCGGCGAGGGTGCCTTCGTGCTGCTTGACGATGGCGCTGTCAACGATGCCGCCGGTGAAGGACGACAGCACGTAGAGCACGAAGCTCGGCGCGTATTTCTGGTCGACCTCGAAGTGCAGGGTGGTGTCGTCGACCGCCTTGATCTTGTCGTTCACGTTCTCCTTGGTCAGCCCGAACTGGTTGAGGATGAACGAGATGCGGCTGTCGATCAGGATGACGCGGCGGAGCGAATACTCGGCATCGTGCGCCGTCACCGGATTGCCCGAGGCGAACTTCGCGTTCGGGTTCATCTTGAAGGTGAAGGTCTTGCCGTCTTCCGACACTTCCCAGCTCTCGGCCAGCACGCCGGTGATCTTGGTCGGATCTGCCGGATCAAAGCTCACCAGCGGCTGGTAGATCTGCTGGCTGGCCAGCACGCCGCCGACCTCCGACACTTCGGCCGGATCGAGCGTGATGATGTCGTCGATGGCGTCGGCAATCACCAACGTATTCTGAGGCGTAGCGGCCACTGCTCCCGACACGGTCATCACCGCGCCGAGGGCTGCCGCGACAAGCGTCCTGTACAAACGCATGGCAGTCTCCCTGGTTAAGTCCGGTGCCGGCACGAACGGCCGGCGGCTTTGGTCGTCATCTCTCGCTGACCCCGTGGAAGGTGAAGGTCAGCGCAGCGATAGGCAGAAGGGTGCCGATCTGGGCGAGGGTCGCCGGGGTGAAGATGCCGGCATCGCCGAGCAGGGCGACGACGCCGCGGGTCTCACCAGCGACAACGATGGGGAAGCAGGCGCAGGCGCCGTAGCCCATGGCGACGAGGCCGTCGGTCTCGGGCAGGAACGTGGCCATGCCGGCGACGCTGTCGCCGATCACCGGTCGCCGGTCGCGCAGGATGGCGTTGTTCCATGGATCGTCGCCCACGGGATCGACGTTGCCGATCGGGAAATGCTCCGGGCTGGAGGTGCCGATTCGGTGCGTCACGGTGCGGTCGGGCGCCACGGCGATGAATGTGGCGGTGCGGATGCCGGGGACGGCGGTGAAGAGGCGGGACAGCACTGCGAACAGCGCGGGCGGGCCGGACGCGAGGGCGTCGGCGAGTTGCCTGGCGGTGGCGGGATCGATGGGGCTCATTCGGGGAACAGCCTCATGGTGCCGACCCAGAGCTCGATCGCGGTGTCGGTGCCGACATTCGTGCCGCGATGCGGCTTGCGGCTGTCGAAGTGCAGCGTGTCGCCGGCCTTGAGGTCGTACTGGATGCCGTCGACTTCGTAGAGCATCTCGCCGGCGACAAGGTAGACGAAGTCCTCGCCCTCGTGGCTCATCATCTCCGAGGCGTGGCCCGGCGGGACGTGCGACAGGCAGGCGTTGAGCTTCGCGTCGGCGAAGCCGCGCTCGAGGAATTCGTAGTAGCGCGAGGTGCCATCGACCTTGAACGTCGGACGCTGGCCGGCATGTGTCGCCACCGGGTGGGTGCGCGCAGGGGCCTGCGAGACGAACATGTCGACCGAGGCGTCGAGCGCCTTCGCCACGTTGTAGAGCGACGCCAGTGACGGAGTCGAGATGCCGCGCTCGATCTGGGAGATGAAGCCGATGGTGAGGCTGGCCTCGTCGGCGACCTGCTGCATGGTCTTGCCGATGGCCTTGCGGCGGGCCCGCAGGCGGGCGCCTAGACTCTCGCCCTCGGTCACGAAGGTTTCGGACATCTCGCGGATGTCGTCGGCATGCATGGAAGGGGCGCCCCCGAGAAAGTTTAGCCACACTAAATTAGCGTGCGGCGGAGTCAACGGGGTTCAGGGGAGTGCGAACAAGGGGGCAAGGGGTGTCATGACGATGGGATGGCCGGAGCGGACTGGGACGGCCCCTCCCAGCCTCCCCCACAAGGGGGGTGCCGGTCGTGGAACACTCCGCCTCAGCGCACACCCTCTTCACGCCCCTTCATGGGGGAGGCCGGGAGGTGACCGTCCCGGTCGACTATGACTCGTACGCGATCGTTGCCAGCAGGGCCTCGCGCTCGCTTACCACTTCGGTGAAGCCCAGTTCCTCGCGGATGCGGGTCGTGTCGAGGGTCAGCGGGTAGCGCAGGTCGGTGGCTTCGGCGCGCTCGAAGAGGAGGGCCTTCTCGGCTGCCGGTACCGTCTCGACCTCGATGGGCGTGTTGAGCATCACGGCGAAGCTCAGCAGCCACTGCACCGGGTTGCGGACGAAGTTCTGGCCGACATTGTAGATGCGTCCGGCGGCGCGCGGGTCGAGGGCGGTGAGCACCATCGCCTCGGCCACGTCGGTGACGTAGCCGTAGGAGTTCTGCCACTTGCCGGCGCGTTCGTCGAGCTTCACCAGTCCGCCGCGCTTCACAGCGTCGATGGCCCACTTGAAGCGGTGCTGCTTGTCGCCGGGGCCGAAGATCATCGGGGCGCGGATGACGGTGGTGGTGAAGCGGCCGTCGCCGAGTGCCGCGTCCTCGAGCACGATCTTGTCGTAGTCCTCGAACAGCTCGGCCGAGACGCCTTTCGGGCGATGGGGATTACCGCGGTAGGGGAAGCGGAAGCTCCTGAGCGGGTCAGTTTCCTTCGCCGGGTGCGGCTGGATGGCCGGGCTCTCCTTGCGGATGAGGCCGCCATAGTTCGCGTAGACGTCGATGGAACTCAGCAGCAGGTAGCGGCCGCCGGTCGCGGCGGTCGCCTCCATCACAGCGCGGGTGTTGAGCATGCCGAGCGCGAAGATGTCGATGACGGTATCGACGCCGTGGGTGGTGAAGATCTCGCGCAGCCGCGCCTCGTCCATGCGGTCGCCGCGCTCGAGGATGGCGCCCTCCGGCAGGTGCACCGGATGCTCGCCGCGCGCGACAACGATGGGCGCGAGGCCGCGCAGTGTCAGCCGCTCCGCCACAGCGGTGCCGATGAACCCTGTTGCGCCGATGATTGCGACCGCCATGACCTGAACTCCCTGAAGCCGATCTCTCCCGATAGACGCCGGACGGCAAGTAGTCCACAGGCGCGGAGCCCGGGGACGGAAGAAGCCGCAGACCGGCAAGTGTCTGCACAGGCTGAGGTTCTTCTCCCGAGAGGGCGGCTGACATCGAAGCTTCACTCCACCGTCACCGGCCTGTCACCGCGCTGAAATCCAACCGTCAACGAGACGGACTAGGAGTGCCGCCGCTCGATGCCCGGGGGCTACCGGATCGGGCCAGACCCCGAATTCTCCCAGGAGACGATGATGATGAAGACCAACTGGCTGCTTGGTGCGGCTCTCTCGGCAACCGCGCTGGCCTTCGTGGCCTCCCCTGCTGCTGCGGCGACCAAGTTCGAATTCTGGTACGGCCTGTCGGGCGACCTGTCCGAGCGCATCCAGGACATGTGCAAGATGTTCAACGAGTCGCAGGCCGACTATGAGATCGTCTGCGTGTCGCAGGACAACTACGACAACAACCTGCAGTCGACGATCGCGGCCTTCCGCGCCAACAAGCAGCCGACCATCACGCAGATCTTCGATGCCGGCACGCTCGACCTGATGCTGTCCGAGGCCTATATCCCGGTCCGCCAGCTGATGGCGGACAACGGCTACGACATCGACTGGTCGGGTTACTTCCCGGGCGTCGCGTCCTACTACTCGACCTCGACCGGCGAACTGCTGTCGATGCCGTTCAATTCCTCGACTGCCGTCATCTACTACAACACCGATGCCCTGGCCAAAGTCGGCTTCGAAGGCACGCCCGAGACCTGGACGCAGGTCGAGGATGTCGCCCGCAAGATGAAGGTGGCCGGCTACGAGTGCCCGGTCGCGTTCGACCCGTCGGGTGCGTGGCAGTGGTTCGAGCAGTTCTCGGCGATCCACAACCAGCCGATCGCGACGCTCGGCAACGGCTTCGGCGGCCTGAACGCCGAGATGGCCGTTTCCAAGGGCAAGTTCGTCGACCAGCTGACCTGGATCAAGAAGATGTACGACGAGGGCCTCTTCGTCCTCAAGTCGAAGGATACCGGCGAGACCGCCAACGACGCTTTCGTCAACGGCAACTGCCAGATCACCTCGTCGTCGATCGCCGACCACGGCACTTTCGGCAAGCAGGCCAAGGAAGGCGTCAACTGGACGGCCGCCATGCTGCCGATGCTGGAAGGCTTCCAGCGTCACAACTCGTTCGTGGGCGGCGCTTCGCTCTGGACGCTGAAGGGCAAGAGCGCCGAAGAGTACAAGGGCGCTGCCGCCTTCTACGCCTTCCTCGCCACGCCGCAGCAGGCCACCTGGTGGTCGACCGTCACCGGCTACATTCCGGTGGTGAACTCCGCCTTCGAGGCGATGAAGGCCGATGGCTTCTACGACGACGCTCCCTACAAGGGCCGCGAGATCGCCATCGACTCGCTGACCATGCCGACCGGCGAGAACACCCGCGGCATCCGCCTGGGCGGCTACGCCTCGATCCGCGCCGAGATGGTCAAGACCATGCAGACAGTGCTGTTCAACAACACGCCGGTCCCCGAGGCCCTCGCCGCCTTCGATGCCAAGGGCAACGAGATGCTCCGCCGCTTCGAGCAGACCTACGCCGGCAAGACCCTTCCCTGATCTGCCGGAACAGCGTGGGGGCGCGCCCGCAGCCCCCCGG
>JAEYYP010000222.1 GCA_023428425.1 Pseudomonadota bacterium
TCATCATCCTCTCCGATCGCGCCATGAACCGCGACCGGGTGGCGATCCCTGCCCTGCTGGCCACCGCCGGGGTGCACCACCACCTCATCCGCAAGGGTCTCCGCACCTCGGTGGGCCTCGTGGTCGAAACCGGTGAAGCGCGCGAGGTGCACCACTTCTGCGCCCTCGCCGGCTATGGCGCCGAAGCGATCAACCCCTACCTGGCGTTCGAGACGCTGCTCGCCTTGCGCGACCAGTTCCCGGCCGAGGTCGACAACGACGAGTTGATCTACCGCTATATCAAGGCGATCGGTAAGGGCATCCTGAAGGTCACCGCCAAGATGGGCATCTCGACCTACCAGTCCTATTGCGGCGCGCAGATCTTCGACGCCGTAGGCCTGTCGTCCGACTTCGTTTCGACCTACTTCACCGGCACCGCCACCACCATCGAAGGCGCCGGCCTGGCCGAGATCGCCGAGGAGACCGTGCTCCGTCACAAGGACGCCTTCGGCAACTCCCCGGTTCTCGAGGACGTGCTCGACATCGGCGGCGACTACGCCTTCCGCCAGCGTGGCGAAGCCCATGTCTGGCGTTCGGAAACCGTCGCCAACCTGCAGCACGCCGCCCGTGGCAATGCCCGCGACAAGTACCGCGAGTTCGCCCGCCAGGTGAACGAAGTGGAAGACCGCTATGTCACCATCCGCTCGCTCTTCCGCCTGAGGAAGGCCGACGAGGATGGCCGCATGCCCATCCCGCTCGAAGCGGTCGAGCCCGCTTCGGAAATCGTGAAGCGCTTCTCGACAGGAGCCATGAGCTACGGCTCCATTTCGCTGGAAGCACACACCACGCTCGCCATCGCCATGAACCGCATCGGCGGCAAGTCCAACACCGGCGAAGGCGGCGAGGAAGTCGACCGCTTCAAGCCGATGGACAACGGCGACTCCAAGCGCTCCGCCATCAAGCAGGTGGCCTCGGGCCGCTTCGGCGTGACCACGGAATACCTGGTCAACTCCGACATGATGCAGATCAAGATGGCGCAGGGCGCCAAGCCCGGCGAAGGCGGGCAGCTCCCTGGCGACAAGGTCAACGAGACCATCGCCCGCGTCCGCCACTCGACCCCGGGCGTCGGCCTCATCAGCCCGCCGCCGCACCATGACATCTATTCGATCGAAGACCTTGCCCAGCTCATCTTCGATTTGAAGAACGTCAACCCGGATGGCGCCGTCTCAGTGAAGCTCGTGTCGGAAGTCGGTGTCGGCACCGTCGCCGCCGGCGTCGCCAAGGCGCGTGCCGACCACGTCACCATCTCCGGCTACGAAGGTGGCACGGGCGCCAGCCCGCTCACCTCGCTGAAGCACGCCGGTTCGCCGTGGGAAATGGGCCTCGCCGAAACCCACCAGACCCTCGTCCGCAACAAGCTGCGTTCGCGCATCGCGGTACAGGTCGACGGCGGCATCCGTACCGGCCGTGACGTCGTCATCGGCGCCCTGCTCGGCGCCGACGAGTTCGGCATGGCAACCGCCCCGCTGATCGCGGCCGGCTGCGTCATGATGCGCAAGTGCCACCTCAACACCTGCCCGGTCGGCGTCGCCACCCAGGACCCGGTCCTGCGCGCCCGCTTCACCGGCAAGCCCGAGCACGTCATCAACTACCTCTTCTTCGTCGCCGAGGAAGTGCGCGAGCTGATGGCCGAGATGGGCTACACGAAGTTCGAAGAAATGGTCGGCCAGATGCAGATGCTGGACAAGACCGAGGCCGTCGCCCACTGGAAGGCCAAGGGGCTCGATTTCTCGCGTCTCTTCCACAAGCCCTTCGCGGCCGAAGGCGTCGGCATCAGCCACACCGAAGGGCAGAACCACCCGATCGAGAAGGTCCTCGACCGTCGCCTGATGGAGGCGGCGAAGCCCGCCCTCGAAAACGGCACTCCGGTGAAGATCGTCGAGACCATCACCAGCGTCGACCGCTCGGCGGGCGCCATGCTGGGCGGTGCGGTGGCCAAGCGCTACGGCCATGCCGGCCTGCCCGACGACACCATCGCCATCTCGCTCACCGGCACCGCCGGCCAGGCGTTCGGCGCATGGGCGACGCGCGGCATCTCGATCGATCTCGTCGGCGAAGCCAACGACTATGTCGGCAAGGGCCTCTCGGGCGCTCGCCTCGTCGTCCGCCCGCCCGAGCAGCGCGGCTATGTCGCCGAGGACTCGATCATCATCGGCAACACCGCGCTCTACGGCGCCATCACCGGTGAATGCTACTTCCGCGGCGTCGCCGGCGAACGCTTCGCCGTCCGCAACTCCGGCGCCATCGCGGTGGTCGAGGGCACGGGTGACCACGGCTGCGAGTACATGACCGGCGGCGTCGTCGTTGTCCTGGGCAAGACCGGCCGCAACTTCGCGGCAGGCATGTCCGGCGGCATCGCCTACGTGCTCGACGAGGACGAAACCTTCGAGAGCCGGGCCAACATGTCGATGGTCGAGCTCGAGCCGGTTCCTGAAGAAGAGTCCCTCCGCACCCGCGAATTCGGCGAGTCGGGCGACCTGATGACGGCCGGCGTGGTCGAGATCATGCACGATCTGCAGCGGCGCGATGCCGAGCGGCTCTACCAGTTGATCCTGCGGCACAAGACCTTCACCGGGTCGTCGCGGGCCAACCACATCCTGTCGAACTGGGACGAATACCTGCCCAAGTTCCGCAAGGTGATGCCGATCGAGTACCGCAAGGCACTTCAGAAGATGGAAAAGGCGCGGGAAGCCGCGCAGCGCGTGGCCGCCGAGTAAGGGGGAAGAACAATGGGAAAGATCACTGGCTTCCTCGAGATCGACCGCGTCGACCGGGACTACCTACCAGTCGAGGAGCGTCTCAAGAACTACAACGAGTTCGTCATCCCGCTGGGTGACCAGGGCACCCGCGACCAGGCGGCGCGCTGCATGGATTGCGGCATTCCGTACTGTCACAACGGCTGCCCGGTGAACAACCAGATCCCGGACTGGAACGACCTCGTCTACAAGGGCGACTGGCTGAAGGC
>JAEYYP010000239.1 GCA_023428425.1 Pseudomonadota bacterium
ATCATGGGGCATGAGAAGGCGCCGGCGGGCGCTGAAGGCTCGCTGTGCAATGCCATGATTGGCGCCGCGCCGGGCGCACGGTTCTGCCGAATCTGGCTTGAGCAGATGAGCGCGGCCTTCGACGGGAGCTGGAGCAACCACTCCACCCTCCTGCCCTACCGCCTGGCGCAGGCCCATCCCGATCTGGTCCATGTCGAGCCGGAGAGCAGCTTCTTTGCCCTCGACTGGACGCCCGCGGGGCTCGAGGATCTCTTCACGCGCTCCGTATCGCTGCCCGAAAAAGCCTGTAGCCTGCATCTGTGGGCCCATCTCTGGTTCGACGCGGGCCGGCGGGACTTCTCGGTTTTCAGCGGCGATCTGCTGACCGTCGACTACCTTGCCTATGCCCGAACGAGCTATGCGCAGCATGCCCGCGCTTTCATGCCGCCAGGCGCGGAGCCGAGCCGGCTACGCTATGCACTCCAGGCGGCGTTGCTGGGCGGGCGACGGTTGCGGCAGAACCTGCGGCGGCTCTGGAGGAGATGACCAAACCGGACGCACTTCTACTGACGCCCGTCATCCCCGTGCCCGAAGGTTCGGGACTCAAGCTGCGCGCCTGGGCATGGCTCAAGGAGCTTTCCTCGCGCTACAATGTGCATGTCATCGTCTTCGGCCAGCCTGGCGTGGCAGCCGCACCGGAATCTTTAGCGGCTTCAGTCGGTTTCGTTCCCGTGCGCCCGCCGGAGGAAAGACGGTGGCGGCGGCGATTGGCCAAGCTGCTGCCCTTTATCGTTTGCTGGAGGGGCTTCGGCAGCGACTGGCCCCAGGTTGCCAGCGATGCCGACGTGGCGAAGTTGCTCGATGGGCTCGAGCCAGAGGCCATCATCGTCTTCCGGCTGTATCTTCACGACGCGGTCCATCCTGTTCTCGAACGCTTTACGCATGCGCGTACCGACGTCGATATCGACGATTTCGAGAGCCGCACCCGCCTATCCATCGCGCTCGCCCATTGGAGGCTGGGGCGCTGGCGCTCCGCCATCCACGAACTGGCGCTGTCGGTGCAGTACGTAGTCGCCGAACAGCTCCTGACACGGCGCTACGACCACATCCATGTGGCCGCACCGGAGGATCGCCTGCCCCTTGCGAAGAGAACGCGGGCAGAGGTGACCGTGTTTCCCAACCGCCTCGCCCCGCCCCGGCGATTGCCGCGGCATCATCCGACGCGACTGCTTTTCGTTGGCTCGCTCGACTACCCTCCCAACGAGCTGGCTGCGCACTGGCTCATGGAAATGGCCGCGCCCCTGCGCGCCCGCCTGCCCGATCTGCTACCGACGATCATCGGCCGGCGACCGGACGATGTCCTGCGCCAGCGTCTCGGTCGCTGCGACGGCCTGGAGTTCATCGAAGATGCCACAGACCTCGCGCCATACTATGGCGCCGCCGCCGCCGTGCTGGTGCCGCTGCGGGCGGGCGGCGGCACGAAGCTGAAGACCATAGAGGCCTTCGCACATGCCCGCCCGGTCATCTCGACTCGGGAGGGTGTGCGAGGTCTGGGAGGCGTTGCGGAGGAACACTACCTCCTGGCCGAGACGACGACGGAATTTGTCGATGCCATCGAACGGCTTACCGGAGACCCGCTCCTGGCACAGCGGATCGGGCGGGCCGGATATTCCCTGTGGCGGGACAGGTATTCGCTGTGAGCCGCCCATTCATCCGCGGCAACCGGGATGGCCTCGCCGCGACAAGTATCGAGGTCATTGCGCGCGCCACCTGCCGGACGAAGTCGAAACGTCGCACAATGCCGCCCGTCCGGAGCATCTCGCCCGCTTCAGGGCAGTGGCGCAGGTTCGCCGCAAACTGCGTATTGGGACACTTATCGCACAGTCTGCTGGCGGCAACCTGCGGCTCGCTCCCTGCGGTGGCTCATGAACTGGCTGTCGGCAAGTCATAGCCGAAACGCTCGAAGTCGGCGCGATAGCGGGTGAGGATGCGTTCCTGCGCCCTGAGGCTTGGCGTGAGGCGACCGCCCGGCTGGCCGTTCAGGGTCGGGACGTCGGCCACAGGCATGCCGACGACTTGGCTGAGGCGACTGGAGATCCGGGCCGTGCCCTCTTCGAGCCGGAACACCTCACAACCGAAGCACTCGAACTCCGACTGTGCGCGGAAGTGGTTCTCCCAATAGCTCTCGTCCATCCCGCTCCGCCAAAGCGAGTAGTCGAGCCAAGCATCGAAGCCGACCAGCCGCTGCCAGCGCAGGCCGGAGGTCGCTGGCCGACGCTGATAGACGTACTCGCTCACCATTCTGGACAGCGGGTTGCGCACCACCATGAATGCGTAGTCGATCATGCCCGGATGGAGAATCTGCTCAAGCGTGTGGCGATGCAGATGCCGCGGACGGAATGTCCGACCGTAGAGGTGGAGCTTGCCATCGAGTTTGGCCGCCGAATAGCGACCGAGGAGACCAGTAATGCTGGTCCCAGCGTTCTTGGGAACGTGGATGAACAGGATGCGGCGACCATTGATTTCAAACAGGGGCATAGCTTGGCCGGAATCCTTGCGGGTGGTCGGCGAGTCTGCAATATCGCCCTACTCTACAGAGGCGTTAGGCTCAATGGCACCGATCGTCGTGCTGGGTATGCACAAGTCAGGCACTTCCCTCGTGTCCATGATGCTGCATCGCTCTGGCATTCCGATGGTGGATGCCGAGCTGTCGGGCGGATACGATGATGGCAACCACTTCGAGCGAACCGCCACGAACGCACTGAACAAGCGCATTCTGGGCGGCGCCTCGGGCAGCAGTATCAGGACATTCGAGCGACTCGACCTGGCCAGCGCCGCGCCGGAGCTGTTGAGCGATGCGAAGCGGCTGGTCGACGACCTCGAGAGTCAGCATCGATCATGGGGCTTCAAAGACCCCCGCACATGCCTGACCTATCCGCTCTGGAAGCAGGTGCTACCGCGGCACAAGCTGATCTGTGTGTATCGAGCGCCCGCCGAGGTGCACGCCCACTACACGCGCAAGCGGAGTATCGATCCCACCCGCGGCATCCGCACCCTGCGAGCCTGGTACGAGTACAATATCGGCATGTTGGACGCCTTCTATCAGGCGAAAGAGGAAGACCGCCTGCTGCTGGACTATGCCAGACTGATGCAGGATGATGCCGAGATTGGGCGTATCGCACGGTTCGTCGGGACAACAATAAACGACGTTCGGGACCCCGGCCTCCGGCGCGCCCGGCCAGACGCCGGCCCAAAGCTCCGACTCGAAGCGGCCCTCCTCAAACTGGCGACCGGCCGTGACGTGATGGCGCTGGCAGAGCGGATCAGCGCCACGACGGTCGCCTGAGAACCAGGCAGACATATTGCGGACAGGGATGAAGGCTGCTCAAATGAGGCGGTCGGCGTCTGCGGTCCGGCGAAGCAGGCAGGGAACATGCTCAATATTTTCATCGGGTTCGACCAGCGCGAAGCCGTCGCCTATCACGTTTGCAGCAACAGTATTATTCGACACTCCAGCGAGCTCGTCGCTATTACGCCCCTGGCGCTGAACAACCTGAAGACTTACTCCGAGACCCACTCCGACGGCTCGAATGCCTTCATTTACACGCGTTTTCTGATCCCCCACCTGATGAACTACGCCGGCTGGGCCCTGTTCATCGATGGCGACATGATCCTTCGTGACGACATCGCCAAACTCTGGGCCCTGCGGGACGACAGCAAGGCAGTGCTCTGTGTTCACCACGACTACAAGACACGCACCTCGACCAAGTACCTCGGGTCGGTCAATCAGGATTACCCGCGGAAGAACTGGTCGAGCGTCGTGCTGTGGAACTGCGGGCACCCGGCCAACCGCCAGGTGACGTCCGAGTTCGTCGCCAAGGCCTCCGGCGCCCAGTTGCATCGGTTCACGTGGCTCGATGATTCATTGATCGGCGAACTGCCCATCGAGTGGAACTGGCTCCCGGACGAGTTTGGAGAGAACCAGCAGGCCAAACTTCTGCACTTCACCCTCGGCACACCGAGCTTTCATGAATGCGCGGATGTGCCCATGGCGTCGGAATGGCATCGCGAGCGGATGAAGACCGATTTCTGCCTGCAGCATGAGCAGGGGAATTGACCGCAGGCGCGATGCCCAACCCGCTTTCCATGCTGGGTGGATGGGTCGCGCGCTGGCGCGATCGGCAGACCGAGTTCCAGCACGAGCTGGCCGTGTGTGCGATATTCAAGAACGAGGCGCCATATCTCGTTGAATGGCTGACATTCCATGAGGGGATCGGGGTCGATCACTTCTACCTCTACAACGATGCCAGCCAAGACAACTTCAGCGAGGTCATCGCACCGTGGATGGCAAGAGGGATGATCACGCTCACCGAGTGGCCGGTGCACCCTCAAGTGGCAGCGTACAACGACTGCATCCGACGGTTCCGCATGGAAGCACGCTGGATTGCCTTCCTTGACCTGGATGAGTTCCTTTTCAGCCCCACAGGCGAGCAAGTGCCCGACGTGCTGACACGGTACCGAGGGGTATCGGCGCTGTTCGTGTACTGGGTATTGTTCGGCTCAGGCGGCAATGAAAGTCAACCCGACGCGCCGGTTCTCGAGGCCTACCGTCGGTGCCTCGACCTCGAGGGGACAAGGGCGGATACGTTCGACCACGGCAAGTCCGATGATCGGTCCAACTACGTCACCGGCTGGTCCAGGGATGGCAAGAGCATTGTGAATCCGCGGTTGGTTCGAAAGCAGAACGTGCACAAACCCAAATCGGTCTGGGCAGGCCCAATCGTGGACGAGAACAGACTACCTGTGCGGCAGCGCGCCGTGGATTCTCCCGTGAGCTACTCGATACTGCGGATCAATCACTACTGGTCCAAGTCGATCACCGAACTGACAGCAAAGGTGGAGCGCGGCAGCATCGCCAACCGCAAGCGGCCAAAGAGGTCGCTGGAGAGGTGGTTGGCGCGGGAAAAGATGCTCAACGGCAGTGTCGACGAGACCGTGATCCCAATCTGGCGACGTATCGCGACCCGGGCCGGCTACGACCAGGCAAGGTCCAGGTGAGTTCGTATCCTTCATCCGACACGCTGACTGGCCTTCTGGCCGACCTCACTGATCGCCACGGCGAACGGCTGGCAGTGCTTGCGCCGACGGGCCAGGGTCAGACCTATGTCGACTTCACGACCAAGATTTCGCGCATAGCCGGCGGCCTTGGACCCAGGCTTCGCGGCGAGCGGATGGCAATAGTGATGCCGAACGGCCCGGAGATGTCGGCGGCGCTATTGGCCGTGATGTCGGCTTGCGTGGCGGTACCATTCAACCCAGCGTATACGGCGGCTGAACTGGATGCGTATTTCGAGCAGGCGAAAATCGCGTCGCTGCTCGTATCCGAGGCCGGGGGAGACATAGCGCGGTCCGTCGCCATCCGGCGCGGTATCGAGGTGCTGACCGTCGCCGACCTTCAGGGTTCGGGCGGCGTCGCGGAAGTGGCACGGCCGGACGACACTGCCATCATCCTGCTCACGTCGGGCACGACGGGGCGAAGCAAGCTGGTCCCGCTGACGCATCGCAACCTCACGGTGGGTGCCCGGAACGTCGCCGAGTCCCTGCTGCTGTCGCCAGACGATCGTGTGCTTTCAATGTGGGAGCAGTATCACATTGGCGGGGTCGTCGACTTGCTGCTGGCGCCACTGGTGGCAGGAGGTTCGATTGTCTCTGCTGGCGGGTTTGACGCCAATCTGGCCTTGAAGCTGATCGACGAGACGCGCCCAACCTGGTTTCAGGGCGTACCGACGACGGTGCGCGCGCTGTACCACCGGGCACGCGAACTACGAGGAGACTGGCGCGGAAGTTCTCTCCGCCTGCTGCGTTCCGTAGCGGCGGCGCTTCCGCCGGAATGGATGCGCGACCTCGAGGATTGTTTCGGTGTGCCAGTCATCCAGACCTTCGGGATGACGGAGGCCGCCCCTCTGATCACGTCCACCAGGCTGCCACCGGCAGTCCGAAAGCCCAAGTCGACCGGCAAGCCATGTGGGACGGAAGTCGCCATCATTGACGGCAAGGGCCTTAGGCAGCCTACCGGTGTGACCAGCGAGGTCGCTATACGAGGGCCCAACGTGTTCGCTGGATATCTGGACGACGAGGCGGCCAATGGGGCCTCGTTTCGTGAGGGCTGGTTCCTGACCGGAGACCTCGGGTTCATCGATTCCGATGGTGATCTGTTCCTTGCAGGACGCACCAAGGACCTGATCAACAGGGGGGGAGAAAAGATCTCTCCACCCGAAGTCGAGGAGGCGCTTCTTGCGCATCCCGCCATCGAGCAGGCAGCGGTATTTGCCGTTGACCATTCCACGCTCGGCGAGGATATCGGCGCGGCCATCGTCCTGCGTCACGGCAAGGTGGCAACCATACCGGACATCGAGGCATTCGCGGCGGAGCGCCTGGCACACTTCAAGGTCCCGCATCGCTACCTGGTTCTCCCCCACCTGCCGAAGTCGAGTGTCGGCAAGGTCTTGCGATCGGAAGTCGCGGCCATCTACAAGGAGCATCTCAAGCAATCCGGACAGGCCGAACCGGCCAACGACCTCGAGCGCGCGCTTGCCGAGATCTGGGCAGAAGAGCTGGACGTTACCTCGGTCGGAGCAGATGACCTGTTCGTCGAACTGGGCGGTGACTCCCTGTCGAGCGTCCGTATTCTGCTGGCCGCGGAGGGCCTGCTCGGGGTCGAGATCGGACAAGACGCCGTCCGCCATTTCAGCACCGTGCGAAACATGGCTGCGTATCTGGTGGAACTGGGATGCGCCACCGAATCTCCGTTTCGGGGCAAGGCTGGCGGTGTCGAGGTCGCAATGTTGCAGGCGAGCTCCAGGCTGCAGGGTCATCCTATCGATCGAAACATGCTGGCTCGCGCAGGGACGCGGCTTGAGTTCCAGGCGGCACGGCACGCCGCAGAAAATGTCGCGACACCGGCCGAGCTTCGAGACATGCTCGCACAAAGCTGGCTCCGCTTCGGCGATGCACTGCGAAGCCCAACCTCCACCCTGAAGGCGTTCCAGGAACGGCATCTCGTAGGCCGATCGCTCGAGAAGTCTCTGCTGAAGGCCGCTGAGCCGATGGCCTGGCGAAGGCAGCCCCTGGGCACAAACGCCGATCTCTTCACGTCGGATGGCCACGAGCCATCCGGAAAGACGTTGGTCGTCGGCTTCTCGAGTCGCGCAATGCGGTTGACCGCTCCTACTTATGGAGTCCTTTGTGCACTCGACCCCCGCCGTTCAGACCTTCTTCTGCTGCGCGATCCAACGCGCCAGCACTACCTGTCGGGCGTTCCAGGAATCGGCGGGACCATCGAAGCCGTGGCTCGGTGGGCCGATGCGCTAGCGAAGGCGAGCGGGTACGAGCGGGTGGTCGCGCTCGGCACCAGTTCGGGCGGTATGCCGGCGATCTGCGCCGCCCTGCTGAACCGTTGGCCGCGGGTGCTTGCTTCCGGCGCCGACCAGCCTTCCCGCCACCAACATCTGAAGACCCTGCTGTCAGCGTGCGCCCCGCTTCATCCCGAGGCCGGAACGGAGGTCATTCTCGCCTATTCGGCACTCCGGGAGCGGGACAAACTGGGGGCCGACGAAATCAACGGCCTGCTGCCTGCCGCTCGACAATTGCCCGATCCGCGCTTCAAGGATCATGCGCTGCTCTACCTGCTGCAGCAGCGCGGCGAACTCGGCGCATTTCTCGACGCGCATCTTCTGGGCTAGCGCCTGACGTCACCGTGAGTGCCAACGATCTCGGCTACGTATGCGTCGTCCTCGCGGAGGTGGCGCGCGACCCGATCCCGCTCGGCGGTTGTGAGCCGCTGGCCTGCGGCGAGGCGGGCCAGAACATCCAGGTCATAGTACCGCATCGCGTTGCACAGCACGAATATCTCGTCCAGCAGATCAACCGTCCCTGCGGGCGATGTAATGTCGCAAATATTGTCCGACCCCACCCGGACATGGACGCCGGCCGCCAGCAAGTCGAGGACCCGGGCGATGGAGTTGTAGGTAGGGCTCTGCAGTGGACGATACTGCCGCATGCTGATCGCGGCCGACGGACAGGTTATGACACCGATATCCAGATCAACCAGTTCGGACAGCAGTCGCTGAAATCGCGCTTCATCATAGGTAGATGGCGAGATCACGTGAATCAGCCAGACGAGCGGTTCGGCATTGGCGCGGGTGCCGCCCGTCAGCTCACGCACGACGCGAGCGACGATCTCGCTGTCCTGTTCCCGCGCAAGATTGCCCTGATCCACGTGAATGTGGATCGGCTTTCCCAATTCCAGAGCCAGCGAGATGCCGCGGCGGCACGACTCCGAGAAGCCGATATGCTCCGGGTAGCGGGACCTGTCGTCGCGCTCCGGGAGGAGGCCGATGAGGTCAGCCAGCTTGGCCCCTTCGCGGAAGAGTTCCCAGCGGTCGGGGTCGTCGTCACGGAAGCCGAATGGGGTGTAGGCACCAGGGCGGAACAGCAAGCGGTCCGAGAACTCTGCCTTGAGATCGAGGAAGGTTTCGAGGGCCGTGAGACCGACGCGATCGGTGGTCACATCAACCACCGTGTCGGCGATGGACGTTCCCACTTCAACCATGGCATCGAGGTACCCGGCGGCGCGCTGACGCAGAATTGGCGGATCGAACAGTTCGCTGCCGTGAACCAGCGGAATCACCGCATGCTTGCCCGGGATAGGCAGCGCGGCCCCGTCGGCCACCCCTTGTTCGGCGAGCAACTGGACAGTCCGATGATAGGTGCCGGCGCGGTCGAGGTGCAGATGCCCGTTGTGGAGGCCGCCAAGTGCATCTATCCGTGAGGCCAGATCGGCAAAGTACTCCGTTGCCGCCGACGGTCCGCGGAGGCGCGTCGCTGGAACAATCCGGTTCTCCAGTGGCGCCACTGATCCCTGCCTATTCACATATACACCGCGGTCCGCGAGCTTGCGCTCACTGGGTCCGCACCTAACGTCAGCAGGAACTGGTAGTGGACGCAAGCGTGCATAGCAACCCAGCCCCCTCCACGGCCGGTCCGTTCGCAACCGTATTCCTGATTGTCGCGGCTATCCCCGGCTATGTGAGCGTGTGGCCCATTCTGCCCCTGCCCGATGCCTTGGCCGCCGCAGCGACCACCCTGCTCGTCGCTGTGCTGACCGGCATGATCGTGAAGCGCGTCGCGCATCGGCGCGGCCCGCTTGCCGGAGCGCTGTTGTGTGGATCGGCCGCGGCGGTCGCTTTGTGGAGTACCGTGCTCGCGCTGTCCCGAGTGGGTGTGCCGGACCAGACGGTGGCGGTGGCGTCGGGTTGCCTTTGGGCCGTTGGAGTTTTCGTGGTCTCCGAACGTCTGGCAGCGCGGCAGACAGGCCTGAAAAGGCAGATCGTCGTCTTCGCCGCTGCGGCCTTGGCCGCGTTGCCACTGCCACTGACGTTCTCTGCCGCCGGGCAGTTTCCGTCGCTGGCAGCGCCCTCCTCAGCAGGATCGGAGGCAGTCGATCCACTCGACTACGTGAAGGCCGCCGATTTCGTGGAGCGGCCGAACGTGTACCTGATCGGCATGCTCTCAGCGGTACCCGATGCCCTGCTCGACCGCCATCTGGGGACGGGGCCCTCGCCACTCAATGACTATCTGAGGCAGCACTTTCGGGTCTTTTCCAACGTGTTCAGCGAGACCTACACGACGCGCGCCTCCTATGACCTGCTGCTTTCACTCAACCAGGACTACCTTCTGGACCTGAACGACCTTGTTCCCGGTGGCTTGCTTTCGGGCGCTCTACCGAGCCCGCTGCTGACGATATTCGCTCGGAACGGCTACGAGACCAACGCACTGTATGAAGACACCAAGTTCGGTGCGGTGAAGGGGCCGTATGTCGATCACTACGAACTGGCACTGCCCGCATCGTTGTGCAGCGACAACTTCATCAACGAACCCGAACGATCCTTGGCCTTTTTTGGGGCGTGCGTGCTCAGCCGCGCCTACCCGCTCTCGGCGCTGAAGCCGTCGCTGGACGCTGTGTTCGCCAGGCACCTGATTCAGATTGCACGGATTGGGGAAAGGTCGCGGCCACAGCTTACGATCATGCACATGCGGCCGCCATTTCACTATTCAGGACCCAAGCTGAAAGCGGCGGATCCGGACGCGGTCCGAGACTTCACGGGTCGCTACGAACGTGGAACTTCCGTAGCGGCGGCAAACCTGCAACGCCTCGTCGACCAGATAAGGCAGGATGATCCGACGGCCCTGCTCTTCGTCTTCGGCGATCAGGGACTGGGTTTGTCCGAGGACGACGGGATCTCCCCATTCTTCGTTCAAGACAGGTTGGGGGTTATCGGAGCCGTCTCTCCGGCAGGAGCCTGCGCCGAGTACCTGCCTTCACCATCCACGCGGGCCAGCATCACGACAGTGCAGATCCTGTCGTCCCTGATCAGCTGCCTCTCCGGGGGTGACAGCGTTCATGACGCGGGGTACAGACACAAGGCTCTGATCGACCGTCAGACAATCGACCTGGAGCCCTATGTTTACGAGTGAGCAACGGCTGACGTTGCCACGTGCGTACGGCGGGGGTTGCAGGTGAGAACCCTACAAAGGCCGGCCTCTTGCTCGATTTCCTGAACATCGTCTGCTACAAATGGGGTTCGCGCTACACGGCCGAGGATGTGAACATCCTGCGCGCCAGCGTCGCCCGGCACTTGTCCATTCCGCATCGTTTCTTCTGCGTCACCGACGATGGCGCGGGACTGCTGCCGGACATAGAAGTTCGTCCGCTGCCAAGGCAGGCCATGATCGGCAATGGGCCCAAAATCTCGACCTTCTCCGATGGGTTCCTCGACCTCGACCGGGAAAGCTACGTGGTCAGCCTCGATGTCGATATCGTGGTCGTGGGAAATCTTGATTTCCTGGGCGCCGATCCGGAAAAGACGTTCGTGATTGCCAGACACCGGTCCAAGCGATCCATCTCACGCGGCCATGGCGCGGTGTATCGCGTGAAGGTCGGTAGCCACCGGAAGATCTGGGACGAGTTTATCGACGACCCCCAAGGCTGGTCAGAGAAGTTTCCGGGCCTGAACTCAGGCAACCGGTTCAGCGAGCAACGTTGGCTCGAATATCAGTTCGCGGGCCGAGAGATGGATTTCTTCGAGGACAACAAGGTCCTGATCTTCCGCAAGGATTGCTCTGCCAGAGCGGCTTCGTCGTTTCTCGGCTGGACCCTCGGGCAACTGGGTCTGACCACCGCTTTCCTCGGCGAGGCGAGCCTACCTGGCGTCGGTGAGTCTATTGTGTCGTTTTCAGGCGGCACGAAGCCCAAGGACGTCATGCACAGACACCACGGCCACCTCAGGCGCGCGCCGTTCGTGAAGGAACATTGGCACCTCTAGGACCCAAGCGCCTTCTCGAAGTCTACGTCATAAGGCAGCAGATCAAAGTCCGACCGGAACAGGTCGGCAACCTGCCCTGCTACAGCCGGCGTGTAGAAGTCGCGCAACCTTTGAGCGGCACGCGTGCGGCTGGCCGCGTTGACTGACCCCAATATCTCATGAATCTGGTGCGGCACTTCAATGTCCTGACTTGCGAGGAACTGCGTGAAGTTCGCAGGAAACGACTCGAAATGAAGAACAGTGTCGAATTCTCCAGGTTCGCTCATCAGCAGCTTGCCTTGCAGATCCCAGTGCATGTCCTGGTTCAGGCCGTCTCGCTCGAGCCACGCAACAAAGCGAGCGAACCCTTCGGCATCGAGTTCGAAGCGCCCGAAGCGCTCAACATAGTCCGGCTTGGCGAACTTGTTCAGGAACGCGGACAACACCCTGGAGTACGGGTTGCGGACGATGGCGAGGTAGTGGAGTGATCGCAGTCGAGGCAACAACATCGGCGAAACTGTCACCAAGCTCGGGACTCCAAGCTTGGATTCCCGTCCCTGCCCTATCCGCCCCGTCTCCAGAAAGTACAGGGCCGACATGACCGTGGAGTTGGCATTCTTCTTCACCCGATTGTAGGCCAGGCCGAGGCGCGGAAACACGGCCACGTGCCGAAGGGCCGGCGGATTCAGGGCTGCAGCCGAGAACCTCCCACTAAGCAAATGCGGTACAAGACGGTAGTTCACGCTGCGATGCAGATCGGCGAGCAATTCAAACCTTGCGGACCGTGGCCATGTGGTCGAGCTTATAGCCTGCCTCCCTCAGCAACAAACGGAAATCGAGATCGTGCAGAAGCGTATCGTGATTTTGGGCGCCAAGCCCGGACCGATCATTCCGCGAGGCGACGCAATCTACTGCGCCAACGCAGCCTTTCTTTCTGCTCCCGATGAGGTTTCCGGATTTCCGCAACGTACGATCGTCGCCAGTTCCACGGTGCTGGCGAAGGGCCTCCCATCGGCTCGCGAAGCCCCGGCCATCTACCGGACCAAGGTCGACGCCATCCGGGATTTCCGTTCAACCGATCTGGTTCTGTTTGAAGATCCCGGTCGTGGAGACAAGCTTCCCGTCATCCGGGAGTATGTGTCGGCGGGCCAGCCGGAACGAAAGGAGCGCCTGTTCAGCGTTGAACAACGAACGGCGCTGACGCGCGACTGGCTGGGCACCTATCCGCTGGTGAATGCGGCGTTTCGCACGCAACCACTTTCGGTTCAGTGGCGTGACGCCCTGGAGTGGTGCAAGTGGTGGGTCAGTTGGCAGCTCGGCAGCAGGCGACGTGACGTTCGGGCGAAATACCGCCCCTCGACAGGGATCCTGGCGCTCCTGGTTGCTCTGCAGGACCACGGTTACAGCGCGGAGTATGTGCTTGCGGGCATCGGGCTTACGGATCGTCAAACCTATCAGATCGACGGCAATGGCGTCGTGGGGGCCAAGCGGCGGCGAGCAAACGTCTTGCCCATGCACACCGTGGCCGACTGCATCGCACTTCAGCGACTGAGCGGCCAAGCGAACCTCTCGGCCACCGAGCCAGAGCTTTACGATCTCGTCAGGCCGTTCGGCTAATCGTCGGACCCGCGCTCCCACATCTCCTTCAACCACGGGACAGGCAGGCTGTGGTGAAGGATTGAACCAGTGTAGCCGGGAAGGACATCGTCCATCTTTGGCTCGCCATGGAAGCACATGACCCGGCAGTCGGCCGGAAGTCGTGGCTCGAGGAAGTAGTTGAGCGGTGGCAGGGGTATTGCGTCGCGCTTGAAACTGCAGACGAGATGGCCAGGAAGGTACGCGAGCTGATCGTGCCGAAGCGCGGTCATGGAGGTGTAGTACTGCTCGCTTCCGCGATGCCGGGCGACCGAACCGACCGGATCGGCAGCAAATTCTTCGTAGAGGTACGGGTGAAGCTCAGGGGCGAAGCTGAATACCGAACCGTGGCCGCCATGCTTGCCGCGCCACTCGTAGCGCCACTCCCGACGCATGGCCACTTTCTCTGGCGCAAAGTCGACGATGTCATTCAGGTTTCCAGTGATCACCACATCAAGGTCGAAGCCGAGCAGTTGCCCCGACATCCCCGCCAGACCGGGCCGAAACAGCGAAAGCTTTCGCCAGGCACCACGGCGTCCCTGCCGCTGCATGGCCGCAACTATGTCGGCCTCGAATGGCTCGATCGGGAGCGGATGCGTCTCGATTGCCGGGTCGATGCCTGCCGTGTCATCGGTGAAGCAGATGAACCGGAAGGGTCTGTCGAGCCCACGCCTGACTCCGGCATGAAGCCGGTTTACGTAGTAGGGTGCGTACTTCTCTCCCCACTTGATGCAGACAACGTTCAGCACATTCGACTTCATAGCTAGAGCGTCTTCACGCGCCGGTCGGCGAGAGCGCTTTCAATAAGCGCCAATTGTATGATTTTGGGAAGGAATATCACGCCGATGCCCCCTACCAGCTCTGTTGTGTACGAGAAATCACCTGGTTCCCACGAACGTCGTTCGAAAGCACATCTGGCAGTGTCAGGCTGATCAGGCGATCGTGATCGGACCCTTGAGGGACAGACCTCGACACAGTGCCTAAGGTAAACAGCAGGGTGCATCATGGACAATTATGCCAAACGATCGCTGGGACAGAAGCTGATCGCGATGCATCCTCTACTGAGGCCCATCCCGAAGCCCTTACGGCTCGCGGTCCTTGGCAGAAGCGCTGTTTCCCATGACAAGCGCTATGTCTACGTGCGGATACCAAAGGCGGCGAACTCCACGATCAGCAAGACGCTCGCGTGGCTGACCTTTCCGGATGATCGGGCAGCTATCAGTGCCGACGAAGAAGGTCGGTTGTCCAAGCGCATGTTTTCAAAGTACCCGTGGCACTGGTGGACCCCGCGTGCCGCGAGCAGCTACTTCAAGTTCATGTTCGTTCGCGACCCGTTCTCGAGGTTGCTCTCCGCTTATCTTGACAAGATCAATCCCGGCTTCGATCGGAAAAGCTACGCGTTCGTCGGCGAGGCATCGGGACGACGGCCCTCTGAACTGAGCTTCACCGACTTCGTCGGCTTTATCGAACAGGGGGGCCTGTTCCGAAACATTCACTGGGCACCGCAGGTTGACCTCAGCCCAATCCCACTCGACCAGCTCGACCTGATTGGAAAGATCGAGACCCTCGACCACGACCTGGAGGTCGTTGGCCGCGAAGTCTTTGGCGCTGCCCAGATTCCGACGCAGCAGCGGGAAACCAGGCGAACCCAGAGTTCGGAGCGCCTGGCACACTTCTACGACGACAAGCTTGCCGAACGGGTTGCCAGTATCTATCGGCGGGATTTCGACGCGTTTGGATACGCTGACCGCATCAGGCGCTGAGCAGCGCAAGGTTGACGATGCAGTCCTTGAAGTAGCCAGTCAGCGAGGCGGCGTTGAGGCTCCGAGGCCGGGCGGACGGATCTCCCCCCGCCAATGGCCATGGGGTTGCCTGCTTGTTGGGCGGTTCTATCACTAGCACACTTCTTAGGCATCGTGGCGATCAAACAGGTTGCTGTCGGTCACTGCCTGGCGCGTGCACAAACCCGACACTTTCCCTAACGCTCTGGTTCGGCTCACTTTTCCAGCTGCCAACAACTTGGCACGATCCCTGCATCGAGGAAACTGACGGCGGACAGTGCCGCCAATCTTCGCGTCCAATGACGGGCGCAATCCCCTCAAGGCAAGGCCGCCGACAGATGTTCGTTCCCAGGAGGGGACGCACCTGCTCGGCGGCCTTTTCCTTTGGGTCCTCATCATCTGGAGCGAACCATGAGCCAAGCCGAGCTATCCAGCGCCTCGCAGAACCGTGCCTTGTGGATGTCCACCCTCGCCTTCACCGTGTGCTTCGCGGTGTGGACGATCTTCGCCATCATCGGCGTGCCGCTGAAGGCGCAACTCGGCCTCACCGACACGCAGTTCGGCCTCCTGATCGGCACTCCTGTCCTGACCGGCTCGGTCATCCGTATTGCGCTCGGCATCTGGACCGATCGGTACGGCGGGCGGCTGGTGTACGTCGCCACCATGCTGGCGGCGGCAGTCGCGACGGCGCTGCTGGTATTTGCGCAGACCTACGAGCAGTTCCTGGTAGCGGCGCTGGGGGTCGGCATCGCCGGCGGGTCGTTCGCTGTCGGCGTGGCATACGTGTCGCGTTTCTATCCGCAGAACAAGCAAGGCACCGCACTCGGCATCTTCGGCGCAGGCAATGTCGGCGCCGCCGTCACCAAGTTCGTTGCGCCGTTCGTGATGGTCGCGGCGGGCTGGCAGGCGGTCGCACTGACCTGGGCCGCGGTGCTGGCGATCATGGCCGTCGTCTTCTGGTTCAGCACCGAGGACGATCCGGTGCTGGTGAAGCGCCGCAGGGAGGGGGCACCCAAGCGCAGCCTTGCTGCCGACTTTGCGCCGCTCAGGGATGTCCGGGTCTGGCGGTTCGGCCTCTACTACTTCTTCTCGTTCGGCGCCTTCGTGGCCCTCACCCTGTGGTTGCCGCGCTACCTTATCGGCGTCGACGGCTTCGACATCACCACGGCCGGAATGCTCGCGGCCGCGTATTCGATCCCGGGCAGCCTGTTCCGCGCCTATGGCGGAACACTGTCTGACAAGGTAGGCGCCCGGACGGTGATGTACTGGACGCTGGTCGTATCGGCGATTGTCACGTTTGTCCTCGCCTTGCCTTCGAGTGACCTGGTGGTACACGGCATAGCAGGCAGTTTCGGGGTCAATTTCGCGATCAACCCCTGGGCGTTCGTCGCTCTTGTCTTCGTGCTCGGCTTCTTCATGAGCCTGGGGAAGGCCGCCGTGTACAAGCACATCCCAGCCTACTATCCGAACGATGTCGGTGCGGTGGGCGGTCTTGTGGGGATGATCGGCGGGCTGGGCGGGTTCATCCTGCCGCTGCTGTTCGGCTGGCTCAACGATGTGACTGGCCTGTGGAGCAGCTGCTTCATGGCGCTGTTCGTGCTCGTCGTGACCTCGCTGGCAATCATGCATGCCTCCATCCGCCGCATGAGCCGGTCCATGGCGACGGCCTGACCGATGACTCAGGCACACACTCCAGCGACAAAGCAGAAGCTTGTCATCATCGGCGCGGGCATGGCGTCGGGCCGCATGCTCGAGCACCTGATCAGGGATCACCGCGATGCGTTCGACATCACCCTGTTTGGGGCAGAGCCGCGCGGCAACTACAACCGCATCATGCTCTCGCCGGTACTGGCAGGCGAGAAGGGGTATGACGACATCATCACCCACGACCGGACCTGGTACGAGCAGCATGCGATCGCCTGCCGCTTCGGCGAGACGGTCACCGGCATCGATCGGCATCGGAGGGTCGTCATCTCGAAGTCCGGGGAGACTGCATACGACCGGCTGGTGATCGCCACCGGTTCGGCTCCCTTCATCATCCCCATCGCCGGCAAGGACCTGCCAGGGGTCATCGCGTTCCGCGACATCGACGACGTGAACCGGATGATCGCCGCGGCCGAGCGCCCCGGCGCCCGTGCGGTGGTCATTGGCGGGGGTCTGCTCGGCCTCGAGGCGGCGGCAGCGCTGCGGCAGCGCGGGATGGAGGTGGTGGTGCTGCACGTGATGGGGCACCTGATGGAGCGGCAGCTCGACCCGACTGCCGGCGAGATGCTGAGGCGTGAGCTCGAGGGCCGCGGAATCGTCGTCCACATGCGTGCGCACACCAAGGCAATCCTCGGCACCGAGCGGGTCGAAGCCGTGGCGCTGGATGACGGCACCGTCTATCCCGCCGACATCGTGGTGATGGCAGTCGGCATCCGGCCCGAAGTCCGGATCGCCGTCGATGCCGGACTGCATGTCGAGCGCGGCATCGTGGTGGATGACCAGATGGTAACGGCGGACCCGCGCATCCTTGCCATCGGCGAATGTGTCGAGCACGAGAACGTGGTCTACGGGCTCGTGGCACCACTCTATGAGATGGCCAAGGTCGCCGCTTGTACGCTGGCCGACGTCGACGCGGCTTTTCGTCCGGTGCGGACAGCGACGCAGCTCAAGGTGACGGGTGTGGCGCTCTACTCGGCGGGAGATTTTGCGGCGGCAGAGGATCGCGAGGAAATCGTGATGCGTGACGTGGCGTCCGGTGTTTACCGGAGGCTGGTGCTGAAGAACGACAGAGTCATCGGTGCCGTCCTCTACGGCGACACCGGCGATGGGCCGTGGTTCTTCGACTTGCTCAGGGCCCAGACCGATACGCACGAGATGCGCGACACCCTGATCTTCGGCCAGAGCTACCAAGGGGGCGCCCCCCTCGGCCCGTACGGCGGCCGCTGCAGTCTTGTCGCCTGACAGGGGCAGCAATCCCACACTCAAGGAAGAAGAATGTCCAGTTCGGCGACGGTGCGTACTACCTGCCCATATTGCGGTGTGGGCTGCGGGGTTCTCGCGACACGCGAGGAGAGCGGGGCAGTAACCATTGCTGGTGATCCCGAGCATCCGGCAAACTACGGACGGCTCTGCTCCAAGGGTGCCGCGCTGGGTGAGACACTGTCGCTCTCCGGCCGCCTTCTCGCTCCGGAGGTGCACGGCGAGCGCGCCAGTTGGGATACCGCGCTGAACCTCGTCGCGCGCCGCTTCGCAGAGACCATAGCCGAGCATGGCCCGGACTCCGTCGCCATCTACGGCTCGGGGCAGTTGCTGACGGAGGACTACTATGTCGCCAACAAGCTGATGAAGGGCTTTATCGGCGCCGCGAACATCGACACGAACTCACGGCTGTGCATGGCCTCTTCGGTTGCCGGCCACCGGCGTGCCTTCGGCTCCGATACGGTGCCGGGCAACTACGAAGACCTGGAGATCGCCGACCTACTTGTTCTTGTCGGCTCGAACCTCAGTTGGTGCCACCCGGTACTGTACCAGCGCATCATGAAGGCGCGGCAGGACAGACCCGGCATGCGGCTGGTCGTCATCGATCCGCGCAGGACAACTACAGCCGACGAAGCCGATCTGCACCTTGCCATCAAGGCCGACGGTGACATCGCGCTCTTTGCCGGGCTGCTCCGCTGGCTGGCCGCGCACGATGCCATCGACCGCGCGTTTGTCGACGCCAGCACTAGTGAGTTCAGCGCGGCGCTCGGCGCTGCAAGCGGCTGGTCCCTGGAGCGCGTCGCCCAGGCGACCGGCCTCGACCAAGCCGATATAGCGGAGTTCTATGACTGGTACGCCCGAACCCGCAGAACGGTGACCGTCTACTCCCAGGGTGTGAACCAGTCGGCAACCGGCACCGACAAGGTCAACGCCATCATCAACTGTCACCTGGCAACCGGTCGCATCGGCGCACCCGGAATGGGTCCGTTTTCAGTCACCGGGCAACCCAACGCGATGGGGGGACGTGAAGTCGGCGGGCTCGCCAACATGCTGGCCGCCCACATGGACTTCGACCAGCCCAGTGTCGAACGGATGCAGCGGTTCTGGCGATCAGACAGAGTAGCCACTAAGCCAGGCCTCAAGGCGGTGGACCTGTTTCGCGCCCTGGAAGCCGGCACGATCAAGGCGCTGTGGATCATGGCGACCAACCCCGTGGATTCGATGCCGGAAGCGGATCGGGTGCGTGCCGCCATCCGTGGATGTACGTTTGTCGTGGTGTCGGACATGAATGCCTCGACGGATACGGCGATCGAGGCGGACGTTCTGCTGCCAGCGGCCGGCTGGGGTGAAAAGAACGGCACCGTCACCAACTCCGAGCGCCGGATCTCGCGTCAGCGGCCGTTCCTGCCGCTTCCGGGAGAGGCGCGTCCAGACTGGTGGATCATCACGCAGGTTGCTCGACGGATGGGCTTCGGAGCGGCGTTCCCATATGAGTCTCCTGCCGAGATCTTCGCCGAGCATGTGGCGCTTTCGGCTTTCGAGAACGACGGCAACCGCGACTTCGATCTCGCCGGTCTGGCGGGTCGGGACTACGACCGCATCGAGCCGGTGCAGTGGCCGGTCCGCGCCGATGGGACGCCGCGCATGTTCACAAACGGTGAGTTTTTCACCGCCAGCGGAAAGGCGCGCTTCGTACCAGTGGTGCCGCCACCACCGATTGTGCTGCCGCCCGGTATGCTGCTGCTCAACACAGGCAGGGTACGCGACCATTGGCACACCATGACGCGAACGGGGAAGACGGCCCGGCTATCCGCGCACCTGGCCGAGCCGTTCGCCGAACTGCACCCGGAGGACGCGGCCAGCCGAGGAATCCGCCATGCTAGCCTGGTCCGGATCGAGAACCGGCACGGCTTCGCTCTGGTCCGCGCGCTGGTCACAGCGCAGCAGCAGAAGGGCACCATCTTCGTACCCATGCACTGGAGCGGGCAGTTTTCGTCCGCCGGGCGAGTGGATGTGCTGGTAGCGTCCCAGACCGATCAGCAATCCGGCCAGCCGGCGCTCAAGATGTCCGCCGCTGCCGTGGAGCCGGCTACCCCCAGCCGCTATGGCTTTGCTGTCAGCCAGGTGCGGCCCGAACTCGGAACCGAGTACTGGGCGATCGCGGAAACCGGCGGCGGCTGGCGAACGGAGTTTGCCGTGCTTCACGAGCCGCCGGACTGGGAAGCGTGGGCGCGCGCCACTTTCGCGATCGGGACGGACACCGACTTCATCACCATAGCCGACCCGGCAACCGGGAGGCAAAGCATGGCGACGTTCGATGGCGAGCGACTGCGGCTGGCGCTGTTTCTATCGCGAGACCCAGTGCTCGTATCCCGACCATGGGCAGCGGGACTGCTCGAGGAGCGGCTCGAACCGGCCCGACGGACGAACGTACTCGCCGGGCGGCCGGGAGCCGATCGCCCGGACCCCGGGCCCACCGTGTGTGCCTGCTTCGGGGTCGGCGCCAACCAGATTCTCGGCGCGGCGCGGGCCGGCTGTCGCACGGTGGAGGCAATCGGAACCGCGCTCAGGGCCGGTACGAACTGCGGCTCATGCCGGGCCGAGATTCGCGCACTTGTCGAGGCAACCGCCGCGGAGGTCGAGCCCGCATGACGCGCAGGCCACTTCCGGCTATCGGCCTCCCAGCCATGCGAGGCCGTCGGCGAGGCCGGTGAGGGCGAAGGCATAGCTCGTTGCCTCACCGGTCTTGCTGCTGAGCCCTACCGTGACCCGCCCGACCGACGCGAGCGTTGCGAGATAGGCCGGAGCTAGGATGCCGCGCACCATGCAATACTGCTCGGCACAGGCGGCAAACGGCACCGTGCGAGGCTTGCCATCGCCGATGTCGAGCGACAGGCCCTGCCGCGGGTCGACATCAGTCGCGGTCTGCCACATTGCACGCACAGTGCCGTCGGTGTCGCGCGTGACCGACCACACCAATCGCGGACGCCTGTTGCTGTCGACAAGCCGCTGCACCAGCGCGCAGTCGGCGCGCGGCACGTTGCTGCCCGGACAGACAAGGCTCCATTCGCCGATCGTGCGGGCCGTAGGTGTCGCGACGGGGGCAGTCGGGGCGGCCGGCGCGGGCGTTTCGGCAACAGACTCGTTTGGTGTTTCAACGACCGGACCGGGCGGCTCCACTTGCCCCGGCGCGACCGAAATCGGTCGTTGCGATGCAAGATAGACGCCATCGGCGAGGAAGTAGCCGGCGACGCCACAGGCGCTCAACACCGTGACAATGACCGCGCTCCGGAGAAACGAACGGCCACTCTTCCGTTGTGCGGAACTCGGCCTCGTCCCCGAAGGAACCGGTCGGCGCGCCAGCGGTGGCTCGGCGTCCCTGTTCGGTGTTTCCATCACAAGCCTCGCCCGGATGTCTGCATCACCCGTCTGAGCCGGCTCGGCACCAACGGCGGCGAACTATCTGGCTTTGTCGATAGCCGCGGTGAAGCCCACCAGCGACATCGGCAGGGTGACAGTGCGCTGCGGACCGTTCTGGAAGACGATATTCAGCTTCTGCCCACCGCGCATGGCGTTCAAGGTGTCGGCGGAAAGAACCGTGTCGGCCACACAGCCACTGCGCTCGCAGGTGCGCAACTGAATGGGCTGAAGCGCGCCAGCGTCGATGCCGAACGAGATTCCGGCCGGGATGTACAGCCCGAGCGGGGCGGTCACGACCATCAACGGGTCGCCACCCTCGCGTGGCAGGCGGATCGTCACCGCGCCGACAAGTTGCCCCTGTTGCGTAACCGCCCGCTGGGAGATCGAACAGTCGATCGGTTCGGTCCGCCCACCCGACACGCATCTGGTCGCCCAACTGGCCGCGGGCGCGGCTTCGTCCGCCCCAATGACAGGCTCCTGGGCTTCCTGCGCGGCAGAGGGCGCGGCGCCGAGGCCAATACAAAGTAGTGCGAGGAAAGCTAACCGGCGCATCGAGTCGTCCGCAACTGGAGCCAAGTGTTCTATGCCGGATACCCAACCGCCCCGCGATATTCAAGGCACCGCACGGCGCTACCAAGTATTGCACCGTTGTTTTTGGAAAGTGTTGCCTGCCTGCGCAGGGCATTGCGGCGCAAATGCAAAGGTCCTACGGATTTTGGCGTTCGTGCGGAGAAACAGCGACGTGCTTTCAGGGACTGAGTCGAGCTCGAAATCCATTGCAGCCAGCAGGGCGCTGCGCCACCTGGTGATCGTTCTCCAACCCAGTTGGCAGTCGCCTGACAGCTTCCCCCCCGAGTTCAATCGGGCTCGGCTGGAACAACTCGACGCCTTCGGAACGGCCGCACATGTGGTCACCGACGTGACGCAGCGCGAGGCGGAGCAGGAATGAGCGACCTCGCCAGCATCCCCCGCAGCGCTGCCGGTTCCGCTACGCCGCACCTGATGCGTCACCTGATCATCGTGCATCAGCCTGGCTGGCAAGCGATCGAGGACTGGCGGGACATCGGAACTCGCGTTCGGCGCATCGACCCCACGATCGGTGTCCTGGTCGTGTCGGCGCTCAAGGCGAACGAGGCACTGGCCGAAAAGGCGGCGATGCTCCCGACGCTCGTGTTCTCGGCGGGACCCTTGGGGAAATTCCGTCCGCGCCGGGGGAAGGTCTATCACGGCGGGCCGATGCCGAAGTTCGAACAGCTACGGCGCCTCGCGGCCGGCGGCGTACGGGTGCCGTTGACGCAGCTCCTGACCGAAGGGGTGCAGCTCGACCCGAGGGTCTGGGGAGAGTTCGTAGTGGTGAAGCCCACGGACATGGCTTCGTCATCGAAGGCGGCGGGCATCCAGCTGATGCGCACAGAGCGGGTTCGCTACATTGCTCCCACCGACTATCCCGAGGGTCATCCCGGGCGGAAGGGGCCGATGGTTGCGCAGCAGTTCATCGAGACCGGGCGACAGCTGTCGACCTACCGAGTGCTGACGCTGTTCGGCGAACCACTCTACTGCGAATACAGCTATCTCGATGACTCCGAACTCGACCTTACGGCCACTGACGATGTGATCGAAAGCACCAACATCGCGATCCAGGGGGATACGCCGAACCGTCAACGGGTGTTCCAGTACGATGCCGACATCGTGGCGATGGCGCGCGCCGCTCATCGGGCCATTCCCGAAGTTCCGCTCAAGGGTTGCGACATCCTGCGCGACCACAGGACGGGCCGCCTCTACGTGATCGAGGTCAACCCGAACAGCAACACCTGGCATTTCTCCTCCAGCTTCTTGGGCAAGCTGATGAAGCAGTATCCGCACAAGTTTCCACCGGAACTTGCTCGCCAACGACTTGAACAGCTGGACGCCTTCGGCACTGCCGCGCATGTGCTTGCCGAGGTAACGCGGCGCGAAGCGGTGTAGGACATGAGCGACGAAGTGGCACAACAGCCAGCGGCCCCGGCCGTCCGGAGGGGACCGCCGATCGAACGGCACCTCGTCATCGTGCATCAACCGCACTGGCAGTCGCTTGAAGACTGGCGGGCCATTGCGGTCAGGGCGCGAAACGTCGACCCCACCACCGGAATCATTGTCGTGGGGGCCGATCGGGACAACAGCAGGATGCGCGAGAAGGCGGCGCAGTTGCCGTCGTTGATCTTCTCGCCCGGGCCACTGGGGCGATTCCAACCCTTGCGCGGCCGGGTGTACCAGGGCCGACAGATTCGCAAGTTCGAGCAGCTGCAGCGGCTGGCTGCCGCCGGGCTGCCGGTGCCTCGGACGCAGCTGCTGCAGCCCGGCATCCGACTCGATCCGAAGGTCTGGGGCGAGTACACCATCGTCAAGCCGACCGACATCCCGACTTCCTCGAAAGGGGCCGGCATCCAGTTGATGCGGACCGAACGCGTTCGCTACATCGCGCCGCAGGATTATCCGGCAAACCATCCGGGGCGATTTGGCCCGATGATGGCGCAGCAGTTCATCGACACTGGCGACCGGATCAGCGCTTACCGCGTGCTCACGCTGTTCGGCGAACCGCTCTACTGCCAGCTCAGCCAGGCGCAGGAACAGCGGGTGGATCTGGGTGCCGACGATACCGTGCTCGAAGGGGGCACGATCGCCATCCAGGGTGTGGAGGAGAACCGGCTCCGAATCTTCAAGTATGAGGCCGACGTGGTGGCACTGGCGCGCGCCGCGCATCGGGCGGTGCCAGAGATTCCGCTCAAGGGAGTGGATATCCTGCGCGATTCCCGTACCGGCCGACTGTACCTGCTCGAGCTGAATCCCGGCGGCAATACCTGGCACTTCTCGTCGCGCTTCCTTGCCGAAGCGCGGGCCAAGGCAGGGCCCGAGCACGAACGGCAGCGGCTGTCGCAGCTCGACGCCTTCGGCACGGCGGCGCATGTGCTGATTGGCGTGACACGGCGCGAGGCAGAGTAGCGGGCTGGCGCCTCACGCCGTTTCGGCAGCCTTCATGCCGTCTGCCGACTATCGCAATGGCTTATCAAAGAAGAAGG
>JAEYYP010000270.1 GCA_023428425.1 Pseudomonadota bacterium
GCATCAGGCAATGAACCTCGCCCGCGAGCGGACTCACGAGTTCGCCACGCTCGAGCACCTGTTGCTGGCGCTGACCGACGACCGCGACACGATCGCCGTGCTGAGCGGCTGTGACGTCGACATCGAAGCACTCAAGAGCGACCTCGAGGACTTCATCAACGAAGAGCTCGACAGCCTCGTCGTCCCGAACGGGCAGGATGCCCGGCCGACCGCGGCCTTCCAGCGCGTGATCCAGCGCGCGGTGATCCATGTCCAATCGTCCGGCAAGGAGGAGGTTACGGGTGCCAACGTGCTCGTCGCCATCTTCGCCGAGCGCGAGAGCCATGCGGCCTACTTCCTCGAGCAGCAGGACATGACCCGGCTCGACGCGGTCAACTTCATCTCGCACGGCATCACCAAGTCAGGCCAGAACGAGGAGCGTCGCGTGCGCGGCGCCGAGCAGCCCGGCGGCAACGGCCAGGGCGAGGACGGCGAGCGGCAGGGCGGCAACGGCCAGAGCTCCGCACTGGCGGATTTCTGCGTGAACCTCAACGAGAAGGCCAAGGCCGGCAAGATCGACCCGCTGATCGGGCGCGATTCCGAGCTGCGCCGCACTATCCAGGTGCTGTGCCGCCGCTCGAAGAACAACCCGATCTATGTCGGTGACGCCGGTGTCGGCAAGACGGCGATCGCCGAGGGATTGGCGCGCAAGATCGTCGAAGGCGAAGTGCCGGAGGTGCTGCGCGAGTCGATCATCTACTCGCTCGACATGGGCTCGCTGCTGGCCGGTACGCGCTATCGCGGCGACTTCGAGGAGCGGCTCAAGGCCGTAATGAAGGAGTTGGAGAAGCATCCCGACGCGATCCTGTTCATCGACGAGATCCACACCGTTATCGGCGCGGGTGCCACTTCGGGTGGTGCGCTGGACGCATCGAACCTGCTGAAGCCGGCATTGGCTTCGGGCGCGATCCGCTGCATCGGGTCGACGACGTTCAAGGAGTACCGCCAGTTCTTCGAGAAGGACCGGGCGCTCGTGCGTCGCTTCCAGAAGATCGACGTGAACGAGCCGTCGATCCCGGACGCTATCGAGATCGTGAAGGGCTTGCGGCCGTACTACGAGGACTACCACAAACTGAAGTACACCGATGAGGCCCTGAAGGCCGCGGTGGAGCTGAGCGCGCGCTACATCAACGACCGCAAGCTGCCGGACAAGGCGATCGACGTGATCGACGAGACGGGCGCCAGCCAGATGCTGCTGACCGCCGACCAGCGCAAGCAGGTCATCGACGTCGCCGATATCGAGCAGACCATCGCCACGATGGCCCGCATCCCGCCCAAGTCGGTGTCGAAGTCGGATGCCGAGCTGCTGTCTAACCTCGAGAGCAACCTCAAGACGGTGGTGTTCGGCCAGGATGCGGCGATCACCGCGCTCTCCTCGTCGATCAAGCTGGCGCGCGCCGGGTTGCGGGAGCCGGAAAAGCCGATCGGCTCGTACCTGTTCACCGGCCCGACCGGCGTCGGCAAGACCGAAGTGGCCAAGCAGCTGGCCGATACTCTGGGCGTGGAACTGCTGCGCTTCGACATGTCGGAATACATGGAGCGGCACACCGTTTCGCGGCTGATCGGCGCCCCTCCGGGCTATGTCGGCTTCGACCAGGGTGGCCTGCTCACCGATGGCGTGGACCAGCATCCGCACTGCGTGGTGCTGCTCGACGAAATCGAGAAGGCGCACCCGGACCTGTTCAACATCCTGTTGCAGGTGATGGATCACGGGAAGCTGACGGACCACAACGGCAAGTCGGTCGATTTCCGCAACGTGATCCTGATCATGACCTCGAACGTCGGCGCGATGGAGCTGCAGAAGTCGCCGATCGGCTTCGGCCGCAAGCGCGAACAGGGTGACGACGAGGAAGCGATCAACCGGATGTTCACGCCGGAGTTCCGCAACCGCCTCGACGCCATCATCTCCTTCGGCCCGCTGCCGCCGGCAGTCGTCCGTCGGGTGGTGGAGAAGTTCGTGCTGCAGCTCGAAGGCCAGCTGGCAGAGCGCGGTGTCACGATCGAGCTGACCCCGGAAGCCGCCGAGTGGCTGGCGATCCGCGGCTACGACGAGCGCATGGGCGCGCGGCCGCTCGGTCGGGTGATCCAGGAGCACGTCAAGAAGCCGCTGGCCGACCAGGTGCTGTTCGGCGAATTGCAGAATGGCGGTTCGGTGACGGTCGCGGTCGTCGGCGTCGGCCCCGAAGCGAAGCTGGAGCTGATCGCGGTGCCGCCGCGTCCGGCCCGTCCCAAGGCCATCCCCGGCCCCAAGACGAGCCGCAAGAAGGCTGCAGCGGACAAGGCAGAGGACAAGCCGGCCGAAGAGAACAGCTGAGCCTCAGCTGCCGAATGAATGAGGAGGGCCGGGAGCGATCCCGGCCTTTTCTATTCGATGCGCCGCAACAGGAAACCGGCGAGCGTGGCAAGGTAGATGGCGCCCGGCAGCAGCAGTGCCCACAGATGCCACGGCGCGTAGGCGGCGGCACCGACGAGCGCCCCGAGCAGCAGCGCGAGCCAGACCAGCAGGTGCTGGGTCCAGCGAAGCGGCGGCGCCTGGCCGCGGACCGCCCGCGCCAGATCCTGCCCGGCGGCGAAGAGCGTGCCGGTGATGAAGGTCGCCCCGAGGCGGGCGGCACCCTTCTGCGTCAGGATGGCGTTCTGCGCTCCTGCCGAAGCGGCCAGCACCAGCATCGACTGGGTGGAAGGGATACCAAGCAGGTGAAGCACCAGCGTGGCTGCGAGTCCGGCGAGCACCAGTGTCGTGACTGCGCGGCCACCGCCCCAGGGGAATCCGGCCAGCAGCGCGCCGAGGAAGCTGCCGATGAAGAACATGATCAGCAGCCCCAGCGGCAGGGCCACCAGCATGCCCTCCATGCCGGTGAAGCCAGCGCCCAGCTGCGTGGTGTTGCCGCTCATGAACGACGTGTAGAAGCCGCCAAGCTCGATGAAGCCGACAACGTCGATCATGCCCGCCGCAGCGGTGAGCAGGAGACCGAGCGTGAGATGCGGGGCAGGAGTCATAGGTGACCGTGGCGCCCCATCGCCGTGCGATCGGAGCCTCGTTCCCGCCCGTCCGTCAGAATACCCGCCAGCATGCCCGCCCCCGACCTTGGGCAGTATTTTGCAGTTCTCCGGCCAGTGCAAGCAAGGGTTGGCTGAAACGACGGACAAAAGCAGACGGCGGCGCGACCGACTGGATCGCGCCGCCGCCCGTGCGGTCCGGGGCCCCCCACCAGTGCCCGCACCGATGGAAGGCG
>JAEYYP010000355.1 GCA_023428425.1 Pseudomonadota bacterium
AGGCGAAGCTCTGTGGCAGGTGCGGTGCCGGGGCCTGTGCGACCAGTGCGTCCCAGCGATCCCGGGCGGAGACCTCGCGCAGGACGATCGCACCGCCCGTCGCCGAGCCGGTATTCGAAGTCCCGACACTGGAAGTCGTCTCAAAGGTCACGGCCGCATCCCGCGGGTTGTGAAGAATGACCATCCCGCCCCACGACTGGTACTGCCAGCAGGGGCGACCGGAAACGAAAAGGTTACCTTAGTGTTAATGTCGGCGAGGTCATCCGCGGACATCAGCGCGCGCGGGCCGCAGCTTCCGCCCAGACGCGCTGCATCGTGTCGGCGAATGCCGCGAGATCGAGCCGTTCGCGGTGGAGGGCAAGCCCTGCCGCGCCAAGTCGCCGCCGCAGGGCGCGGTCGCGCACCAGCCGTGTCAGCGCTGCCTCGAGGGCATCGACGTCCCCCGCGCGTACCAGCAGGCCAGTCTCGCCGTCGCGGACGATATCGGGCACCGCGCCGACAGGTGTCGCCACCACCGCCACGCCCGATGCCATCGCCTCGATGATGGAGAGCGGCAGGTTCTCGATGAACGATGGCAGCACGAGGATGTCCGCCGAGGCGATCAATTCGGCGACCCGGTCGGGGCTGACCCAGCCGGGCAGGTCGACCCGCTCCGTCAGTCCGAGTTCGGCCGTTTTCGTTCGCGCCGCCTCGACATGCCCGTCTCCCGCCAGTGTCGCCCGCCAGCCGCGCAGGTCGCGCATGCGATGGAGCGCCTCGCCGAGTTGCGGCGCGCCCTTCATGTCGTTGATGCGGCCGAGGAAAAGGATATGCACCTGTTCGCCGCCACCCATATGCGGCAAGCTCGGGCGTGCGGCTGCGTTCGGCACGATCACGACGCGATCGGTCACTTCGGGCGCGCGCGATATCACGAACTTCCGCCAGGTCTCGCCCAGCACCACGATCCGCGCCGCGCCCGCGAACAGCCGGCGGATGCTGCGGCTCAGTCGGCTCCCGTCGTCCTTCCAGAAGTTCGGATAGTCGCCACCATGGAGGTGCAGCACGTAGGGCACGCCGAGCAGCTGGGCGAGGCCAGCGACCATCATCTTGCGATGGGTGCTGCCGTTACTGGCGAGGTTGATGTGCACGAGGTCGAGCGTACCCCGCGCCCGCATCGCCACCATCCGCACGAGAAACCGGGCAAGATAGAGAGGCGACAAAGCTACCGATCCGGCGCCCCGCGTCGCCCCGAAGCTCGCAGCGGTACCGCGCGGGTCTCGCTCGAGTTCACCCTTCAGCGCCGCCATGACACGGTCGATACCGCCCTGGCCGGTCGCGGCGACTGGCGTCGCCATCAGCACGTTCAGGGTTCGCGTTTCAGGCGCTCGTTGCAGCATGGGTCGATCTGTAGCGGTCGGCGCGGTGCCGGCAAAGCGAAGGCGCGCGGCAGGGTTTATGGCGGCATTTGATGCAAGTTGCCGGCATTCATCCTGTCGGGGGAAATCTCTGGTCTGACGCGCGCGCGGAGGGTTAAGCGAAGGTTAAGTGGCCGCTCTCACGTGTGGCCGACGCCCCGAAGGTATCTGCGCGTGCTGCGTTCTACCCTGATCTATGCCCCGGCCATCCTGCTGACCCGTATCTCGGCGCTGCTGTTGCTGGTCGTCGCTACCCGGCTGATCGACCAGACCGAGTATGGCTTCCTGGCGCTGGTGGTCACGGTGGGCGAGCTCGGCGATTCCGCCCTCACCAGCTGGTTGCGCATTGCGTTCCTCCGGCTCGGCGGCAAGGGCGAGATCAGCCGCGGCAGCCTGCTGCTGGCGGCGCGGGTGCTGGTGGTGACGGCGCTGCTCGGGCTGCTCCTGTCGGCCGGTGCGTCCTTCGTCGTGGCGCCCGAGCGCTGGGTAGAGTTCTCCATCGCCGTCGGCGTCTATCTCTCGGTTGCGGCTGTCAGCCGCTTCGCCCTCACGATCCTGCAGATGCAGCAGCGGCACGGGACCTACTCGCTGCTGGAGTTCGTCCGCGCGGCGCTGCAGCTTGTGCTGCCGGTCGCCGCCATCTGGATCTTCCACGACAGCTTCCTCATGGTGTCGCTGGCCTCGTCCGCCGCAACGCTGCTGGCTGGGCTCGCGGCCTTCGCGACGGCCATGCGTGGCGTTGTGCCGGGGCCGTCGCGCTTCACCCATCGCGAGTTGCTGACCCTTGGTATCCCCCTCATCGCCATGGCGATGATCGCCTTTGGCCTCAACAGCGCCGAGCGTGTGCTGCTCAAGGTCTACTACGATGCGGGTGCGGTGGCAGTGTTCGCTGCGGCGTATGCCCTGGCGCGGCAGCCCATCGACACCATCGCCAACGCCATCAACATGGGCGCCTTCCCCGAAATGGTCAGCCGTTTCGACCGCGAAGGGCCGGACGCCGCCGCGCGCTACCTCTCCCGCCAGATGGGATTGATGGCGCAACTCGGCTTCCCCATCGCGGCGCTGCTGATCGCCCTCAGCCATGAAATCGCAGAACTGCTGCTGCCGGTCGAGTATCACGGCCATGTCGGCGAGCTGTTTCCGTTGATCGCGCTGTCGATCCTGTGTGCCAATTTCTCGAACTACGTGTTCGTCAACGTCTACCACGCCCACAAGCGTCCGTGGCTGCTGGCGATCACCCTGACCCCTGGTGCGGTCGTCACCATCGGCATGTCGCTGCTGCTGATCCCCCAGTGGGCGGCGGTCGGTGCCGCCACGGCCCTGGCGCTTGGCACGGCCACGACACTCGCGGCCGATGTCATGGTCAGTCGCCGGTTGACCCCCGTGCCCATCCCGTGGTCCGACCTCGGCACGTCGGCATTGGTCGCTGTGGCGGCAGGTGTTGCGGCGTGGCTGGCATCCAGTCTCGCCGGTGCCGCATGGCCGATCGTGAAGCTCACTGTGGGTGGCGCGGCTGGCGGGCTTGCTTTCCTCGCCCTGCAGTCGCTGCTGCATCCCGCCGAGACGCGGGCGCTCGCCAGCACGGTCCGCGCCAGGCTCGTCCGAGCCTGATCCAAACGAAAACCCCGCCGTGAAGGCGGGGCGTCGGGCAACACGGGAGTGTCGGCTTGCTCTATTGCTGAGCGCGGCCGCGCGAGCGTAGCGCCCACCACAGCATCACGACATAGGCTGTGTTGGTCTCGTAGTAGCGCCGCCACAGCCGGCCCGGCTCCTGCAGCACACGATAGAGCCACTCGAGCCCGATCGCCTGCACGAGACGTGGCGCGCGGCTCACCTTGCCGCCATAGACGTCGAAGCTGCCGCCCACACCCATCACGAAGTTGGGCAGCAGGTGGCGGCGGTGCTTGTTGAGGAACCGCTCCTTGCGCGGCGTCGGTATGGCGACGAACAGGCAGTCCGCGCCGGAGGCGTTGATGCCATCGATCACCCCGGGCTCCTGTTCGGGCTTGAAATAGCCGTCGCGCCACCCGGCGATCTCGAGCGTCGGGTATTCCCTCTGCAGTCGCTCGACGACGGCGTTCAGCACGCTCTGCTCCGCACCGAGCAGATACGGCCGGAATCCGCGTTCAGCACAGAGCCGGAACAAGTTCTCCATGATGTCGATCCCGGCGACGCGCTCCGGCACCTCGATGCCGAACAGCCGCGCGCCCCAGACCACGCCCGCCCCATCGATGTTGATGAGGTCGGCGCTGGCGACGTCTTCATGCAGTTCGGCGTTCTTCTGCATGTTCACAAGCTTGGCGACATTCACCACCGTGTGGTGCATGGGCTTGCGCAGCGTCATCGCCTCGTCAGCCAGGTCGAGCGTTTCCGCCATCGTGACGAGGTGCAGCGGCGCGCCGAGAAACTCGGTGCGTCGGGATGCGAGCAGGGGATGGAACTCCCAGCCGAAAGCGTGTGCGTTCATGCGGCGCGGTCCGTTGCCCGACGCAGCGGGTGCGGCATCAGCCGGGCCTCGCGCGACTTGTTGCCCTCGATGCGTGCGTCCGGCTTCCTGGCCTTCTTCCAGGTCCACAGCCCGCGCGTGTCGATCAACTGCTTGTCCTTGAGCGCCTCGGGGTCGATCAGCGAGAACTGGCGGTGGTCGACGAGCAGCACCACAATATCGGCCCTGTCGATCGCGCTCAGCGCATCGGTAAACTCGATGCCGAGATCTTGCAGTTCGGAGGGCAGGGCCCGGGTGTGCGGCTCGGCGGCGACGATCCGGATATTCGGTACCTCGGCCAACAGCTTCACCACCTCGACGGCCGGGCTTTCGCGCAGGTCGTCGATGTCGGGTTTGAAGCTGAGGCCGAGGCATGCGACCGTCTGCGTCCGGGTCGGGTCCAGCACCGCTTCGATGTCTCGCACGACAGCGAAGGGCCGATCGGAATTGATGCGCCGCGCCGCGCTCATTAGGCGCGTGTTGTCCGGCGCGGCGTCGATGATGAAGTAGGGGTCGACCGCTATGCAGTGGCCGCCGACGCCGGGGCCAGGCTGCAGGATGTTCACCCGCGGGTGCCGGTTGGCGAGTTCGATCACTTCCCAGACGTTCAGCGAGAGGTCCTGGCACACGGCCGCCAGTTCGTTGGCAAAAGCGATGTTGGTGTCGCGGAAGGCGTTCTCGGTGAGCTTCACCAGCTCGGCACTTTCGGCCGAGGTGATGAAGAGGTCGCCACCGACGAACTTGCCGTAGAGCTCGACCGTGCGCGCCGAGGACGCCTGCGACAGCCCGCCGATCGAGCGGTCGTTGTTGATCAGTTCGGTCAGCACCTTGCCGGGCAGCACGCGCTCCGGCGAGTAGGCGACGAGCACGTCGGCCTTCTCGCCATGGATGTGCGGGAACTTGAGGTCGGGGCGCATCTCGGCCAGCACGGCGGTCATGCGGCGGGTAGTGCCGACGGGCGAGGTCGATTCCAGCACCACGAGGTCGCCCTGCTTCAGCACCGGCGCGATGCTTCTCGCCGCCGACAGCACATAGGAAATGTCGGGCCTGTGGTCATGCGTGATTGGGGTGGGCACCGCGATCACGAACGCGTCGGCCGGCTGCGGCACCGTGAAGGCGCGCAACTTGCCGTTTGCCACCACCTTCTGGATCAGCCCGTCAAGGTCGGGCTCGACGATGTGGATTTCGCCGCGATTGACCTTCGCGACCACCTTGGGGTTGACGTCGATGCCGATCACGTCGAGGCCGCGGCTTGCAAACATGGCGCAGGTCGGCAGGCCGATATAGCCCATGCCAATGACAGAAACGCTCTTGATTTCAGACATTTGGACCTCAGACCTGCCGCAGTAGTTCTTCGACGATGCGGACCGATGCCCGGCCGTCGCCGTAGGGATTGTGGGTTTCCGCCATGCCGCGATACACCGCCGGATCGTCCAGCAGGCGGGTCGCGTTGGCGACGATCGTTTCGATGTCGGTGCCGACCAGCCGGGCGGTGCCAGCCGCGACGCCTTCGGGGCGCTCGGTGTTCTCCCGCATCACCAGCACGGGCTTGCCGAGCGACGGCGCTTCTTCCTGCACGCCGCCGCTGTCGGTCAGCACGAGATAGCTACGCTTCTGCAGGTACAGGAACGGCAGGTAGTCCTGCGGGTCGATCAGGTGGATGTTCGGCACGTCGCCGATCTCCGCCGTGACCACGCCGCGCACGTTCGGGTTGGGGTGAACCGGGTAGACGATCTGCACGTCGCCGCGTGTCGCCAGCAGCCGCAGCGCGGTGCAGATACGCTCGATGCCGCCATCGAAGTTTTCGCGCCGATGCCCGGTGACGAGGATCAGCTTCTTGCCCGGATCGAGGAACGGAAAACGCGAGGCCAGTTCGCGGCTCACGTTGTCATTGGCGTCGATGGTGCCCGAAAAGTGCAGCAGCGTGTCGATCACCGTGTTGCCGGTGACGAAGATCGCGCCGGGGTTCTTGCCCTCGCGGATAAGGTTGTCGCGCGCTTCCGCCGTCGGGGCAAAATGCCAGGTGGCGATGTTGCCGGCGATCAGCCGGTTCAACTCCTCGGGGAAGGGGCTGTCGATATCGTGGCTGCGCAGCCCCGCTTCGATATGGGCAACCGGGATGCGCTTGTAGAAGGCGGCGAGCGCCGCGGTCATCGCGGTCGTGGTGTCGCCCTGCACCATGACGATGTCGGGCTGCGACTGCTCCAGTACCGCTTCCATGCCCTTGAGCACCCTGGCGGTGACATCGAACAGCGACTGGCCGTGCGACATGACGTTGAGGTCGTAGTCGACCGGCATGCCGGTGAGCGCGATCACGCTGTCCACCATCTCGCGATGCTGCGCGGTGACGCAGATCTCGGCGTGGATGTGGGGGCTCTCGATTGCCGCCCTGGCAACCGGGAAGCACTTCAGCGCCTCCGGCCGGGTGCCGAACACGATCAGCAGCTTCAGCCGGCGCGGGCGCTCTGGTAGCGAATGGAAGTTCATGGCCTCGGGTCCATTCAGTCGGTCCGGACGCTGTTCCCAGCTGCCCTTCGAGAGCATCCTATCCGGATCGCGGGCCGCCTTGGCGCATGCTCTTAATATATGATTAACATCGCCGGCCCATTTACCGTGATCAGTTTCATTCGTTGTTTTCGACGAGGAGGAGCGTTATGAGCCAATTAACTTGAGCATGACAGATGCATACAATTTTATGCAAATTTTAATTATACAGTACTCTGACACAACGATGCGCTGGCAGCTTGAACTGCTCCGGCGGCTGGAGCTGGCTGGTCACACCGTCCGCGTCGCCCATGCCGGCCCGTCGCCCGTCGAGCCCTGCCTCACGGTGGTTTGCGCCATCGAGAGTCGCCGCCCGTGCTCGCTCCTGTCGCCACGTCCGGCACCGGCCGAGCGTCAGGGCCCGGCAGATCTGGTGCTCGATCTCACGGCCACATCGGCGGTGCAGGGGGGCGCCCCGCGCCTCACCTTGTCATTCTCCGGCCAGATGCGGCTTTGCGCCGGCCTGTCGCACATGATCGGCCGAAGGGAGCTGCCCGAAGTCGTCGCCTGGCTCGATGGTGTTTCCGTCGGCCGCGCCCGCCCGATGATCGGGGACCGCGTCTGGCTCACGCACGGGGCTTCCGATCTTCTCGCCGGAGCCATCGGCCTCATCGAGCAGTGCGTCGCCCGGTTCGCCGCCGGCCGGCTGACACCGCTGCCTGATCCTGTCCGCCTGCCGCGCCAGACTTCAGGGGCCGACCTGTTGCTGCGCTACCTGCCGAACCTCGTCGCGGGGCTGCTCGGCCGGCAGATCGACCGCCTGAACAAACGCCCCTTCTACTGGCAGACCGCCTATCGCCGCCTCGACGGACGGGGCATCGCCGAGGATGGCAGGCTCTCCGGATCGCCGTTTGCGCTGCTGCCCGACGATGGCAAGCGCTTCTTCGCCGACCCGTTCGTCATCGAGCACGAGGGGCGCACATTCCTCTTCGTCGAGGAGTTCCCGTACGAGCTGGCCCGCGGCGTCATCTCGGTGTCCGAACTCGATGCCGACGGCAGCTTCGGGAGGCCCCGGCAGGTGCTGGTCGAGCCGCATCACCTCAGCTATCCGCAGGTCTTTGCCGTGGGTGGCGCGGTATGGATGATCCCCGAGACCAGCGCCACGCGTGAGGTCGTGCTCTACCGGGCCGAGTCCTTCCC
>JAEYYP010000373.1 GCA_023428425.1 Pseudomonadota bacterium
CCCTTCACCGGCGCCCTCGAACTGCGCGACGTCGCCCCCGCCCAACGCTACACCCTTGCCGGCCGCGGCCGCGGCGGCCTCCTCGGCAAGGCCGAAGCCGCCGCCGACATCCTCCTCACCGACGCGCCGGGCGGCACCGAACTGGTCTTCACGGCCAATGGCGGTGCCGACGGCGGCATCATGAAGCTCGGCAAGGCCGTCATCGGCAACTCCGCCCAGAAGATCATCGACGGCTTTTTCGAGCGCATCGGCGAGGCCATGGCTACCGAGGTGACCCCGCTGCCACGCGGGTAGAGTATCGTTCGGCGATACTTGACGTCGGTGTCGTATCGCTCATAGATACGACAGGAGGCGTCAGTGATCCTGTCCTATCGCGACAGGAAGGTCGAGGCTGTGTCGCAGGGCAAGGCTCCGAAGGGCTTCCCGGCCGACCTCGTGGTCGTAGCGCGTCGAAAGCCCAAATGGCTCGATTCCGCCGAAACGCTGCGTGACCTCGCCAATCCTCCCGGCAATCGTCTCGAAGCGTTGTCGGGCGACAGGCTGGGCCAGCACAGCATTCGTATCAACGATCAGTGGCGCCTGTGCTTCCGCTGGTCGGATGGTGGTGCGGACGACGTCGAGATTGTGGACTACCACTAGGCACATTTTGGAGGAAGCCGATGCTGAAGTTCGATCCGCCGATCCACCCCGGAGAAATTCTTCGCGAAGAGTATCTCCTGCCGCTCGAACTATCTGCCGGCGCGCTGGCTCGCGCCCTTGGTGTGCCTCGTACCCGCATCGAGCGTATCGTGAAGGAACAGATGGGCATCAGCGCCGATACCGCCCTTCGCCTCGCCAAGTACTTCGATACCACCCCCAATGTGTGGCTGAACCTGCAGACCAGCTACGATCTGGCGATGGGCGCGACGGCGCTGGAAGACGAACTCGCCGCCATCGAGACCCGCCCGCCGGGCAACGACAACGCGCCGCAAAGCGGCCTGAGGCGTGCCATCTGACCCCCTCCACACGCAATTTTTGACCAATTGGGCAAAAATCCGCGCGGTCCCCTCTTGCGTTGACTCTGGTTTAAAGGATTGTATTCCACCCCAACGCGTCCGGTCTGTCAGGGCGGCAATGGCCGTTGCCGGGTGCGGAACAGGGAGACCTACATGACCTTCTTCACCAAGCACCTCGGTGCTCTCGCCGCCGGCGTCGCCGCTTCCGTGCTGCTCGCCGGCGCTGCCTTCGCCGATCCGGCCGTGATCTACGACCTGGGTGGCAAGTTCGACAAGTCCTTCAACGAGGCCGCCTATAACGGCGCCGAGGCCTGGAAGAAGGAAACCGGCGGCACCTTCGCCGACCTCGAGCTGCAGAACGACGCCCAGCGCGAACAGGCGCTCCGCCGCTTCGCCTCGCAGGGTGCCAACCCGATCGTGATGGCCGGCTTCTCGTGGGGCACTGCGCTCACCACCGTTGCCGCCGAGTTCCCCGACACCAAGTTCGTGGTGATCGACGCCGTCGTCGATGCGCCGAACGTGCAGTCGATCATCTTCGACGAGCACACCGGTTCGTTCCTCGTCGGCGCCATCGCGGCGCTGAAGTCGGCCACCGGCACCGTGGGCTTCGTGGGCGGCATGGACGTGCCGATCATCCACAAGTTCTACTGCGGCTATGCGCAGGGCGCCAAGGCGGCCAACCCGGACGTCAAGGTCATCGAGAACTACACCGGCACCACCCCGGCCGCCTGGAACGACCCGGTCACCGCCGGTGAGCTCACCAAGGCCCAGTTCGATGCCGGTGCCGACGTTGTCTTCGCCGCCGCCGGCGGTTCGGGCCTCGGGGTGCTGCAGGCCGCTGCCGACGCTGGCAAGTTCTCGATTGGCGTCGACTCCAACCAGAACTACCTGCACCCCGGTTCGGTGCTGACCTCGATGCTGAAGCGCGTCGACGTCGCCGTGCAGACTTCGCTGACCGAAGCCAACTTCAAGCCCGGTCTCACCGTGCTCGGCCTCGCCGAAAACGGCGTGGGCTACGCGCTCGACGAGCACAACGCCTCGCTCATCACCGACGACATCAAGGCCAAGGTCGATGACCTGTCGGCGAAGATTCAGTCGGGCGAGATCGTCGTCCACGACTACACCGCCGACAGCACCTGCCCGGCCTGAGTCACGTCGTGACCGACCCCGTGCACAACGGCGACAATCCTGCGCAGCGGTCCCCCCGAGGGACCGCTGCCGCATCGTCTGATCTCGCCATCGAGCTGATCAAGATCAACAAGCGCTTCGGCGCCGTCCATGCCAACCGCGACATCGACCTTAAGGTCCGGCGCGGCACGGTGCACGGCATCGTCGGCGAGAACGGCGCCGGCAAGTCGACGCTGATGTCGATCCTCTACGGCTTCTACACCGCCGATTCCGGCGAAATCCGCGTCAATGGCACGCCACAGACCATCACCGATTCCCGCCATGCCCTCGCGCTCGGCATCGGCATGGTCCACCAGCACTTCATGCTGGTCGACAACTTCTCCATCCTCGAGAACGTCGTGCTCGGCGCCGAGGACAGCGCCATGCTGGGGCCCAGCCTCGCCCGCGCCCGCGCCGAACTCACGCGCCTCGCCAATGAATACAATCTCGAAGTCGATCCCGACGCCATCATCGAGGACGTCTCGGTGGGCACCCAGCAGCGTGTCGAAATACTCAAGGCGCTCTATCGCGGCGCCGACGTGCTCATCCTCGACG
>JAEYYP010000368.1 GCA_023428425.1 Pseudomonadota bacterium
CCCGAGATCTTCACCCAGGAGAACCTTTCGAAGGCCTTCGGCGGCGTCCTCCGCCACTTCGTCCTCGGCGGCGCGGAACTCCACGACGATGCCGACTCTCGCCGCATGACCGTGCTTACCGACGACGAGCGCCCGCTCGTCTTCTACGGCGAGGACAGCGCCATGCAGCGCCGCCCCCACGAGGGTGACCGCTGATGGAGGTCCTGTTCGAACCGTTCGGCTACGGTTACATGTTCAATGCCATGTGGGTCTCGGCACTGGTCGGCGCCGTGTGCGCCTTCCTCTCCTGCTACCTCATGCTCAAGGGCTGGTCGCTGATCGGCGATGCCCTCAGCCACGCCATCGTTCCGGGCGTAGCCGGCGCCTACATGCTCGGCCTGCCCTTCGCCGTCGGCGCCTTCTTTTCGGGCGGACTGGCGGCGGCGGCCATGCTCTTCCTCAACCAGCGCACCAAGCTGCGCGAGGATGCCATCATCGGCCTCATCTTCTCGGCCTTCTTCGGCCTCGGCCTGTTCATGGTCTCGATCTCGCCTACCTCGGTGAACATCCAGACCATCGTGCTCGGCAACATCCTCGCCATCACCCCGGAGGATACGCTGCAACTTGCCATCATAGGCGTTGTGTCCCTCCTCATCCTCCTCGCCAAGTGGCGCGACCTGATGGTGGTATTCTTCGACGAGAACCACGCCCGGTCGATCGGCCTCAAGCCGACCCTGCTGCGCGGCCTGTTCTTCACCCTTCTCGCCGCCTGCACGGTGGCGGCCCTGCAGACCGTCGGCGCCTTCCTGGTGATCTGCATGGTGGTCACGCCGGGTGCGACAGCCTACCTGCTCACCGACCGCTTCCCACGCCTGCTTGCACTCGCCGTCCTGCTCGGCGCCATCACCAGCTTCCTCGGCGCCTACCTGAGCTACTTCCTCGATGGCGCGACCGGCGGCCTCATTGTGGTGCTGCAGACGGTACTATTCCTCGCCGCCTTCATCTTCGCCCCGAGGCACGGCCTGCTCGCCGCCCGCCGCAAGGCCGCCCGCGCCATCGCGGAGAGCGCCGATGTTTGATCCGCTGCTGCCGTTCCAGTTCGAGTTCATGCAATATGCCTTCGCCGCCGCCATGCTGGTGGCGATCCCGATGGCGCTGCTCTCCTGCTTCGTGGTGCTGAAGGGGTGGTCGCTGATGGGCGACGCCATCAGCCACGCCGTGTTCCCCGGCGTCGTCATCGCCTACATCGTCGGCTGGCCGTTCGCCGTCGGCGCCTTCATCGCCGGCATGCTCGCCGCCGTGTCGACGGGCTACCTTGCCGACAACAGCCGCATCAAGCGCGATACCGCCATGGGCGTGGTCTTCGCCGGCATGTTCGGGCTCGGCCTGCTGCTCTACGTGCAGATTCAGACCGACGTGCATCTCGACCACATCCTCTTCGGCGACATCCTCGGCATCGGCCCCGTCGACCTGCTGGTCGCCGCCGCCATCGCGCTCTTCGCCGCCGGCGTCATCGCGCTCAAGTGGCGCGACCTGCTGCTCCACGCCTTCGATCCCACCCAGGCCCGCGCTGTCGGCCTCCATGTCGGCCTGCTGCACTACGGCCTGCTCTGCCTCATCACGCTGACCATCGTAGGCGCCCTCACCTCCGTCGGCGTCATCCTCTCGGTCGCGCTGCTGATCGCGCCGGGGGCCATCGCGCACCTCCTCACCCGCCGCTTCGGCGCCATGCTGCTGGTCGGGCTCGCGGTCGCGGTGTCGAGCGCCTTCGGCGGCGTCTACCTCTCCTTCTTCCTCGACAGCGCACCCGCGCCAACCATCGTCCTGCTGCTCTCGGCCGTCTTCATCGCCGCCTTTGCCTGGACGAGCTTCGCCGCCCGGAGGACCACGACCGCGTCGGCGTGAGACCATCGTCCCATTTCCCCGTCCGCCCCCTCCTCTATGATCCGCGCCAAAATCTGAGGAGATCGACATGACCATGGCCACCCACCTGCCCACCCGCGCCTTCGGCAATACCGGCATGGAGATCACGCGCGTCGGCATCGGCGCCTGGGCCATGGGCGGCAACATGTGGGGACCGCAGGACGACGCCGAGTCCGATGCCGCCATCCGCCACGCCGTTGATCTGGGCATCAACTGGATCGACACTGCGGCGGCCTACGGCGTCGGCCATTCCGAGGAAGTCATCGGCCAGACCCTGAAGGCGCTCCCGGCCGACAAACGCCCCTACGTCTTCACCAAGGGCGGCGTCATCCGCGACGCCAACGGTCAGAACCCGCGCCGCCTCGCCGAGCGCAACAGCCTCCGCACCGAACTGGAGAACTCGCTCCGCCGCCTCGGCGTCGATGTCATCGACCTCTACCAGATCCACTGGCCCGCCACCGACGTGCCGCTCGAGGACTACTGGGCGACGATGCTGAAGTTCAAGGAAGAGGGCAAGGTCCGCCACGTCGGCATGTCCAACCACGATGCGGAGCAGTTGGCCCGCGCCGAGGCCATGGGCCACGTCGAAACCCTGCAGCCGCCATTCTCGATGATAAAGCGCGAAACCGCCGAGTCCATTCTCCCGTGGTGCGCGGCCCACGGCACCGGCACCATCTGCTACAGCCCGATGCAGGCCGGCCTGCTCACCGGCAGCTTCACCCGCGAGCGCGCCGCCGCCCTCACCCAGGATGACTGGCGTCGCACTAACCCCGAATTCACCACCAACCTAGACCGCAACCTCGCCCTCGCCGACGCGCTGCGCCCCATTGCCGAGGCCCACGGCGTCTCGATGGGCACCCTCGCCCTCGCCTGGGTTCTCGCCTGGCCCGGCCTCACCGCGGCCATCGTCGGCGCCCGCTCTCCGGCCCAGGTCGACGGCTGGATCGAAGCCGCCACCTTCGAGCTCACCGCCACCGACATGAACGAGATCGCCGGCGCGATCGAAAAGACCGGCGCCGGCTCAGGCCCGGTGAAGCCCTGATCAGCGCGGGCTCACCGCGTCGATCACCGAATCCCGCACCGCTGGCGGGTCGAGTTGCCTTGGCCCCCACACATGCATGTCGAGGAAATGGCCGGTGAGCGCAAAGGCGTCGCGCACCGCGTCCACATCCGCCTCGCCTTCGCCGATCAGAAACCCCGGCAACCGCAGCAGGCGGCTGATGTAGGGCTCCGCCGCCCCCCGGCTGACCGCCCTCCCCGTCTTCGGCGACACATGGCTCAGCCCCACCGTCGTGCCGGTCGCCGCGCAGCTCATCAGGTCGAGCCCGAAGCCGAGTTCGTCGAGCAGCGTCAGCTCGAACTGCGCCAGTGCCGCCCCCAGCTCTCGCGTCGTCGCCGGCCGGTCGAGCAGCCCGATTGCCATGCCGAGCAACCGGTCATGCGGATCGCGCTCCGGCAGCAGGCGGAGGTGCTCGCATACCAGCTGGCTGGCATAGAGCCGCACCCGGTCGGCGATCAGCCCCGCCGCCCGCGAGTCAGTCAGCTCCAGCGTGAATGTCCCGAGGTGCTCCTCGAGCCGCGCCCGCCACGTCAGCTGCACCGAGTTACCGGCCTGCAATGTCGACGCCAGCTTGGTCGAGCGCCCCCCCCGGATCAGCCCAAAGTGCCGCCCGCGCCCGGCCACCATCACCTCGGCAATGACATTGGCCTCGCCATGCCGCCGCACCCCGATGATGAGCCCCTCACCATCCCACTGCATGGGCGGCCTCCGCCGGGTGTAGGGCCGGCGCCTCGTTTCCACCGCCTTTTCCCCTTGTGGGAGAAGGTGGCGGCAGCCGGATGAGGGGTGGTCTCAAGTTCCAAAACGAATGCTCGCAGAACGAGGGACCACCCCTCATC
>JAEYYP010000070.1 GCA_023428425.1 Pseudomonadota bacterium
TCACGCATGGTCAGCTCGGGGATGAGTTCCTTGTTGGCGTCGAGCACGCCATCGACGTCGGTGAGGAACAGCAGGCGCTTGGCGCCGAGCGAGCCGGCGATGGCGCCGGCGAACGTATCGGCGTTGATGTTGTAGGTGTTGCCGTCGCGGCCCGGGGCGACAGGCGCGATCACCGGGATCATTTCGGAGCGGGCAAGGGTGTCGAGCAGCGTGCGGTCGACCTCGACCGGCTCGCCGACAAATCCGAGGTCGAGGACGCGCTCGATATTGGAGCCGGGATCCTTGACGCGCTTCTCCGCCTTGCGGGCGAAGACCATGTTGCCGTCCTTGCCGCACAGCCCGATGGCCCACTCGCCCTCGGCGTTGATGAGCGCGACGATTTCCTTGTTGATCGAGCCGGCCAGAACCATCTCGACCACTTCCATGGTCCGGGCGTCGGTGACGCGCAGGCCACCTTCGAACTTGCTCTCGATGCCGAGGTTCTTCAGCATCGAGGCGATCTGCGGTCCGCCGCCATGCACGACGATCGGGTTGACGCGCGACTGCTTGAGCAGCGCGATGTCGCGGGCGAAGGCGCGGCCGAGCTCGATGTCGCCCATGGCGTGCCCACCATACTTCACCACGACGGTCTTGCCTTCGTAGCGCTGCATGTAGGGGAGCGCCTGGCTCAATACGCCGGCGTCACGGGTAAAGGTCTCGATGTCGGGCATGGCGCGGGTCGTATCCATTGTGCCTCGTCCTATAGCGCATTCTGGGGGAGTCGAAAGCGCTTTTAGGGCGCCTCCCGCGTTCAACATCCAATCGCGAAGATTTCGTGACGCCGACAGAGGATAGGCAGACGCGATCGGCTTCGCTAAGGTTCCGCCCGATGACGAATTCGAGTCCTGATATCTCCGAGCTCATATCCCGCTGTGCCCTGCGGGATCGCACCGCATTTCGTGATCTCTACGCGAGGACGTCGGCGAAACTCTTCGGCGTCGTGCTTCGTATCCTAAAGGACAGAGCAGAAGCCGAAGAGGCGCTTCAGGAAGTCTATGTGAAGATCTGGCAGCGCGCCGACCGCTATGTGCAGGGCGGCTATAGCCCGATCAGCTGGTTGGTGGCCGTCGCGCGCAACCACGCCCTCGATATCCTGAGGGCCAGGAAGCCGGTGAGCGACGACATCGACGAGGCTCTCGACATCGCCGACGCGGGGCCGGACCCCGAACAGGCGGCGATGGACAAAGGTGAGCGCGGTCGGATCGATGCCTGCCTCGCAACCCTCGATGACGACAAGGCGGACTGTGTCCGGGGAGCCTATCTCGATGGCTTCAGTTATGAGGAACTCGCGGCGCGCCACGGTGTGCCGCTGAACACGATGCGAACCTGGCTGCGACGCAGCCTGATCAAACTGCGGGAGTGTCTTTCGGAATGAGCGACGGCAGGGAACATAGCGGCGGACCGGAGGACGACAAGGTCCTCGTCGCCGAATATGCGCTCGGCCTGCTCGAGGGCGGCGAGCGGGCCTTGATGGCGCATCGCGTGGCAAGCGAGCCGGCGCTGTCGGCCGAGATGCGTGTCTGGCGCGATCGGCTGGCCGCGCTCGACCGCGAGTTCGCCGAAACGCCAGCGCCGCCGGAAGCTCTCGGACGGATCGAGCACCGGCTATGGGGTGAGGCGATCGAGCCATCGCCAGTGGCACGTGCCGTGAACTGGTGGAATTCACTGAGTTTCATGCGCGGCCTCGCCGTCGCTGGCTATGCGCTGGCGTTCGTCGCCGTAGGCTACGCCTTCATGCAGCCGCCCCGGGTCGATCCGAATACGCTCGCCACGCAACTGGTTGCCGCGCTGCAGGCCACTGAAGGGTCCGGCGTCGAGTTCGTCGCGTTCTACGATCAGGTGTCCGGCGCGGTTCGCATCACCTCGCTCAGCGGCGAGGCACTGGCCGAGAACGACTACGAACTCTGGTACATCAAGGGTGACGCGCCTGCCGTCTCGATGGGCGTCCTGCCGGTGAACCAGCGGCTGGAGTTCCCGCTCGACGCCGCCGCCAGGTCCGGCATCGAGGCCGGCACGACTCTCGCGGTCACGCTCGAACGCAAGGGTGGTTCGCCGACCGGTGTGGCCGAGGGGCCGATCGTCGCCGTCGGCAAGATCACGCCGATCTGACCCCAAAACGAACTTAAACGACCGAAACCACGAAGAGTTTCATCGGAGCGAAAAAATATAGTCCGCGGTTTTTTGAAACAGTCTGCAAGCACCTTCCGTATCTCCGTGGGTCAAATCCGAAACAATGTCGGACAGACCCCAAAGGAAGGAAAAACAGATGAAGCTCTCCACCCTCCGCGTGCTCGCCGTTTCGACCATTCTCTCGTTCTCGGCTGTTGCCGGTACTGTGGCCTACGCCGAGAATCCCATGGTCGGCGGCGCGCCGATGCTGGAAACCAAGGACATCGTCGACAACGCCGTCAATTCGGCTGACCACACCACGCTGGTCGCCGCGGTACAGGCCGCCGGTCTCGTCGAGACCCTGAAGGGCGAAGGCCCGTTCACCGTCTTCGCCCCGGTTAACGCTGCCTTCGAAGCCCTGCCGGCCGGCACCGTCGACACCCTGCTGAAGCCTGAGAACAAGGACCAGCTCGTCGGCGTGCTCACCTACCACGTCATCGCCGGCAAGATTGCTGCCGCTGACCTCGTCAAGGCCATCCAGGATGCTGGCGGCACATACAAGGCCGCGACCGTCCAGGGCGGCGAGCTGACCTTCATGCTCGACGGCGACATGGTGAAGATCACCGACGCTGCCGGTGGTGTCGCCACCGTGACCATTGCGGACGTCATGCAGTCGAATGGCGTGATCCACGTCATCGACAAGGTTCTCCTCCCGGCCTCGTAACCTCCGCGCCACCTGGCGCGAAGTAAGGCATGACCCGAAATCGTGTCCCGCGGGAGCAATCCTTGCGGGACACGAGCTTTTGAGGTGCAGGACTCCCCTGCGACCGGCTAGGATGCTAACAATAGTGGAAAGGCCAGAGGCCATGAAACTCGATCGACGTTCAGTTCTGCTGGGTGGTAGCGCCGTGGCGATGCTTGGCACCCTCGGCCTCCTCTCGCGGCCGATGGGCACCTCCATCGCTGCCGAAGAGGCGACGGCGAAGGGACCGTTCCCCTTCGAACTCACCGATGCCGAATGGAAGAAGAAGCTCACGCCGCTGACCTATCAGGTGCTGCGGCACGAATACACGGAGCGTCCGGGAACATCCGAATTGAACTACGAGCATCGCGTGGGCACCTTCAATTGTGCCGGCTGCGATATTCCGCTGTTTGACAGCGAGACCAAGTACGAGAGCGGCACCGGCTGGCCGAGCTTCTATCAGCCGATCGCCGGCGCGGTGGGCGAGGCAACCGACTACAAGCTGGGCTATCCGCGAACCGAGGTGCACTGCGCCAATTGCGGCGGCCACCTCGGCCATGTGTTCACCGATGGCCCCGAGCCCACTGGCCTGCGCTACTGCATGAATGGCGCGGCCCTCCAGTTTCACGCCTCCGAGGCGTAACCAGTACCGACCTCCAAGCTCGGTAGCCCCCAACCGCAAGGTTGGGGGTTCTTCTTTTTTGCCTGACAGTCATGCGCCTGGCGCCGCTTGCGCTCCGATGCAAACCGCGCCAATTCTGCCCTCACGATGAAACTCACGATCATTCAGACTGGCGAGGTGCCGCCGTCGCTGCGCCCCCGCTTTGGCGCCTATCCTCCCATGTTCACGCGGATGTTCGACGAGGCCGGCGCCGGCTTCGATTACGACACCGTGCCGATCCATGAAGGCGCGGGCTTTCCCGACCCCACCGGCCTCGACGCCATCCTGATCACCGGGTCTGCTGCAGGCGTCTACGACGACTTCGCGTGGCTCGAGCCGCTGCGGGCTTTCATTCGCGGTGCCTACGCGGCGAACACGCCGATGCTCGGCATCTGCTTCGGCCACCAGATCATGGCCGATGCGCTGGGTGGTGAGGTGCGGAAGTCCGAAAAGGGCTGGGGCCTCGGGCGCCACACCTACGAGGTGAAGGCGCGCCCGAGTTTCCTTGCGACCGACCTGCCGGCCTTGTCGATCGCCTGCTCGCACCAGGACCAGGTGATCACGCCGCCCAAGGAGGCGGAGGTGTTCCTCGCCTCGGAGTTCACGCCTAATGCAGGCCTCGCTTATCGCAATGGCAGGGCCTTGAGCCTGCAGCCGCATCCCGAGTTCCTCGACGACTACACTCTGGCGCTCGCCGAACTCCGCCGTGGCAAGGCACCGGACGAAGTGGTGGATGGCGCCGTCTCGTCGCTCGAAAACCCATCGCACAGTGCCGACATGGCCGGGTGGCTCGGGAACTTTCTCTCCCGCTGACCAAGGACGCTCCGCCGGGCGGCGTCCAATAATTCGCAGCATTGCTTCGGGTCGATTGCGCCGATCCGGGCACGTGGTGTCTTTCCTCATCGGGGAAAGACTGCAATTGTCATTTGGTTTCAGGGGGATGGTCAGTTGATTAAGCTTTTTTTCGGCGCCGCGGTCGCGGCACTCTTTGCTACCACGACGATGGCGGCGCCCGAGGACGACTACGTCATCTTCAAGACTGCGGCGGCGATCAACCATGCCTGCGGCGGCCTGAAGTACCTCGAGCATGTCCGCACCCTGGGAGCGGCCGCCAAGGCAATCGGCCTGACCACCGAGGACGCCCATTCGCGCGATGGCCGCATGTCGGAGGAGGACTACGAGACCTGGCGGGCTGCGCTCGAAGCCCGGGCCGCAAACGAAGCCAAGGTGGTCGCCTGCACGCAGCTTTCTCACCAGTACCTCCTCTGGGGGAAGGGCGTTGCGGCCGAGGAAATCTACCGCGGGCTCGTCCTCGCGATGCACTTTGCCGGGAATCTTTCCGACCCCATGACCTACGCGCCCATAGAGCCCGACCGAATGCAGGCCATGAACCGCTATGATGGCTACCTGCAGGCGCTGTATGGCGACCGGTTTCCGCAGTTTTCGGCGCGCCAGAAGGAGCTGGCGATCCAGCAGTTGCCGGTCGCCGATCCCTATAGCGGGTTCGGCTTCGGCAGCCTGCTGCTGAGTCCGGAGGACGCGAGCAAGCTCGCCAGCGCCCAGTTCTCCGCAAACGCGGCGGTCGATGCCGTCTTCTTCGAAGTGGCCGCAGAATCTGCCGGCTTTCTCGTGCGGCCCCTGCTGATCGAGGACACCTGGACCATACCGGACCTGCGACCGGGAGCGACGCCGACCGACCCGGGCATGCCCGTGATACACGGGCCGCACTACGATCTGATCGACCTGACGCCGGATGACGACGATACCTCGCTCTCGCGGCTCTACTCGGTGGTTACGCTACGGCCGGACAACGGACTGAGAGTACAGTACTTCGGCGACGCCGCCGCCCGGCTCGTTGAAGGTACGGTGCGCCTGATGGTCCGTACCGAGCCGTTGCCGGAAGGCGCCAACGTCTATCAGTTCTTCAACACGCAGGCGTTTCGCGATGGCACCACTTCCTACGACGGGGTACGGGTGGAGGCTGGATGCCTGAGCGCGGCCTGCTTCGATTTTCCACCGGACGCGACCGATGCGTTCGTCCGCGACACCCGCAACGAGTTTGCCGAGCTCTTTGCCTCGGCCGCCCCCGGTGCCCAGCCCGAGCCCGGCGATGTCAGCTACCGGCCGGGTCGCGTCAGCAACTTCTACGCCTACAAGCTGCTGCGGCAGTAGTGCCTAGTGCTCCAGCAGCCGCTGGATCTCGGCGCGCAGGGTCTCCATCCCGAACTTGGTCTCCGATGAGGTGACGATGAGGTCGGGGTGGGCGGCGGGGCGCTTGGCGATGGCTTCGCGGGTCTTGCGCAGGGCTTCCTGAAGCTCGGAATTGCTGGGCTTGTCCGCCTTGGTGACCACGACCTGGTAGCTGACCGCCGCCTTGTCGAGCTCGTTCATCACCGACTTGTCGTTGGCATTGGGGCCGTGGCGACCGTCGATCAGCACATAGACGCGGCGCAGGTTGGGCCGGCCGGTGAGGTACTGGTGGATCAGCCGTGTCCACTGCTTCACCTTCGCCTCGGGCGCCTTCGCGAAGCCATAGCCGGGCATGTCGACGATGCGGAGCGGCGCGTCCTGGCTCTCGAAGATGTTGAGCTCCTGCGTCCGCCCCGGCGTGTTCGACGTGCGGGCGAGGCCGGTAGTGCCGGTCAGGGCGTTGATCAGGCTCGACTTGCCGACATTCGAGCGGCCGGCGAAGGCGACTTCCAGCCGGTCCGCCTCGGGCAGGTCGTCGATCCTCACCGCGCCCTTGATGAAGGTGAATGGCCGCGCGAACAGCAATCGTCCCGCTTCGATCTCGGCTTCGTTGAACTTGGGCGTGTCGGTCATTTCGCCGTCTTAGGCGAGGGCGCGGCGAAAGGCTAGAGCGGATAGCCGAAGGCGCGCTTCTCGAGGCCGCGCGCCGTCAGCTCGCGCGAGAACTGCGGCCAGTTGCTGAGCTTGTCGGCGGCGGCCCGCACCCGATCCTGCCGGACAAGTCCGGTGGAGGTGAGGGCAGGCGGGATGCGCAGCGTGATCCCCACTTGCGCCGCGGCCGCCGACAGTCGTTTCAGGGGCCACTCCGGCGGCTGATCGAGGTCGGTCTCGTAGCGCAGCACGGGGACCGGGAGATAGCGCCGGCTGAGCCAGCCATGCCAGTGAGCGAACCAGTTTTCCTGCGCCTCCATGAAGGCGACGAAATCGTCGATCGAGGCGCGAAGCTTCAGCTCGGATGTGTCGACACCCTGCCATCGGCCCAACTCGATCGCCTTGCACCAGCTGATATAGGCGTCGATCTGCCGCCTCATGACCAGCACCAGTCGCACCCCGCGCCTGTCGGCCACCGCAGTGATGGCCTCTTCGAGCGGCAGCATGTCGTGCCAGAGCCGAAACAGCATGACCCGCTTGCCGGCCGAGCGGGTGGCCTCGGTCGCAGCGGCCATCGCCGCTTCCGGCGCCAGCTTCTCGGCCAGGGATTCGAAGAGGTGTGGAAACGGTTGAGCCTCCGCGAGGTTGTCGCAGAGGCTCAACAGGTGGCTTGCGCCGGTGCGGGGGCTCGAGATGAGGCAGACGGTGTCGAGCACCGCCACGCTCAGCTCGCCTTGCCGTCGGCAGGCTTCTCGGTCGGCTTGCGCTTGAAGCTGGCGAGGATGTTGCCGATGAGGTCAACCTCGGCGCCGTGGCGCTTCATGATGAAATACTGCTGGGTGACCGACAGGAAGTTGTTCCACGCCCAGTAGATCACGAGGCCGGCCGGGAAGGTGCCGAGCATGAAGGTGAACACGATCGGCAGCCAGTTAAAGATCATCGCCTGGGTCGGATCGGTCGGCGGCGGGTTCAGCTTCATCTGCACCCACATGGTGATGCCCATGATCACTGGCCACACGCCGAGGTGCAGCAGCCCGCCGATCAGCGGAATCGCAGTCGGGTTCCACGGGATCAGGCCGAAGAGGGTGAAGATGTTGGTCGGGTCGGGCGCCGCGAGGTCGACGATCCAGCCGAAGAACGGCGCATGCCGCATCTCGAGCGAGATGAAGATCACGGTGTAGAGGGCGAAGAACACAGGCACCTGGATCAGCACGGGCCAGCAGCCCGACAGCGGATTGATCTTCTCTTTCTTGTAGAGCTCCATCATCGCCGTCTGCTGCTGCGTCCGGTCGTCCTTGAAGCGCTCCTGGATGGCCTTCATCTCAGGCTGCACGCGTCGCATCGCCGCCATGGAGGCGTAGGAGCGGTTGGCCAGCGGGAAGAACAGCGCCTTGACGATCACGGTCACGGCAAGGATGGCGAGGCCGAAATTGCCCAGGATGCCGTAGAGGAACTGGATGAGGTCGAACATCGGCCGCGTGATGAAGTGCAGCCAGCCCCAGTCGATCAGCAGTTCCAGCCGGTCGAAGCCGTAGGTGTTGTCGTAGTTGTCGATGATGTAGGTCTGCTTGGCGCCGGCAAAGACGAAGCCCTTGTTCTCCGCCGAGCCGCCATTGGGCACCACCACCGGCGTCGTCTCGACGAAGCTGGTCTGGTAGACGTCGACCGTTCCCTGCTTGCTCGCCGAGAAGCGTGCGTTGACGGGAGTGGCGGGCGGCGTGATGACGGCTGTCGCCCAGTACTTGTCGCCAATACCCACCCAGCCGCCGGTCGTGGACGTCCAGTCGTTCTGGCCGTCATGCTGCACGTCGGAGTATTTCTTGGACACCAGGTTGTTGGAGCCGAGCACGCCGAGCGGACCCTCGTGCTGGACGAAGAAGTTCGCCACGTGTGGCGTGCCCTGCCGCACGATGCGGGAGTAGGGGTAGAGGACCACGTCGCCGCCCGAGGTGTTCTCGACGGACTGGGTGATGCTGAACAGGTAGTTTTCGTCGACGGTGATGGTGCGGCGGAAAACCAGGCCAGCGCCGTTATCCCAGCGGAGGACGACCGGGGTGGCGGTCGTGAGGGTCTGGTTGTCGCCCTCGATCGACCAGACGGTGTTGGAGTCGGGGCGGGCAATCGTTACGCCCTGCGGCCGCTCCCAACCGCTTTCGATGTAGTAGCCGCCCGGCGCACCGGCGGGGCTGAGAAGCGTGATGATCGGCGAGTTCGGCTCGACGGTCTCGGTGTAGCGCTTCAGCCTGAGGTCGTCGATACGGCCACCGGTGAGGCTGATCGAGCCCGAAAGGGCCACGGTGTCGATGGTCACGCGCGGGCTCGCCGCCAAGGCCTCGTCGCGCGTCGCCCAGGTGCCCGCCTGCGTCGAGCTGACAGCCGCGGCCGGCGTGCTGGCGGCTGCCGCGACGCCGTCGGTGGTGGTCGCCGCCGGGGTGGCGAGGCTCGTATCCTGCGCTGCCTGCTGAGCCGCAAGTTCGGCGCGCCGCTGCGCCTGCTCCAGTTGCGGACCCGCGATGAAGAACTGCCAGCCGAACAGCACCACGACGCTCAGCACGATCGCGATGATCATGTTGCGGTTGTTTTCAGACTGCATCAGTTCTTCTTTCGGGCGTGAACTTTAGGGATGACACCGCCAAGCTCGGCAACAAGGCGGTCGAACGGGACGCTCAATGCCTCGCGGCGGCCGACGAGCACGTAGTCATGTGAGGGCTGGAAGGAATTTTCGCAAGCTTTCACGGCAGCACGAAGACGGCGCCGGATGCGATTGCGCTGCGGCGAGTTGCCGGTCTGCTTGGTGACGGTGAACCCGATGCCGGGCTCGACCACATCGCGGTCGTTGGCCTGCAGGGAAAACGCAGAGCGCCCGACGCGGCTGCCCCGGGCGACTCTCACGAATTCCGCTCTCTTCTTGAGGCGTCGCAAACCGACCTCCTCAGACATGGCCACGCGGGCCGAAGCGTCAGGCCGACAGCTTCTTGCGGCCGACGGCGCGGCGACGGGCGAGGACCGCACGGCCATTCTTGGTCGCCATACGGGCACGGAAGCCATGACGGCGGGTGCGAACGAGCACGCTCGGCTGGAAAGTACGTTTCGACATACCATCTGACCACGCCTTTAGCGCGGTTCCTCTTGTTCTTCAGTATCGCAAGGTTGCGTGCCGGCAGGGCTGCCCGCGAGGGCGTCCCCGGCAAGTTGGCGGGCTTATAGGGAATTGAGCCCCATTAGTCAACGCGAAGGCGGTGCGGCCGATCAGCATGGCTTCGGCTGTCTCCCGGACGCGGAAAAGTGCTGAATTCTCCGCAGCCTCCGGGGGCTCGCCCCTTGCCTAGCCGCCTGTGGATGGTAATGAGGCGTCAAGGGACCTCCCCATCACTGCGGCACAGGTCAACACGAGGCGAACTTGGCCGATACCCTCACACCCGACCTCTGCGTCATCGGGGCCGGCCCGGCCGGTCTTGCAGTGGCGGAGGCGGCTCGATCGCTCGGCCTGTCGGTGGTCATCGTCGACAAGGGTCGGTTGGGCGGCAAGGGGTTGCACACCGGGGCCGTACCGGCACGGGCGCTGGCAGCCGCCGCCGACCACGCTCACGCGATGCGCAGCAGTGCCGGCTTCGGCATCACCGCCGACGCCATCAAGGTGAACTTTCGCCGCGTGCACGACCATGTCGACGCTGTGATATCGGCCCTGTCGCCGTCGCGGTCCGCCCCGCATTTCGAAGCGCTGGGCGCCCAGATCGTTACCGGCGACGCCGTTTTTGCCGACAAGCGTTCGCTGAAGATCGGCGACACGCTGATCCGGGCGCACCGCTTCGTGCTGGCGACCGGCTCGCGCCCGGTGGTTCCCGCCATTCCAGGTCTCGATGCGGTGCCCTTCTTCACCACCGACACCATTCTCGACAACACCCGCAAGCTGACCCACCTGGTCATCATCGGGGGTGGCGCGATGGGGCTGGAACTGGCGCAATCCTATGCCCGGCTCGGCACCGAGGTAACGGTACTGGAGGCGGGCGGCATCCTCGCGGAGCATGACCCGGAACTTGCCGCGGTGGCGCTGAAGCGGCTCGAAGACGAGGGTGTGCACCTTCGCCCGCATACCAGCGTTACTGCCATCCATGCCCGTTCGATGGGCATCGGCGTCGGGACACGGGGCGTCGATGGCGATGCGATGCTCGACGTGTCGCACATTCTCGTGGCGGTCGAGCGTGTCCCGGACGTCGATACTCTCGATCTCGACAAGGCAGGCGTCCGGCGCGACAAGACCGACGTCACCCGGCTCGACCTCACGCCCGGCCTGCGGACCAGCAACCCGCGCATCTACGCCGCAGGCGACGTCGTCGGTGGACCGGCCTCGGTCGGCGGCGCTCGCGAGCAGGCGCGCCTCGTGGTCGACAATGCCTTTCTCGCCTTCGTTCCCCGGCATGGGGGCGACGTGCCGTGTGTCATCCAGACCGATCCGGCGATCGCCGAGGTCGGGCTTACCGAGCGCACGGCGCGCACCAGGTTCGGGACCCGCTTCCGCGTACTGCGCGTTGCCTACGCCGAGAACGATCGCGCCCGTGCCCGCCGCGACACGCACGGCGTTGCCAAGCTGATCGTAGGGCCCGGCGGCCGGCTGCTCGGCGCCGGCGTGGTCGGCACGGATGCCGCCGAACTCGCCGCGCTGTTCTCGCTGGCGCTGTCCGCGCGGCTCACCGTGGCCCAGCTGGCGAAGTTCGCGGCGCCCTATCCGAGCCTCGCCGAGATCGCGAACCGCCTGGGGCGTGCCGCACCCCGCCATGACGATCCGCTCACCCGCGCACTGCTGACCCTCAACCGCCTGCTCGGCTGAGGCGAAGTCCGGGGCACGAAGTCACTGGCAGGCTGTTGTTTTGCCCGCTATTGATCAAACGGAGATGGCCAAACAACCCCGCGCAATGCCGGGCCCGTTCTCCGGGCTTTCCGTCAAGATCATCATGACGATCGTCATCGTGATCCTTGCGGTGGAAGTGGTGATCTACCTGCCATCGGCGGCAGGCTTCCGCACCAGCTGGCTCGACGATCGCCTGCGTGTCGGCGTGGTGGCGGCCCGCGTGCTCGATGCGGTGCCCGACGCCATGAACCTGCCGCGCATGCTCACCGATCGCCTGCTGACCTCCGCGGGGGCGCACGCCATCGTGTATCGCCACGAAGGGCAGAGCCAGCTGATCGAACTCGAGAACGCCGAGACGCCGCGCGAGGCGGTGACGGTGGACATGCGGATCCGCGACCCTGCGACGCAGATCCTTGGGACGCTCGATACCCTCCTCAATGGAGGCGAGCGGACAATTCGCATCGTTGGCGAGGAAATCGGCCAACAGGAGCGCATTGTCGAAATCCTGATGTCGGAGGCTCCCCTCAGGGCCGAACTGCTCGGCTACTCGCGCAACCTGCTGCTGTTGTCGCTGATCCTCGCGGTGATCACCTCGCTGGTGCTCTATGTGCTGGTCTCCCGCATCCTGATTGCCCCGATCCGGCGGCTCACCGCAAACATGGTGAGCTACCGCCAGGCGCCGGAGAACGCCACGCTGATTGTGTCGCCGACCCCCCGCCGCGACGAGATCGGCATCATGGAACAGGAGCTGGCGGCGATGGAAACCGACATCTTCTCGATGCTGCGGCAGCGCAGGCACCTCGCCGATCTCGGTCTCGCCGTGGCGAAGATCAACCACGACCTGCGCAATACCCTGACCTCGGCACAGTTGCTCTCCGACCAGGTGGCGACCCTCGACGACCCCAAGGTGCAGCGGTTGGCACCGCGCCTGGTGCAGTCGATGGACCGCGCGGTGGCGTTCGCGCAGTCCGTGCTGGATTATGGCCGCCAGAATGTCACGCCGCCGCGCCCGGTGCCGGTCGATCTGCACCTGCTGATCGACGAAGCCGCGTTCGATGCGGGGCTGGTGGCGCACCCGGCGATTCGCTTCGTCAACGCCGTGCCCGATGCGGTCAGCATTTCGGTCGATCCGGATCAGTTCGCGCGCATCTTCGTCAACCTGCTGAAGAACGCCCGGGAGGCGTTCGAGGCCAATCCGAACACGCCGGAACCCACGCTCGAGGTGGCAATCGCCGAAACGGCCGAAGCGCTCACCATATCAGTGGCCGTCAACGGCCCCGGCCTGCCGCCGCGGGCGCGGGAGAACCTCTTCGTCGCCTTCGAGGGCTCGGCGCGCGCCGGCGGTACCGGGTTGGGCCTCGCCATCGCCCGCGAACTTGCCGAGGCCCATGGCGGCAGGCTGTCCCATGTTCCGCAGGATCGTGGCACGCGCTTCGAGGTGACACTGCCCCCGGCGCTGCGCGTCGACTGAGCTTCGCACGAGCTTCGAAAATCCTTCAGCTTCAGCGCTTGCAATGCCGGCGCACCCCATGTATTGGACACGCCGTTCCGCCGAACCATCGCGTTCCGGCAGGCAAGCGCCCGTAGCTCAGCTGGATAGAGCATCAGACTACGAATCTGAGGGTCGGACGTTCGAATCGTTCCGGGCGCGCCATATTTTCTCGGCATCTCAGGCGAATTCACGCGACCTCAGTAACTACGGGGGCACGCGGGGGGCACGCTGACGCGCTTTACAGCATGCTTTGCGGAGCGTGCCGCATTAGAGCACAGACCGCACAAGCCTTGTCCAAGGAGGTCGAGCGTCCTCGGGAGTTCCAAGAAATGCCCGACGACGGGGCCAGGAGTAAACCCGTCGGTTCGGTCTCCTAGGCTTCCCGCTCCTTGGGGCACCTATTTCCCGGTCACAGCTGCGGTAAGTGCAATCTGCGCCGCCGCGCGCCGCCTGAGAAGTTGGCGCAGTCTCGCGTCGGCGTAGACCTCGCCGCTGGCGCCGAGGCTGTCGAAGTACTCCTCGTGGGCGTCGCATGCGCTGATCATCTCGTCGATCAGCTGCGTCAGCTTGTCCTCTGGGACCTTCGCTTCGAACCATTGCTGCAGAGACATCCCTGCCTTTTGTGCGCGCTTGGTCTCGTACTCGATCTGGTGCGGCTTCAGGGCGTCGATTCGTTGTTTCGCCATCTCTACTTTGTCAGGTGCGACATAGGCACGCTGGCGGCGGTTGCCGGGACGATGGTCGAAGTTGAAGTCCCGGGGATAGCTATCGTCTTGGACGAACAAGATGCGCTGCTCCCCCCGCGGCTTGGGGGTAATGTCCATCAACTCGCCGGCGGGCGATTTCCAGACCGCGTGAAACTCGGCCGTTCGGAGAACCTCCGGCCACTCCCAGATGCTCCATCCGAAGACGATCTCACCGCCGTCTGCCTTCACCTTCTCCAGAACGCCGTCGCTGCACCAACCAAACAGACCGTGCTCGTCGTCGACCACGGGGACGAACATCGGCGCCGCACCTCCCAGTGACAGGCAGAATGCCTCCAATCCCAGCGAGGATTCCGCTGGGGTCGTCTCCTTGATCCTGTCGGCGCCAACCCGTTCCGACGCCAGCATGTCCGCGGACATGCGTTTGATCTCTGCAATGTTGGGCACCTCAGATCTCCCGAGTCTCATCCCCCGATCGCGTGGGATGTCATAGGCAGCGGTGGCTGGACAGCTGATGCCTCAAAATGGGGCGTCGTCCGGGTTCGGCGGTGTCCACTCAAGGCCCAGCCGCGAAGCCGTGCGTTGGAGATGGTCCACCAGCTCCGCGGCAAGTCTGGCTCGCTCCTCCTCTGGAGCATCGTCCTTGATACGCTCGAGCGCCTCGTAGAACAGGTCGTTCAGTGCTGCTGCAGAGCGTTTAGAAGTCGAGTGCTCCGGGAAGTGCTCCTTGAGCACGGCCAGCACGCTGTTTTGTATCTGCGCCTCTGCGAGACGCCGGACAGCGAACGGTGCTTTGTGCATCTTGTCGACCAGCCGTGGCGGGAGGTCGTGTAAGCCCAACAAAAGCGATTGCGCCAGCCGGTCCACGATCTCTTGGTTGAGGCTGCGTCCGCTCTTCCGAGCCGCGTCTTCCAATAGAGTTTTCAGCTCCGGCAGCATCCGAAGACCGAACGGATTGATGCCCCGCACCAGCTTCTCGTCCGGCTTCTTGTCGCTCAACGCAGCCTCCGTTCCCGTTCCGTTGCAATAATAGACACACAGTGTTACCAAACGACACTGTGTGCCCATAGGTGACACGTAAACGAGTGCGAGGGTCAAGGCCAATGACGGACAGAATCCACCCTATCGGCGAGGCGTCGAAAATCGTCAGCCTCAGCCGCCGAACCATCTACCGGGAAATGAACGCCGGCCGCTTCCCGCGCCCGGTGCAGTTGTCCGCCCGCCGTGTCGGCTGGCGCGACACCGACCTTCAGGCTTGGCTCGACCAACGGCGTTCTGCCTGATGATGCCGTTCTACGCCTTCCCCATGCGACGCCTGGAGGAGACGACCACCGCCGCCGCGGCATCGATCCGGACGCTGCCCGACGCGCAGCTGAAGGTCGAACGCGACGCGCTGCGCGCCGAGTGCTGCGGTCTCGTCAGTGCAGGCCCCGCCTCAATGATGTTGGCACTGTACGACGACGAGGCCGACCGGCGCATGCGGGAGGGCTCGCGCGGATGAAAGAGACCCTGCCGGCTGTATCGCAATCGTCGCGTGAGCCATGGCACTACAACGTGTTTGAGGGCAAGCCAGAATGGGCTGTCCAACTGTCACGCATCCGTCTCCTCCAGAGAGAGCGGCAGAGACTTGATCGCCGCCGCGCGGAGCGCACTTCCCGAGCGTTGGGGGCTGTCACGTGAAGTCGCCCGGCGCCGATACCGACTATGCCGAGGAGAAGCTTGTTCGCGGGCAGTTCGCCGGCTGGAAACTCGACGTCGCACACGCCTTGGCGACAGATCCCGAGCTGAAGGCGAGCGACATTCGAGTCGGCGTCGCGATGCTCCGGTTTCTGAACGCTGGCACCCTCACACTGTATCCGTCGCAAGAGCGGCTCGCGAAGCTGACCCACATGTCGATCAACAACCTGGTGAGCTGCCTCAACCGACTGAAGCTAGCCGGGTGGATCAAGTGGGCGCGCGGGAACCGGCAGTTGGCGAACGTCTACAGTTTCGAGCCCAATCACATCGCCGAGCAGATCGCACGCGTGAAGAAGGATGAGCAGGCTCACAAAGCCAACAGGAAGCGTCGCCGGCCCACTTCTGACCCCCAGCCCACTGTGGGTCAGAAACAGAAGTCTGACCCCCAGCCCACTGTGGTTCGCGACCCCCAGCCGGCTGGGGGCCAACACCTTAATGGAACCCCGACCTCCGACCTCGAGGACGTCGCATGAGCAAAGAACCCGATCTGTTCGACTGGCAGCCGCCGCAGGGCGGCGCAGCAGTGGTCCCGTTTCCTTTGGGTCGCTGCATAGGTAAGGCGCGTGTAACGGCTTCCGTCGTGTTGCGATGTAAATCGCAGGTGGCGCAGCAGGGCGCGCTTGATCGCGCCACGCTGGGGTTGGCCCGGAAGCTAAGGGCCGCTGGCATCGAGGCGGCCAAGGTGGCGCAGCAGATCGACGCGTTCGAGCGGATCGTCCGCGCCGAGATCGATCGACTGCAGCGGGGCGACGGCGGCCGGCGTTCGCCGGGTGGTGCGCTTTGACAACCGCAGTCCAGTCCTTCATCGAAGTCGCGACCTACCTGCTCGAGGAGCGTCGAATCCGACCGTCGGATCAATCGTTCCTTCTGACGAACCGGACGCGGGCGCGCCAAGCGCCCTCGTCCTTCAGGTTCAGCCACGCACAGCAGATGTGGTTCGACACCATCGTCGACGATCATCGAGCGGCGATCGAGGCTGCCGGCCTCGACGCCGACCTGGACCTTGAGCCGCACAGCCACACTGCGCCGACCGTAGTCGTCCGAAAGGACATCGATGGCCAGTGGTGCGTCTACGACGGCAAGGGCAACCAGCTTGGCGCTTATGCGACGAACGCGGCCGCCTGGCGCGCGGCCGATCGTCTGCAGCACGAACCGATCAACAAGCGTGAGGACACCGCCGACTGGTCCTTCCGCAAATCCGCGGCGGGTGAGTGATGGGGCGTTCGAGAATGCCGTTTATCGGCAGCGAGCTCCAGGAGAGCGCAGCAGACCGCCGTCGGCGGCGCCTCACCGCATCCGACCTTCATCGACAATTCATCAAGGCCATGGTCGCCGAGAGAGAGCTGATGACGGACTTCACCGCTGCCGATGTCATCGTGCGCGGCGATACCGTGCCGAGTGCTTACTTGCTTCGCGCCACTCTGAGTGACCTTCGGGTCGACACGCCGCGTCAACTGGGCAAAGTGCTGCAGCGGCTGGAAGGTGCGCCGATCGGCGGGTGGGTGGTAAGGCGGGTTACACGAGACGCGGCCGGCACCATCTGGCGGATTGAGGCAGACAGCCGGCCCAATTCCCCACTCCCTCGATAGCAATATTGTTAAGTGCGATACGAGGCAGTTAGCGGTACCGATGTCTCCAGACCGAAGGGGCTCCCGGTTTGCTTCCGGGATTGGCACTCGCCCTTCAGGCGTTCCTAGCGCACGTTCCCGGGAAGACTGTCGAGCCACACGCGGTGGCACGATCCTCGAACTCAGGGAGGTCAAACCCGAATGTTCGCTGAAAAGCGCATCCTCGTTGTCGAAGACGAGCCCATGATCGCTCTCGACATGGAACAGACCCTTAGCCAGCTTGGTCACGTGGATACGGCCGAAACCATTGCTGAAGCGGTGGGCGCCATCACAGAGGCGAAGGTTGATCTCGTGGTGATGGACTTTCAGCTGAGGGACGGGATTGCCTATCCCCTCGCCGTCGAACTCTCGAACCGGAAGATCCCGTTCGTGATCTGCTCCGGTTCGCCTGGCTTAGAGGAGTTTGGCCAGGTGTTCCGGGATGCTCCGCTCGTCCCAAAGCCCTACACCACCGACTGCTTGCTGGCAGCTGTCAGGAAAGCTGCCGTCCACTCTAGGTGACCAAAACGGCAGAGCTTGCGTACCTCACTTACATGCCGATCGGCCCGCGCAAGATACTGATCTAGCAAGAAAGTTTCTCCAGTGAGAGATGTAAGTGGGCCCCACTTACATCGACCCCATAGCGCCCCTCTGTCGTGAGAGCGTAGGCCTTCGGTCATAAATGACCGAGGTTTCGATGCGACTTTCCGCCGTCACCAAGATTCTCACTGGCCAGCCGCTTCCGACCACTCCGGCCGGCGACAGCCTCGACGAACGCATCGCCGAGTGTTTCGTCGGCGAGCCGCCCGCGTCCTCGATCATCCGAAAGCTGATTGAGGACGTGAAGGCGGCCAACGCCACCGCCACCGATGAACTGGCCGCCGCAAAGGCCAAGGCTCTCGACCTCACCGCCTCGCCGCAGGAGATCGCCGAAGCCCGGCGCATAATCGACGACGCCGGCTGGCGCCAGGCTCGCACCGAGATCGCTGGCAAGCGTCTCGCCGAAGTCCTCGAGCGCGTGCAGCGAGCGGAACAGGATGCGGAGCGGGACGCTCGGCGCCTCGATGTCATCCAGCGCCGCGACGCAATGGCGACCGAACTGCGCGATCGTTATCCTGGCCTGGTCAACGACCTGATGGACTTGCTGCTGCGCATGCAAGCGGTCGATGCTGAGGCCCGCAGCTTCGGACTGCCCACCTCCGAGGATCTGGCGCGCCCGGGTGCGGTCCCCGGTGGCACGCCGGCCACTCCGCTCAGCATGTGCCGCCTGATCGATTTCGAGCGCCAATGGCACGCCCATGTGTGGGTCGATGGAAGGCATATCAGGAACATCGGCGGCGATCCTGCACCAGCGCCTGCGGCTGCGCCGACCGCGCCGGCGACACAAACGGTGCCGACCAGCCTGGTGACGCTGACCAACCCGACGAACGGCCAGCGCATGACCTACTTCGACTACGCCAACGCCTCGCACTTCATCCAGCCGCGCGAAACCCTGCACGGCGTCCGCGTGCTCGACACTCAACTGCCGACGCTCCGGGAGTACCTCTCCGTCGAGGTGATCGGCGCCGGCGAGCCGGTGCAGAGGCCGGCATGACTTCGACGCGCAGCTTTTCAGGGGTTGCACCTCGCGTCGATCGGCAGGGAGGCGCTGAGAGGCGCCTCCCTCTACCCACAGAAGGCCGGCAATGACCTGCGACTGCCCCGGCAACGTTTGCACCTGCACCGGCGCGCCGAAGCTCAAGGACGGCGCAACCTTCACCATTCCAGTCATGCTCAAGGACAACGCAATGCCGAGCGACACCAAACCTCAGCCGACGGCGGACGCTCTGCCCACGGCAACAATGACCTTGGACGAGGCGATGGCCCTACCGCGCTACGCCGGCATGTGGCCTTCGCAGCGGCAGCAATACGCCGCGCGAGACCTGGCAATGGCCAAGGCGGGTAAGCTCGCCGATCCGGCGTACCAACAGGGTGTCCGCGACGCCTATGCCGAACGCATGGAGAACGCATGGAAGGGCGACAACGACAACCGGCCCGCGCCGGTGACGGATGCCGCGACCGCCCACCAGCAGCTTCGCAGCGACCTCTCCGAGGCGTGGAAGCACTGACGCAATGCCGACGCTGTCCAACCAGCGGCACGAGGCCTTTGCGCAGCTGCGCGCGCAGGGCAAGACGGCCGACGAAGCGTACCGCATGGCTGGCTTTCGGCAGCATCGCGGCAACGCATCTCGGCTGAGCACAAATGAGAACATTCTGAGCAGGGTGGCAGAGCTTCAGGCGCCGGCGGTCAAGAAGGTCGAAGCGTCCGTTCAGGGCCTCGCCGCCGAGCTTGAGCAGGCCAGGGTGATCGCTATCGCCGACAGACAGCCGAGCGCCGCGGTGCAGGCCACCATGGGCAAGGCCAAGCTGTTCGGCCTCGGCAAAGAGACGCGGCGTATCGAAGGGGCCCTTCAGGTGACGACGTTCAATCCCGACGATCTGGCAAAGCTGTCCGACGAGGAGCTTCAGCAGCTCGAGGAGGCGATCCTGACGCTGCAGCGGCTCGGCGTCTACCCGGCCGACAACGACAACGAGACAGGGGAAGGGGACGCGGCGTGACCTGGATGGAGCTGTGCGGCCTATTGGCCCGCGCCGACGCCGCCGAGCGCTCGCATCTGGTGCCGCACTTCCTGCGGTTCGCGAGGGCATGGTGATGGCGATAACCGAGATTATCGAAAGCACTTCGAGGCACGCACCATGACCGTGGCAACCCTTGGCCTCGCCGTCGAATCGTCGGACGTCCGGTCGGCCTCGCCGGAGCTGGATCGGCTCACTGCGGCAGCCGGACGCGCCGAGGCGGCGGCGACCGCCCTCACCAGTGCCACGAACCGTGAGGCAGCCGCGCAGCAGGTCGCAACCGGTGCGGCGCGGATGCACGCCGCCGCGCTGCAAGCGGAGGCGCAGGCGGCACGCCTCGCGGCTTCTCAGCGCACCAATCTAGTCTTCCAGCTGCAGGACATCGGTGTCTCACTGGCGAGCGGCATGAACCCGCTCATGGTGCTCGCTCAACAGGGCAGCCAGATCAGCACGATCTATGGGCCAGGCGGGCTCGGGAAGGCGCTGCAGGAGACCGGCAACATCGCCGTGGGCATCGCGACCAAGTTCTGGCCAGTCGCTGCGGTAGTCGGCGGCGTCTCCGCTGCGATCGCCGGTATGACTGCCGAGATCAACAAGACCAGCGACGTGACGGTGACCTTCGGTGACACTGCGCTCGCGACTTGGCAGGTGATCAGCCAAGGCATCTACGACTACGTGCAGCCGGGGCTCGAAATGATCCTCGGGTGGGCTTCTGGCCTGTGGGAGAACATCCGGCCGGGTGTTGTCGCGGCGGGCAACGGTCTCATCGCCTGGATGCGCAGCGCCGTCGACTGGATGACGTTCGAGATCAACTCTATCCCCGACGTTCTCACTGTCGCTGCGCAGAGCGGGGCGAACGGCTTCATAGCCGGCATCGAGTGGATGGTGCAGCAGGCCCTTGCCGGCTTCAACAGCATCATCAGCGGCGCCAACGACCTGCTGAAGTTCTTCGGTGCCGACTACATGGCCAAGGCCTTCGGCTGGGGCACCGGACAATTCGAAATGGTCGACCCGGCCAAGTTCAAGCTGGGGCGCGCCGATATCGGCGGCGCCGCGGCGGCCGACCGCCTGACGACCGGCTTCGGCGACGTCACGGACCGAATGAAGGGCTATGCCCAAGACGATGTGCTCGGCGATCTGTTCGGCGCCATCAGCGGGAAGGCTCAGGAGAACGCCCGGGCGCGTGAGCTAGCCGAGATCGGGGAAGGCGCCACCAAGGCCGCCGAGGGACTGAAGGCCGCGAACGATAATGGCCAGGCGTTCAAGCAGATGCTGACGGACGTCGCCCCGCTCCTCCAGGGCGCGAACGATCCACTCACTGAGCTGCAGGCAAACATGGACAAGCTGGGGGCGCTGCTCGCCGCCGGCGAGATCAGTTGGGAGCAGTACGGCCGGGCCGCGGAGCGGGCCAACGCCATCGCTGCAGCCGGCGTGCTGGACTCGGTGAGCCAGATCACCGGCGTGCTCGCCGGTGCGTTCAAGGAGAACCAGGCTCTGCAGGCCGCCAACGTGGTGGTGGATACCGCGGCCGGCGTGATGAAGGCCTACAGCCAAGGCGGCATGTTCGCCACGCCCATGGCGCTGGCCATCGCTGCGGCCGGCGCCGTGCAGCTAGGCAGCATCCTCAGCGCCAAGCCTGGCTCGGCGAGCGTTGCCACCCCAAGCGCCTCAGCCGCAGCTGCGGCGGCACCACCAAGCGCCGCGCCAGGCCAAGGCCTCTCCCTGACGATCGTCGGCACGCCGGACAGCATGGTCCGCGCCGGGTCGATCGCCGAGCTGATCGAGCGCATCAACGAGTACTACAGCATAAACGGCCAGCAACTGGCCGTTACCTACAAGCAGGCGTGACGGATGACCCCCGACCAGCAGGTGTTAAATGCCAACCAGGAGGCGCTCGCCAACGCCATCAAGAGTGTGGCGTTCGCCAACGCCCTGACCTGGCACGCGGTCGCCCAGATGCTCGAGGCGAAGGGCGTCTGCTCCCGCGAGCAATTCGCGGACGTCGCCGCCAAGATATCGAGCGTCCTGGCGACCTCAGGCGAAGGCTCGGCGCTCGGATCGCAGATGCTCATCATGGTCCACGACCAGCTCAAGGGCATCAACCCGCCGGCATCGGCGCCGGCATGGACGCCATCAGTCGTGCCCGGCGGGCGCGACACAACTGCAGAGGAAACCAGCGAATGACCACCATCGGTGCCGGCGACGTCAACCTCATGCTCGACGGCGAGCAAGTCACCCTGCGGCCGACTCTACGCGCCGCGCAGACCATATCTCGCCAATCGGGCGGGATCGTTGCGGCGATGCAGGCCGTCGGCCGCTTCGACTTCGATACGGTCACCCAGGTGATCGCCTTGGGCCTGAACAAGGTGAAACCAGGCGACCTCCCGGAGGTAGCCGAGAAGGTCTACCGGACCGGCCTTACGGACGTCGTGCCGGCCGTGACGAGCTACCTGACCAGCCTCGCCAACGGGGGGCGCCCGGCGGCGACCAGCGAAAACGAAAACCCTCAGACAGCACCAAGCGCATAGGCTTGGTGGAGTTCTACGACGAGCTGGCTGAGGTTGCTCTCGGCTGGCTCGGGTGGACTGAGAAGCACGCGCTGCGGACCGACGTCAACGCGATCATCGTGGCGCACCGTGGTCGGGTGGCGATGCTCAAAGCCACTTTCGGCGGCGGCGACGAGCAGCCGCAGTCCGGGCACCACCTGTCGGCGCAGACCATGAGTCCTGCGTTGTTCGATGCCATATTCGGGTAGGATCGTTTTCGAATGCTGAACGAAGATGCCTTCAACTCCGGCCACTCGATCGATCAGGGAAACGATCCCTCCGCCGAGCGTATCGGAGCCCCGCTGTTCGCGGCTCAATGGCCCAACGGCCGCGCCTTCTGGATCGGCGTTTATGCAGGGCAGGGCCTCACCAGCCCGGCGATATGCGCCCGGCTCGGCGAGGGTGTACAGCCTAGCACCGTGTCGGGGATGCTAAGCCAGTGGGGCTACAAGCTGCCGCCTGGCCTGCCGCGGAGCTTTGGCCCCGTCACGCTGCACCTGTGCGCGAAGGACCGGACCCGCCTCGACGCCGAGGCCCGATCTCGCGGCCTCGACATGCCGGCGCTGTGCGAGCGGCTGTTGAGCATCGCGGCCCGCGATCATCTGTTCGCAGCGGTGCTCGACGGCTAGACCATTGACCGCTGCGCCCCCAGGCAGCTTCCAGCCCTCAGAAATCGAACCTCAGGCCGACAGACAGGGCGTGCGACCCGAAATCCTCGCCGATCTTGTCGGCAAACCCAAAATCAGAGATCACCTCATCTAGCCCGCTGACGTGGAGGTAGGAGTAGTCCGCCGTGAGCGAGACCTGCTCCGTTAGCGGCACCGCAACGCCAGCCTTGAGCATAAAGGCAAGGCCAGTTTGCTGGGTGTCGTAGTCGAAGCTCGTATCGCCGGGTGCGATGCTGCCCGCGGCTGAAAACGAGGCAGCGCCGATACCGGCGCCAAGGTACGGCGTAAATGCTCCACCGGTGGGAATATCAATGATGCCGGTGGCGAGCAGAGCGGTCGCCGAGGTGTCAAAGGAATAGCCCGGCGTGATGATGTTGCCGGGGCTGGTCAACTCGCCGAGCGTGCCGGTGCGATGTGCCACTTCAATGCCCACCCGCAGCATATCGGTGATGCGGACGCCACCATACACGCCAGCGGCGACTCCGCTGTCGTAGTCGAGGTAGAAGGTTTGCATAACCGGCCCACCCTCGAAGTCTATGATCTCGACGGTATTGTCGTCGAGTAGCGACACGCCACCATACGCGCCAGCATAGATGTTGATGTCGCCGGCTGATGCAGGCATAGCCGCGAGCAGTGACAGAAAGGAACCAGTGACGACCGCACGCAGCATTTTGCCCTCCTTGAAATTCTCTGTCCGAAACGTGGCATGATGCGAGGAAGCTTGGCAACCCGGGGTGGACCTTACCCGCGTCGTGTGGCCGGCTCGCTACACTCGCTTCCGACCGACAAGCGTCCGCCCCCGGAGGTCAACGCCAGTCCTGCTGCCCTCTCTGGTACCGCCGACCGTGCCCAGCGCCCGGCGGCAGGCCCTTTCGCAGTGCGTCCAGCCGCCCGCGTATGACGGCGTGATCGGTCACCGCTTCGTCGGTGCGAAGTGCCAGAGCATCCTGCTCGAGCTTCGTTCGCGCATCCCTCTTGCGGCGCCACCTATCGAGGGGAGTGTCTGGCTCGTCGGCGATGTCTTCAACGGTGCCTGGCGAAACTTGCGTCGAGGGCACTATGCGGATGGTGCCATCTGGCAGGATTTCCAGCACCCCCTGATATCCGACCTGCATCATGGCGCGGAGAGCACGCGCAATGTCGGCCTGAGTTACCTTGGCGGGGTGACCTGCTCAAGTGGGAACATCTCCGGGGGATCGGCGCCGACCGCCGTTAAGCGGCATTATCGAATGCCCTACGGCGATTTTCGCCTGCCCAGCAATCGCTCTAGGAACGTAAGTGGCTTCGCTTCCGAGCGCCTCGCTGCAGCAACCTCCTGCTCCACCAGTTCGCCGACGAAGTCGATGTGCAGCCTCATTCCAATGCCGCATGCTTCCCGGCCGCAGTCGGATGGGGGCACCTGTTCCAAGAACACGCTGGTGACCTTGGAACCATCAAGCCGCCGGCATCCGGCGCAATCAGCGCTGAACATGCCGTCGACCTTAAAGCTGTCGCGGCCGGCCCGTGCCGCATCCTCTACCGAGCGGGTGCGGAAGTAGCTGAAAGAGGCGTCCAACAGCGTCGCGTCCAGGCCCTTGAGCGGAGACGCCAGTCCCCGTTGAGTGAGAGCGTCAGCGGCTTCAGCCGACATGTCAGCGTTGCTCCGGACGCCGAGCGCCCGTTTCGTCTCTGCGGGCAGTTGAGACCCGGTCTGCCGGAACAGCCTGGCGATCTGGTGGGGGTGCAGCCCCTCGTGATCTTCCATCAGGACAGCCAGCGCCGCAGCGTATTCGGGCTTGATGTAGCCGAGCCGACGGATCGCCACCTCGATATGGGGAAGGTATCGCACCTCAGTCGGGCCGTGGCTTCAGGTAGCCTTTTTCGGCCAGCCGTTCCTCGACGATCGAGCGTATTGCATCCGGCCTCGATGCCGATCCGGTGTCATGGACATACCGATCGACCGCATCCAGCAGACCAGGCTCCACGCGCACGCCGACAAGGGTTGCGCCAACCTTAGGCCGACCTGGGCCACGTTTTCTGTTATCAGGTATTGCGTCGCTCATGAATAACTGATAACAAATAATCAGGCCGATGGGAAGCGCCAACTCCCCACCGGCCCTAACCGAAACGACGATCTCGGAAGGATCATCGCATGGCTGTTCACGCCCATACCACACCCATCAGCTGCGCCGCTATCATGACGGCCGCCTGGCGCGCCTATCGCGTTGCCCGGCAGTGCCGGTTTGCGGCCGGCGACGAGACCGGCAAGCGCCGGTTCCTCCCGTCCTTGTTCGCCAAGTGCCTCCGCACCGCATGGGCGGATGCACGCGCCGAGCAGCGCAACGCTGCTGCCCGTGAGGCCGGTCGCCTCGCTGGCCAGCTGCAGGACGCCATCCGCGCCTCGCAGCGCGACATGGTCGCCCGCATGGCGCCGGAAGCCCGGTCCGCTCGCATCACGTCGGTGCGCAGCGATCTGACGCTGCTCGACTACGCGCCGTGGGGTGTCCGCACCTCCCAGCGCCGCGCGGACCTCCGCGCCGAGCTGTCGCTGCTCGAAGCCGCCGCCTGACCCACCCCCATGGGCGTGGCGCCGGCAGTTGCGCGTATCCAGACCGGCGCCCGCCTCACTCCCATAGAGGCCAAGACAATGAACCACACACCGCGTGCAGCTCGCCTGACCTGGGCGGAGCTCGACGATCTGCTCAACACCGTTCGGGAAACCTCGGACATTCTCGGATGCATCCACATGGCTGCGGAAAGCCACGAAGTCGAGGCCGGCGCCACCGGCGCACTGCAGCAGGTCGCCAGCGACGGCATGCGCCGCCTGAGCGGCGTGATGCGCACCCTCGAGCACCACATGCAGGCCGCGGGAGAAGCGGCATGAGCGTCTCCAAGGTCATGCAGCAACGGCTCGATGCCAACCGGCAACTCCGCGACAAGGTGGCTGCCTCGATCACGCTCCCCGAACTCGACTGGTCCGGGCTGTGCGCCCGCCAGATCGGGTCGATCGTCGATACCCTGAGAGCGCTCGCTGAGCTGGCCGGCAACGCCTCAAACGACTATCCGCTGGTCACTCGCTTCGAGGACAGCCCGGGCGTCACCTGGGCCACGCAGAACGGTCTGATCATCGAGGCAATCGAGACTTGGGCCAACGAGCAGTGCGGCGAGGCGCAGGTTGCCCTTGAGCACCTGAAACCAGCCAGTGAGGATGATCGTGACGAGCGCATCATCCAGCTGATGCAGTTCTATGCCAGGCAGGCGGACTTCGATCGTGCCGTCGCACTGCTCACTGGGGCGCCAACGGTAGGCACTGCGCTGGCGAAGCAGGTTGTGGCGTACGTCAGCCCAGCCGGAGAGACGCCCGACATGCTCTCGGCGCGCGGCCTCGATGCCGACGCGGGGTTGCTCGCCATGGCAAAGGCGGTGCTCGCAGCATGAGCCTGCCGCTCGCCATCCTCGTCTCCAAGCTCAAGGTGCGCTGCCTCATGGCAGCGTGCCGCACCGGCCGGTGGGTGGCGATCGCCTCCCACCGTTCCCTCCAGGCGGAGGCGCGGCGTTGGCGGCAGCGCTACCCCTCCGCATTCCCTGAACACCAACCCTGAGAGGCTGCCATGCTGCTGCTCGACGCTTCCCCTTCCAGTCATGTCGCGATCGCTCCGGTGCGCGACCAAAGCGAGCTCGCCGCCGCTCCACTGCCCAGCGAGAGCGCCCGGCGATACGCCCGGGCATCGAAGAGCGATGCGACACTGCGAGCATATGCCGGCGCCATCCGCTCATTCGAGACCTGGTGCAAGGGCAGAGGGCTCGGCACCGTGCCGGCGGACGTCGCTACTGTGGTCGACTTCCTGTCAGCCGAGGCCGATGCCGGCCGCAAGGTTTCGTCGATCGCGCAGAAGGCAGCCGCGATCAGGTGGGCGCACAAGACGGCCGGCTATCCGTCTCCTACCGAGGCGGAGGCGGTGCAGAACGTCATGAAGGGGATTCGGCGCGCCGTCGGCGTAGCACCGCGGCAGAAGGCCCCGGCCACCGCCGAGCGGATAATCGCCATCCTGGCGCACGTCCCCACCGACACGCTGCTCGGCAAGCGCGACCGTTCGCTGCTGCTGCTCGGCTTCGCCGGTGCGTTCCGTCGCAGCGAGCTTGCCGGGCTTCAGCTCGAGGATTTGGCGTTCGGTGCGGCCGGCGTCGATGTGCTGCTGCGGCGCAGCAAGACCGACCAGGAGGGCGCCGGGCAACAGGTCGCCATCCCGCATGGCGTGCATCTGAAACCGGTGGAGGCGTTGCAGGGGTGGATCGCCGCCGCGGGCATCACCGGCGGGCCGCTGTTTCGCTCCGTGACGAGGAAAGGCAGGCTCGGCGAGGAAAGCATCACCGGGCACACGGTTGCCCTCGTCGTGAAGCGCTACGCCGCCAGGGCGGGCCTTCAGGTCGAGGACTTCAGCGGCCACTCTTTGCGCGCAGGCTTCGTGACCTCGGCGGCTGATCGCGGCGCGGATATCAACCGGATCATGGACGTGTCGCGGCATGTCGATCCGCGGACGGTTCGCACGTACATTCGCCGAGCTGACCGCTACAAGGATCACGCGGGGGCCAGCTTCCTCTAGGGAATCGTGGGGCTCCTCCATGAGATCAAGCCGGCTCCGCAGCAGGACAACGGAGCCGGCTATCGTTTACGGCCGGCGCCAGTCCCCAGGGGGCGTCTGGACTGGCCCACAGGTCCGCGCAACGGCAAAGAGATAGCACGGAAGCGTTCGCCCCCCGTTATGGCACTGCCAGTTGTCAAAGGTTAATGTCGTTGGGCCCCAGGTTCCGATAGCGTTCAGAACGCTCGGGAGGGCGAACGGCAGCGCTTGAGCCTGAGGGGGGCTCGCGCTGCCGGCTCATCTCGAGCCGCCTTGATCACATTTTTTGGAGGTCCGCCCTGGGCACGTAAGTCATGCCTCGGGGCATGTTGACCCCGAGGCCCGCGAGCACAAATCTCTGTCCGCACGGAAGGAGGCTGCAGATCATGTCAGACACAGTCGATCGCATCGATGGATGGGAAATTCGGCCGCGCGGAGATGGCGGCTTTGGTGTCAGCGACGCGCACGGTCTCGTCGCGGGTCCCTATGGCACTCGGGAGGAGGCGATTGCGGCTGCCTTGCGCTTGCCGCGTCCACGCACGTGGCCCGCGGCGCCGGTGGAACAAAGCTCGCACCGCTGAGTTGTAGAAGCCGAAGCAACAGAGCGCCCTCCCTCGCTCGCTTCTCAGGTCCTCCTCCCCCGGACCTTTCATGAGCCCGCACCTCGCCCCGGTGCGGGCTCAGCTATTTCCGCCGGCGGGCTTTCGGTAATGGCAGTTATCGGCGACGCCAACGTGAGCCCACCGAGGAGCTTGCGAATGCCGAAGGCGCAGGACATGCTGGTGTGGGAGGGCGAAGATGATGAAGGCTGTCTTTGGCATAGTGCTGCTGGTCGCGACAAATCTCATGGCCGCAACACAAACGGTCGCTTTTTCTGGCGCAGAGTTTCTAAGCACATCGGAAGACTTTGCTGACGGATATGCTTGGGGAATAGCGGAGACCCGCGCGAACGTAGCTTGGTCGATGGACCCTGCCTATCTGGAGGAAATGAGGCAGGTGTGGGAGTGCATGTCTCGGGCAGGGATCACCTCTAGCATTTTTGGCGATGCGGTGCGGTCGACCATCCGAGAAGAGGCTGCCTTGCTTACGACGCCGGCGAGTTCGGCAGTCCTTCGCACGCTCAGCGATATGTGCCCTGTTGTCCCGTAGCGTGGCGGCGCTTGCGCGTTCGCGCGCATTCACCCATGACTTAGGGGAGGACGGAACGGCGAGGGGCAGGGCGTGGAGCGCGTATCTTTCAATTCGGACGCGCATCACCATATGCGAAGCAGTCAGTCTAGTGTAGGCTGGCGGCCGCTGGGACTGCTCGCCGCGTACTCGAGCACCCTGCTGCTCTGCTTCTGGTTCGGCACGATGGTGCCCCCGGCGTTGGCCTCAGAGGGGTCGGTCGAGGCTGCGTACAATGCCGGTCAGCTCGAGTACATGTCGCTGATGCTGGGCATCGTCGGCACTGGCCTCACGGTGATCGGCGTCGTCCTAGCGGTGGCCGCGGCTTTCGGCTTCTGGATGATCCGTGAGGCAGCTTTGGCGGCAGCACAACGGGAAGCTCGGCGGTGGATGGACGCAGAAGCGCCTAAGCTGCTGCGGGAATTCTCACGACTGGGTATGCAATCGGGCAGTGAGGCAGCGGCCCCGGCCGACGTGCAGCTGGATCCTGAAAAGGAGCAGCAAGTTATGGATCAGGCCACCGAGGTAGAAGGAGAACCGAGAGAGCCATGAAGACGGTGTCGCAGAAGCTGGCCATCGTTAACGACTACCTCGAGGCCGCTACGGTCCCGATCGAGGTCGTCCAGCTTGCGAAGCGTCTGGGGCTGCGCGTGTTCAATGCGCCTTGGCCCGATAGTGTCTCGGGAAAAATTCAACGCGACCCGAAGCACGGCGGCGACAGTGGCTTCGCGATCTTCGTCAACCAGACGCACTCGCATGTGCGTCGGCGGTTCACCATCGCGCACGAAATCGGCCACTATGTGCTGCACGAGTCACAGATCGGCGACGGCATTTTCGACGACGCCCTGTATCGCAGCGGTCTGTCCAACGCAGTCGAGGCGCAGGCCAACCGCATGGCTGCCGACATCCTGATGCCGCGCCCGTTGCTTGATAGGTATGTCACGATCAACGGCAGCGACCCCGCTCGACTAGCGAAAATCTTCGACGTGTCCGAGGCGGCGATGAAAATAAGGTTAGGTCTTAACACCTGACGGCTCCAGGCAAGTGAGGATTGGGCGGTCAAGGAAGGATCGCCTCGCCCCTTCCATTGCCAGCGGGCGAAGCTTGCGCGTGCAAACCGACTGAGCAACAATCCGCATATGAAAAGCATGGCTTTCGCGATCGCCTTGAGTTTGTTTACCGTCGGCGCGTCGGGACAGGAGTTGTGCCAACTCTCGCAGGACGAAGCGAATGCATCGCCGCAGTGCCTGCGCTGGTACTCCCTGTGTCTGATTGGGGGCGCGTTCGTCACCGGTGAACCTGCGCCAGAGTATGCCGCACTGTCGCTAGATCAGCGCCGTCGGTTCTTTGTTGAGGCTGGTTTCGCTATCGCAGAGCGGCAGTGCCTGCAGTACGACTACGTGCAGGCGAATGCCGCCAAGGAAGCGAAGCTCAGGGACCTGGGTCTAGAAGATGTCGACATTGGTCGCTGACGCTACGCTCTACAGTCATCTGGCTCGTCACTCACCAGCCTTCTTCCCGATCACTATCTCATCGACAAGCGCGGCCCATGCGTCTAGGGCGCGGCGCTTCTCAGGCAGGTAGTCATTGAGGTCGTAGTGTCGGCCGGTGACGGCCGCCGCTCCACCGGTATCGCCGGCGTGGGCGATCACCTGAGAGACGATGAACCGCGGAATTCCGATGCGCTCGCTCGTCAGGTTTGTGGCGCCCGTGCGTCGCAGATCATGCGGAGTGGCGTCGGCGATGTCGAGCGTGCTGCAGACCCGCCCCATGGCCCGGCTGAACGAATGGCGCGCGATCGGCGCCGGATCCTCGTCGCGGTTACGAGGCGAGGGGAATAGGTAGGGGGAATCCCCGGCGAGAGACATTGCCTGCTCGACCAGTTCGACCGCCCGCGTGCTCAACGGCACGAGGTGCGGTCGCTTCCCCTTCATCCTGGCCGCCGGGATCAGCCAAGTCTTGGCTTTCAGATCGAACTCCGCCTTGGCCGCGCCGATGACCTCGCCGCCTCGCTGAAGCGTCAGGGCGGCCAGCTGGAGGGCCTTGCCGACCTCCGGTGATAGCTGGAGCCCCTGATAGTCCTGCGGGCGCTCCCAGGCGCCCCACAGTGCTTTCAGCTCGTCGTCGGTAAGCACGCGCTCGCGAGCCTTCGGCGCGACCACCGCAATGCCCGTGGCGGGGTTGTGCTCGATCACCTCTTTCCAGACCGCGTACGAGAGAATCTGCCGCAGTACGTTTCGGCAATGGCGACCGTTCGACACTGCCGGCGGTGCCTTCTTCTCTCCCGCCTTTCGCTTCGCGCTGGCTTTCCGAGACTGCTTCGAGACGAAGGTCTGAATGTCTGCGCGCCGCAGCGTGGTGACGGCGGTATCGCCGAGCTCGGGCACTATGAGCTTGTCGAACACACGGCGCTCCTCGGTGAGCGTCCCGATCCGCTTCGGCTTCGCGTTCGGCCGGTGAAGGCCCATTGCCGCGTCGGCAAAGTACTGCTGTCCGAGCGCCGATATGGTGTTGAGCTTGCGAGCCGCCGCGGCAACCTTCTCAGCGCGCTCCGCCGCCACGACGTCGTGGCCACTGGCGATCGAGCCTTTCAGCTTCCGTGCCTCCTCTCTCGCCTTCGACAGGGACACGGCGGGGAAGGCGCCAAGGCGCTTGCGCCGTTGCCCTTCGGCACTGCGGTAGCGCACCGACCAGGTACGCTCACCAGTGTCGGTGACGCGGAAGATCAGGCCCGGCTCGTCGTCGTCACGCAGCTCGAGGCGCTTGCCCTTGTCGGGCAGAGCGTTCTTGAGAATGTCGGTTGTGAGCTTGACCATGGGGGCACGCCGGGGGCACGAAATCAGCGCATCGGGTGGCTGACGGGGGCACACACTGGCACAAACAGATATGCGGAGATAGCTGAAAATGCTGGTGCCTTGACCCGATGCGGCATCTGATGGCAGGGTGGAGTTACCCAACTACGAATCTGAGGGTCGGACGTTCGAATCGTTCCGGGCGCGCCACTTCTCCCCGACGATGTCGGGCCAAAATCGGTCTGGGTCGATTCCAAAGAATCTTGGGTCGATCGGACTAGGGCCTAGCAGCTTTGAACACCTCGTCAGCGGAACAACCTAGGGCGGCGGCAAGCGCCTCGGCGATCCTGACGTGAAGCATTCTCGCTTCATCGAGCACGTTGTACTGAGGTACTCCACCTTCCATTCGAAACAGCGTCTTCAAGTCATTCTTGTAGGTGTTGTCGTAGACGATGACGCCGTCCGCTAACTGGATCGCCTTGGGGAGGCGCTCGAACGCGTTGTCGTATCTGCGTTTGATTGACGCTTCCGGGATGCCGTGCCCACCGTTCGCGACACGGCTGCGCACCCGTGCGATGTTCAATGCGACACTCTCGAGCACTACGAAGACCAAGTTCGTTTGAAACCCTGCATCCCTAGCCTTTGCCATGTGGCGCAGAGCCTGATGGCTGCTGAGGGTCGTCTCCCAATGGAAGCTCTGCCGTTCGGCAACGAGTTCATCGAGTCGTTCCAGAACCATCCGTCCTGCGGCGAGCGACGCATTCTCTGGGTGAACAGGATCAAGGAGGCGGGCTATTTCATCAGCGTTGACCAGCTCCCCAGGCGGCGCCATGCTTCTGATCAAGGTAGACTTGCCAGAACCATTTGCTCCCCCGAAGACAGTGCAAACTGGCCTCATGGGATCGTTGATCATCAAGGACCAGGCGGCAAGGTATCGAGAACGATGTCACCCTCATCGCCGATTTCCACCTTCTGACGCGTGCCGTCCGGCAACTCCTTGATGATCCCGTTCGAAAGAGCGTCGTCCATGTAGTAAACGGCCACGCCAGCGCGTTTCATGTCTGCCGCCGCGCGGCCACCTGCGGTGCGGATCGCTTCAGCAAAAGTGTCAGCGTTCTCGAAGAGTCGGTTGCTCATGCTGCACCTAGGTTGGAATTGGTGTCTCTCAATGTAGAGGCTCCACGAGAAAAATGCCAATTGGCCAAGCGTGATCTTGAGCGGCGCCAAAGCCTCGATCATTCTCACCAGTCTGGTCGACAACCGGCCAGGAATCGACCCAGATTTCTTTGGCAGATCGCGAAATCGACCCAAGTTCCTTTGGCAGCATCGACCCAGGAAATTTTGGCAGGTTGAGGGATTTCAGAGGTTTAGGCGACCAAACCCTGATTTGGCACGACAGACGACCATCACTCCAAATCGTCGCTGGCTCGACGCCCTAAGGGGCGGCCGCGAGTTTGAAGTAGCCAACGGTCACCGAGACTTCGCCCTGCTGGTCGGTAATTTCCTGGAGGATGACGGGAAAGATGCGCTTGGCCTCATGCACAGTCGCCAACTGCGTGGTGGTCAACGGCTCCTTGTGCGAGATGGCCACGACCAGCATCGGCGTCGGGGCTGCCGAGTTGTAACGGAGGTTGTCGAGGGTGAAGCTGCCGCTGCTACCGGTTCTTTCCAGGAAACTCGTGAAGCTCTGAACGCTGCCGCGCGACGACACGAGGAAGAGGTCGGTAATCCAACCGTCCAGACGGGCGAGGTTGCCGGTCAGCGAGCCGTCGTACGCGACATTGGTCGACTGGAGATCGAGGGTGGGGCCTCCGACCGCCGACCGGGCGCTCACTGCCGCCATGAAGTCGGCGACAGCACATTGGGCCGGGTCGATCATCCTCAACTGGATGTCGGGGTCGATGCCGAACTCCCTCTCAAAAGCGGTGCCAAGCTGCACGAACGGCGCCTCTGACTGGCCAAAAGCCTCGATCTCGACGAAGCTCTCCGCGGCGCCGATCGGGGCCGCAAACCTGCAGGCGCCAAGCTGGTAGCTCCTCAACCAGGCGAGTTGCGCGGGTAGTGCGCCCAGCGGAGGCTCGGCGGGGGGAGGAGGGGTCACTGTCTCTTTGTCTTTGCCTTCGTCGGTTTCGTCGATTTGCTGCTGCGCGATCTCCGGCTCAACGAGAGGCAGGAAACTGTCCCTGAGCAGGTACGCCGCGCCGCCCGCGGCTGCCAGCAGGCCCACCACGACTGCAGCGACGATCGCTCCGCCGCCGGATTTCTTGCGCGGCTGGACGCTCTTTCCGAAGCGCGTGGAGGGAGTTGACGGATAGGTGGGGGGTGGACTGGCCGAGGGCTGACGGAACGGGCTCTCGCTGGCTCGGCCGGAGAGCGGTGACGACGGGCCCATCGGGTTACCGACAGGTGGTTGACTGCCTGCGCCGGCGGGAACGGAGAACGGAGCCATTGGCGATATCGAGCCCGGCGGTGGAGCACCCAGCGGGCTCGAGCCGTAAGGCGGCACGGGCGGCAGGTCGCGCGCCGTCGGAGGCTGGGAGGGGCGCCAAGACGCCGGTGCCTGGGACGTCGGCGCCAGGGGCATGTCGCGCAGAACAGTGGTACCGTCCCATGATGGGCGCGGGGGCGACGAACGGACGGTGTCGGTCGAGGTCATGTCAAGGAGGCTGATCACCTCCTGCATGTCGCGAGGCCGGTCGGAGGGGAGGGGGGCGAGCATGCGCTCCAGCGCCGGTCTGATCGCCGGGTCGATACCCGTGAGGTCCGGGACGCGGCGGCGCTTGTCGACCACGTCGGCTTGCGACCCGCTCATGTCGAGGGGCTTGCCCAGCATGGCGGCGGCGGCCACCAGACCGAGGCTGTAAATATCCGAACTGCGCGTGACCTGCCCGCCCGCGAGGCCGAGTTGCTCCGGCGAAACGAACAGGTAGGTGCCGGCGAACTTCCCATCCAACAGCGTGCGCCCATCGCCGATATTCTGCGCCTTGGCGATGCCGAAATCGATGATCTTGGCCCGCGTCACGTCCCGATCGGGCAAGATGATGTTGCTTGGCGAAAGGTCGCGGTGGATCACGCTCAGGTTGTGGGCGGCGTCGAGGCCGAGCGCGATGCGGGTGACAAGCGCCCTCAGCCTGGGCGCATCCAGCGGCGTCTTCTCCGTGAACTCGCCGAGGCGCACGCCATCGACAAACTCCATGACGAGGTACGGACGGTTGAGTTCCTTGTCCACCGCGTAGGAGAGGTAGCGGACGATGGCGTCATTGTGCAGCTTGCTGAGGACCTGCGACTCTCGCTTGAACAGCGCCAGGTTGGTAGTGTCGCGGGCGACCTCGGGCAACACCACCTTGATGGCGACCAGCTCGTCGTTGTGGACGTTGCGGGCGCGATAGACCTCTGCCATGCCGCCAAGCGCGATCTGCTGCTCGATCTCATAGGTGTCGCCCAGCATGGTCTTGGGCGGCAGCCCATCGAAAGAAGGCGGGGACGGCTCGGCAGCGTCGCTTTCGTCAGTCATGTATCGGCCGTTTGGATGTCTATGCCAGAAAAGGGCTCTGGCGGTCGGGTCGCATCGGGATCGCGACACTTGAACACGACAACGGTCACAG
>JAEYYP010000383.1 GCA_023428425.1 Pseudomonadota bacterium
CCCCCCCCCCCTGGGGGGGGGGGGCCGGGGGGGGGCCCGTCCCGGGCGTAGCCCGATCAGCTTCGCGTCAGGCGCATCAGCTCGTCGCGCAGCACGTTGCGCATCACCTTGCCGTTCTCGTTGCGCGGAATCTGGTCCACCACCACGATCCTCGTCGGCGTCCGCTCGTTGAGCCGAACCCGCGCCGCCGCGAGCACCGCCGCCTGGTCGATCGGCTCGGTGCTCACCACCGCCGCCCAGATTTGATCCGTCCCGCCCGGCGATGGCACGCCGGTCACGGCAAGGTCGACGAACCGGCCATCGAGCCGCAGCACGTCTTCCACCGCCTCCGGCGCCACCATCATGCCGCCGAGGTTCATCACTTCGCTGGTGCGGCCGGTGATCATCAGCATGCCGTCCGCCTCGAGCCGACCCATGTCGCCGGGGTAGAACCACCCCTCCGCATCGGTTGCCGGCACCACCTCGCCGTTCGAACCCACATACACCGCGAGTTCCGGCGACTTCACCCGGATCGCGCCATCTCGGCCCGGGGGCAGGGGGCTGCCGTTGTCGTCGACGATCTCCAGCGTCACCGATGGCGCCACATAGCCGACGGCCCCCGCGCCGCGCCCCATGTCCTCGGCCTCGAACACGGTGATCCGCCCCATCTCGGTGGAATTGTACATGCCGTAGACATGGCTCGCGAGCCGCGCCCTCAGCTCCACCAGCAGGCCGCGCGGAATGGCGGATCCGGCGGGAAAGACTGTGCGCAGCGTCGGCGGCGGCGGCGCACCCCGCAGTGCCCGCACGGTGTCCTGCAGCTGCGCGACGCTCCCGGCGAGGTAGGTCACGCCGAATGTCCGGATCATCTGCAGCGCCACGCCGCCGCCGTTGGCGAGGCACAGCAGCCCGCCATTGGTATGCGTCATGAACGGGATCAGCGTGCCGAGCACCGTCGAGAAACCCATCGTGCTCATGGCCGGTCCCGCCTTGGCCTGGTACGGCATCTCGAACGCCGATCGCGCCGCGCGCGCCTCGAGCGTCCGCCCGGTGAGGCCGACGCATTTCGGCCGCCCCGTGGTGCCCGACGAATACATGTAGCGGAAGACTTCGTCGGGATCGTCGAACCCCGGCAGTTGCAGCAGCGCGGCATAGTCCACCGGCCGGCGCCCGTCATGGTTGAACCATGCCGCCTCGACCCGACGCACGGCGACGTCGTTGGGCGCCGTCTTCGCGCTGTCGGTCAGGAACAGCGCCGGCGATGGCCCGGCACGCTCCGCCACGAAGGCCGTGCCCACCGAGGCCGAGCGAAAGCCGCAGAGCGCCAGCGCATAGATCATCGCGATGTGGTGCACGGGGTTGCGGATGTCGAGCAGCACCAGGGCACGCGGGGCCAGCCCCAGTGTCCCGATTGCCCTTACCGCTCCGACCACCGCCCCCATCAGCATGCCGTACGTCGCCACGCCGGCCTGCGAAGCCACCGCCGGGTTCTGCTCATGCCGACGCGCATTGTAGACGACGAGTTTGACGAGGTTCACGCGATGGCTCCGGGGCGGTGTTGCACTTCAGCGAGTCGCTGCTTGCGCCGGACTATGCCTCAATGCCCCCGCGTCGTCAGCCGATCGGGTAGGCCACATACCCGAAACGTCGGTTGTCCGGGGCCCATGAGTTGACGTTGATCGTTCCCTGGCCGCCGAAGAACCTCACCACGTCGCGCGTGCCGCTGCCGTCCGGATTCATGAAGCGCAGGATCACATCCTTGTCGGCCGGATGCCCCTGCGTCCCCGGCGGATAGCTCAGGTAGACGATCGACTGTCCATCGCGCGAGAAGTGCGGGAACCAGTTCACCCGCTCGTCGAACGTCACCTGCGTCAGTTCGGAGCCATCGTCGCGCATCTTGAAGATCTGCGCCTGGCCGGGTGACCCCTGCTCGGAGTTGAACCAGATCCACTGGCCGTCGGGCGAGTACTCCGCGCCATCGTTCGGCACCATCACGTCGGTCAGCGCCGTGTCGGGGCCTCCCGCGACGGGGATCGTCCAGATGTTGACCCGCCCCCACCGGTTGTCGCCCACTGCGTTCACGCCCGTGTAGACCAGCGCCTTCGCGTCGGGCGAAATGCCATGCAGGTAGTAGTGGTGCCGGTGCGGGTGCGCGTTCGACACCCGCCTGGGCGTCCCACCCGTGATCGGCAGCTCATAGATATGTCCATCGTCCGAACTCACATAGATGAGTTCGCCGTCTGGCGAGAGCACGTGATCGTTGTTGAGGTCGGCGAGAGTGCCGGTATCGATCTTCTCAGGCCCCGACGCGCCATCGGGCGATATCCGATAGAGTTCACCGCCCGCGTTGAACACCAGCCACTTGCCGTCCGGCGTCCAGTTCGGCGCCTCGATGATCTCGTCGGCGGTGAAGACCACCCGGCGCCCGCTGCCATCCACGTCGATGATCGTCAGCTCCGACCGCTGGCCCGGCTGCAACGCGCGTCCTCGCCGCGCGAACTTCACCTGTGACGTCATGACTTCCCAGCTTTCTGTATTAACGATAATGTATCAGTCTGGCCGTATCGACCCGACAGTGCAAGAGCATGTCGGCCGGCTCTGGACCGTCGCTGGCGCTTTTTCTTTTTGCGCCTGCACCCGCCGCCCTCTACCAACGTTGTCGCGCTGGAGGGCCACGCATGACCATGCCGCAGATCCTGTCATTCGCTGTCATCGGGCTGATGATGGCGGTCTTCATCTGGGGAAAGGTCCGTTACGATCTCGTCGCCGCGGGCGCGCTGCTGTTGGCGGTACTGGTCGGAATCGTCCCGGCGGAGGAGGCCTTCTCCGGATTTTCCGACGACATCGTCATCATCGTCGCCTCGGCGCTGGTGGTCAGTGCCGCGGTCTCGCGCGCGGGGGTGATGGAAGTGCTGCTTGGGCGCCTCGCGCCCACGGTCAGGCAGCCGCGTATCCAGTTGCTGATCCTCGTGGTCATCGTCGGTGTGCTGTCGGCCTTCGTCAAGAACATCGGCGCGCTCGCCATCATGATCCCGATCGCCTTCCAGATGGCCCGGCGCTCCAGCGTCTCGCCCTCGATGTTCCTGATGCCCATGAGCTTCGCGGCGCTGCTCGGCGGGCTGATGACGCAGATCGGCACCTCGCCCAACATCATCGTGTCGCGGCTGCGCGCCGACCTGACCGGCACCAGCTTCCAGATGTTCGATTTCACCGCCGTCGGCCTGCCGCTGCTGCTCGCCGGGGTGATCTTTCTCACCCTGTTCTATTGGCTGCTGCCGGTGCGCAAGCGCGAGGGCCTCGCCGTCGGCGATGCGGTGGAGATCAAGAACTACACCACCGAAGCGACGGTGGGGGAGGGCGCGGCTGTCATCGATCGCACGGTGGGCGATCTGCAGCGCTTCGCCGATGGTCGTGCCATGGTCACCTCCATCGTCGGCGGCAAGGGCGTGAAGCGCATCCCGTTCCCCGATGCCATGCTGCGCCAGGGTGACAGGCTCAGCATCGAGGGCGAGCCCGAGGCGCTCGACCGCATGATCGAGCAGGGCCGCCTGACCCTCTCCGACCGTGCGCATCGCAGCCGCGACCTCGCCACCATCGAGGCGGTCATCGGCCCGGCCTCGCCGCTGGTCGGTACCACGGCGCGCGACTACTCGCTGTTCGAGCGCACCCGTATCGACCTGCTCGCCGTCTCCCGTCGCGATCGCCGCTTCTCCGAGCGCCTGCGCGACATCCGGCTGGAGCCCGGCGACGTCATCCTCGTGCGCGGTGGCCGCACCGAAATGGGCAATCAGCTCCGCGATCTCGACCTGCTGCCATTGGCCGAGCGCAACCTGCAACTGGGAAGCGTCCGCGACCGCCTCACCCCGATCGCCATCCTCGGCGCCGCCATGCTGGTGACGGCGCTCGGCTGGGTGCCGGTGCCCGTGGCGTTCTTCGCCGCCGCCGTGCTGATCGTCGCCACCAATGGATTGCCGGCGCGCGAGGTCTATCGCAAGCTCGATGGTCCCATCCTCATCATGCTCGCCGCCCTGATTCCGGTATCGGATTCCCTGCGGGCCACCGGCGCCACCGATGTCATCGCCAACGGACTTTCGGCGGTGGCGATGGGCCTGCCGCCCTGGGCCGCGCTCGCCCTCATCATGATCGCGGCGATGGCCGTTACGCCGTTCCTCAACAACGCCGCCACCGTGCTGGTGATGGCGCCCATCGCCGCCACCTTCGCCACCGATCTGGGCCTTCGCCCCGAGGCCTTCCTGATGGCGGTCGCCATCGGCGCCGGCAGCGATTTCCTCACCCCCATCGGCCACCAGTGCAACACGCTCGTCATGGGCCCCGGCGGCTACCGTTTCGGCGACTACTGGCGCCTCGGCCTGCCACTCTCGATCCTGGTCATCCTGATCTCCGTCCCGCTCCTCCAGATCGTCTGGCCGATGACCTGACGAAGTTTGGGGTCTGGAAAGTAAAGGGGTAGGGCGAGAGTTCCACTGACCACCTCCCCCCTTGCGGGGGAGGTAGCGTCGCCAGGAGCGATAGCGACATGGCAGAGCCAGGAGGGGGTGTGACCGACGCTGGTTCTGTCACATCCGAGCTCGGTCGAACCCCCTCGCTACCTCCGCCAGGGGCGCTGTCGCGCCCAGGCTTCGGTACCCTCC
>JAEYYP010000108.1 GCA_023428425.1 Pseudomonadota bacterium
TTTAACAGTTCATCGACATCAGAAGCGGCACCCTCCTAGCATTTTCCGTCGATGTCCGTATCGCCGATCCCGCCATGCTCGGTTCGCCACTCCTTCAGGAGCACCGCCTTGCGGCGCGGATATCTGAGCCCGGTCGGCTCGAGGCTGACGATCCGATCGACACGGAAATGGCGGATGTCCTGCCTGAGCGTGCACCATGCGCCGACGATGCGGACGCGCTCGAAAAAACCCAGCACGAACGGCCAGATACGCCGCTCGGTAGCTGTGCCCGAAGCGTCGAGATAGCAGATATCCACCATATGCTCGTTGCGGATCGCCTTGCGCACCACCGCCATGTCGATGACAGCGGTTTCGGCAGCCGGACCGGGGGCGACGACAAGGTTGGTGCCTTCGATGCGCGGCCTGAGATCATCGGGCAGCACCGCGGCAATCTTGGCGAGAAGATTGTGGGCGGCGCGTGCCAACTCGTCGTCTGTACGCGTCGCGACCCAGCGCGCGCCGAGAACCAGCGCCTCGAGTTCCTCGGGGGTGAACATGAGCGGTGGCATAAAGAAGCCGTGTCGCAGGATATAGCCGATGCCCGCCTCGCCCTCGATGGGTGCGCCCAGCCCGATCAGCGTCTGAATGTCGCGATACATGGTCCGCACGGAAACGCCCTGCTCTTCGGCAAGGGCGGCCGCCGTGACCGGGCGCCGGTGGCGGCGGAGCGCGTCCATGACGGCGAAGGCGCTCGGTCCTGTCCATGTCAGCTGACGACGGTGATCTTCTCGGCGGCGCGCGTCACGGCGGTATAGAGCCAGCGGGCGCGCTCCTCGCGGAACACGTAGCTCTCGTCGAAGAGGTAGACATTGTCCCACTGCGAGCCTTGCGCCTTGTGTACGGTGAGGCAGTAGCCGAAGGTGAACTCGTCATACTGGCGGCGTTCGGGCCAGCTGAGCGCGTCTTCCTCGCCCGAGAAGAACGCGGCATGGGTGACGACTTTCGCCTGCGTGGCCTTCGCACCGGTCGCCTCGTCGGGATCGAGGGTCATCGAATAGCGGGCGTTTGAGCGCTTCTTGACCTCGGCCGCGGTCCAGATCTGCCCGTTGAGCAGCTTCTTGATCGGATTGTTCCTGAGGCAGACGAGGCGATCGCCGGCGACGGGCTCGTGCAGCGGCAGGTTCCTGAGTTCGCGGATACGATCATTGTAGGCAACGCGGGTCTTGTTGCGGCCGGCCAGCACCTGGTCGGCCTCCAGGACCTCGTCGCGATCGACCTCGGCGCGCGGGATGACGACGGATTCGCCGTAGCGACCATGCTCGAGATAGCCGCCTTCGCGGATATCCATCGACATGCGGATGATGGGATTGTCGGCCGCCTGCCGGTGGATTTCGGTGAGCATCACGTCGGGCGCGTCGGCCGTGAAGAAGCCGGCGCCCTGCACAGGGGGCAACTGGAACGGGTCACCCAGCACCAGAACCTTGGTGCCGAAGCTCAGCAGGTCGCGGCCGAGCGCCTCGTCGACCATCGACACTTCGTCGATGACGATGAGGTCGGCGGTCATCGCCTCGCTCTCGGGGTCGAGGGCGAATTTCGGCTCGCCCTCCTTGTCGGACACCAACGTGTAGATGAGCGAGTGGATGGTGGAGGCACCGCGCGCGCCATACTTGCGCATCACCATCGCCGCCTTGCCGGTGAAGGCGGCGTATTTCACCGACTTCACCCCCTGGGCGAGATGGCGGGCGAGCGTCGACTTGCCGGTGCCGGCCCAGCCGAACAGGCGGAACACCTGCTTGGCGCCGGGGTCCTTCAGCCAGCTCGAGACGGATTGCAGCGCCTCATCCTGTTGGGGCGACCACTCCATCAGATGATGGTGGTCTCGACCGACCCGACTCCCGCGATCGAGCCGGTGACGCGATCGCCCTTCACCACCGCGCCGACGCCGGCCGGAGTGCCGGTCATGATCAGGTCGCCGGGAAAGAGCTCGAAGTAGCGGCTGAGCTCGGCGATGACGTGCGGCAGGTCCCAGATCATGTCGGAAATATCGGCTGACTGGCGGGTTTCCCCATTCACCTCGAGCTTGATCGCACCCTTGAGCGGCGCAGTCAGCGCAGTCGCGGGAACGATGGTGGAGATGGGGGCGGAGTGGTCGAAGCCCTTGGCGACTTCCCAGGGCTTTGCCGCCTTCTTGGCCCAGGCCTGAAGGTCGCGACGCGTGAAGTCGATGCCGACGGCGTATCCCCAGACATGGCTCAGGGCATTCTCGACGCTAATCCCGCTGCCACCGGTGCCGATCGCAGCCACGAGCTCGACCTCGTAGTGGAAGTTGCTGGTTTCGGTCGGATAGGGGATCGCGGCGCCGCCGGTGACAATGGCGTCGGCGGGCTTCGAAAAGAAAAAGGGCGGCTCGGCATCGGGATCATGCCCCATCTCGCGGGCATGCTCGGCATAGTTGCGGCCGACGCAGTAGATGCGCCGCACCGGGAAGGCCCCACCTCCAGCGACCTGCACGCTCACCTGCGGCGGCGGGGCAATAACGAAGTCGACCATTTCAGTTCCCATCTCGGTTTGCGCCGCACCATACCCAAAACTCTGGTGGGACAAAATGAGAACTTTGGCTTTCTAGACGCTGATATCGAAGACGAGCAGCCCCGCCACCCCGCCCTCGAGTGCCGCGACCAGCCGAGCGCCGGCCGCCTGGTGCGCCGCGTCGGCCAGATACGCGTCACGCGCCGTGGCATCGGGGAAATCCATCGTGAAGCCGTCGGCAAAGCCCTGGTGCAGGCCTTCGGGAGAGATGTTGGCGCCGAAGCTCATGGCGGTGATGGCGAGGTGACCGCGCAGCGCCGCGAGTTGGTCGTAGATCCCCTGCCGCTCGGCCGGCGGTACGTCGGCGCGAAAGCGGACGAGGACGATATGGCGAATAGTCATGCTGGCTCCCTTCGGCACTGACGCGCGCACAGTAACGACGACAGTGCCGCGACGATCAAGCCGGTTGATGCGCGGGAGGTGACGTGAAATTGTGGCGGCGGACTTGCCTTGGGGGCACTGACGATATGGCCTACAAACCTTTCGATGCCGATGCGCTGATCGACGCTGCGGCACCGCTTCTGCAACTGCGGATCGAGCCGGAGTACCGGGCGGCGATCAAGGCGAACCTGAAGACGGCGAGCAAGATGGCGGCGCTTGTCGAACAGGTCGAGCTCGAGGACGAAGCCGAGCCGGCGCCGGTCTTCAGGGCATGACCGATCCGCTATCCGCAACCGCCGGCGCCACCGACATTGCCGCTGCCGTGAAGGCCGGACAGGTGAGGGCGCGCAGCGTCGCCGAGGCGGCGCTGGCCCGCATCGAAAAGCACAACGGGGCGCTCGGCGCCTTCACCGATGTCACGGCCATGCGCGCGATCGACGCGGCCGAGCTGGTCGATGGCAAGATCGCCAACGGACTCGACCCCGGCCCGCTGGCCGGCGTGCCCTATGCGGTAAAGAACCTGTTCGACATCAAGAACATGGTGACCCGGGCCGGTTCGAAGATCAATCGCGACCGGCCGGCGGCGCTCAGGGACTCGACGCTCATCACCAGGCTCGATACGGCGGGCGCTGTGCTGGTGGGGGCGCTGAACATGGGCGAATACGCCTATGACTTCACGGGCGAAAACGCCCATGACGGACCGTCGCGCAACCCGCATGCCCTCGACCACATGTCGGGCGGTTCGTCGGGCGGTTCGGGTGCTGCGGTGGCGGGCGGGCTGGTGCCGATCGCGCTCGGCTCGGACACCAACGGGTCTATCCGCGTGCCATCCTCGCTTTGCGGCATTTTCGGGTTGAAGCCGACCTATGGGCGGCTGAGCCGGGCTCACTCGTTCCCCTTTGTGGGCAGTCTCGATCACCTGGGGCCGTTCGCCCGCTCGGCGCGCGACCTGGCGCTCGCCTATGACCTGATGCAGGGCTTCGACGAAGCCGATTCGGCCCAGACCAAGCGGGTGAACGAGCCGACGCTCAGCCGCCTCGCCTATCCCATCCCAGGATTGAGGATTGGCGTAGCAGCGGGGTATTTCGCCGGGGATCAGGTCGCTCAGTCGCATGTGCAGGTGGTGGCCAAGGCGCTTGACGCGAGCCGGGTGGTCACCATCCCCGACGCGCAGGCGGCACGGGCCGCGGCCTTCCTCATCACCATGGCCGAAGGTGCGGCGCTGCATCTCGACCGGCTGCGGACGCGGCCCGAGGATTTCGACCCCGATACCCGCGACCGGCTGCTGGCCGGGGCCATGCTGCCGGCAGTGTGGGTGGAGAAGGCGCAGAAGCTGCGCCGCGCCTATCGCGACAAGGTGCTGCGGCTGTTCGAGGAGGTCGACGCCATCCTTGCTCCGGCAACGCCGATGAAGGCGCCGAAGATCGGGCAGAAGACCGCGATGTTCGGCGGCGTGGAGCTGCCGGTTCGCCCCAACATGGGTATCTTCACCCAACCCATCTCGTTCATCGGCCTGCCGGTAGCGGCCGTGCCGGTGTGGCTCGAGGGCGAGGACCTGCCGCTCGGCGTACAGGTGATCGCAGCGCCCTGGCGGGAAGATGTGTGTCTGCGCATAGCGCACCAGCTGGAAACGGCGGGCGTCTGCGCCGCCCCGGTCGCTGCGCAGTTCGCTGGGTAGCGGGGCTCGGCGCCACGCTCCTCATGTCCTGCCCAGAGGCGTGGCCTATGCGGTGCATTGGGCCGTTCGACGACGTCAGATGCCAACCTGCCTCAATCCAGAGTTGGGAGGGTATTTTGCGCATCTTGACCATTTCGGCCGTCGCGACGGTTCTCGCTGTTGCCAGCACCGCGGCGGTTCTCGCCGCGGACAAGGTCCAGATCGGTGATGCGGGGGTCTTCCCCGAGAGCATCACCTCGACCGCCGACGGCACTCTGATCGCCGGCTCCATCGGCACCGGCCAGATCTACCGGGCAGCCCCCGGCGCCAGCCTCGCCGAGGGCTGGATTCCGGCAGTCGCCGAAGGCCCCACCGCCGTGCTGGGCGTCTATGCCGACGAGATCAACAACACCCTGTGGGCCTGCTACTCGGACCTGGCATTGTTTGCCGGAGCCGGCGGCAAACCGTCCATGCTGCGCAGCTACGACCTGTCGTCCGGCGCGCTCAAGACGTCAGTGCCGCTGGGCGAGGGCACGTTCTGCAACGACATTGCCACCGCCGCCGATGGCACGGCCTATGCAGCCGATACGGCTGGCGGCCAGTTGCTCAAGGTGGCGCCGGGTGCGACGACCGCGGAGACGTTCTTCAAGGACGCGGCGCTCGCCAGCCTCGACGGGCTGAGCTTCGGACCCGATGGGGCGCTCTATCTCAACGGCGTGTCCACCAACAAGCTGTTCCGGTTGACCATGAACGACGGCCAGCCCGGCACGCTGACCGAACTGAAGCTCAGCCAGGACATCAGCGGGCCCGACGGCATGCGCTTTGGCGATGACGGCGTGCTCTATCTCGCCGAGAATGGCAGCGCGCAGGTGTCGGCGGTGACCTTCGACGGCGACACGGCGAACATTCGAGTCGTCGCCAAAGAAGGCTGGGACAGCCCTACCGCCGTCACCAAGGTCGGCGACACGCTGTGGGTGGTCGAAGCGAAGTTCTCCAAGATGGCGACCCCCCAGGAAGCCGGCAGCTTCTACGCCTATCCCGTACCGCTCAACTAGGCCGGAACGACCGTAGTGACGGCCCGGCGCAATCCGGGTCTTCACTCGCATCGGATCGAGGTGTTCTCGATCCACAAACGAAAAAGGCCCGGATCGCTCCGGGCCTTCTGGATTTGTCGGGGAGTGCCGGTTACTCGGCGGCTTCCTCGGTGATTTCCTTGCCGGTCGCCTGGTCGACGACCTTCATCGACAGGCGGACCTTGCCGCGCTCGTCGAAGCCGAGCAGCTTCACCCAGACCTTGTCGCCTTCCTTGACCACGTCGGTGGTCTTGGCGACGCGGGCCGCGGCCAGCTGGCTGATGTGCACGAGGCCGTCCTTGGCGCCGAAGAAATTGACGAAGGCGCCGAAATCGGCGGTCTTCACCACGGTGCCCTGGTAGATCGCGTTCACTTCCGGCTCGTCGGTGATGCCCTTGATCCACTTGATCGCGGCGTCGATCGAGGCGCTATCCGAGGACGAGACCTTCACGGTGCCGTCGTCCTGGATGTCGATCTTGGCGCCGGTCTTCTCGACGATCTCGCGGATCACCTTGCCGCCGGTGCCGATCACTTCGCGGATCTTGTCGGTCGGGATCGTGATGGTCTCGATACGCGGAGCGAACTCGCCCACCGTGGCGCGCGAGGTGTCGAGCGCCTTGGCCATCTCGCCCAGGATGTGCTCGCGACCGCCCTTGGCCTGACCGAGCGCGACCTTCATGATCTCCTCGGTGATGCCGGCGATCTTGATGTCCATCTGGAGCGAGGTGACGCCGTCGGCGGTACCGGCAACCTTGAAGTCCATGTCGCCGAGGTGATCTTCGTCACCCAGGATGTCCGACAGGACAGCGTAGCGGTCGCCTTCGAGGATCAGGCCCATGGCGATGCCCGCCACCGGCTTCTTCATCGGCACGCCGGCATCCATCAGGGCCAGCGAAGTGCCGCAGACGGTCGCCATCGAGGACGAACCGTTGGACTCGGTGATCTCCGACACCACGCGGATGGTGTAGGGGAACTCCTCCGACTTCGGACGGATCGGGTTGATGGCGCGCCAGGCGAGCTTGCCGTGGCCGATTTCACGACGGCCGGGCGAACCCATGCGGCCAGCTTCACCCACCGAGTAGGGAGGGAAGTTGTAGTGCAGCAGGAAGTTCTGCTTCTGCGTGCCTTCGAGGCTGTCGACGAACTGCTCGTCGTCGCCGGTGCCGAGGGTCGCGACCACGAGGGCCTGGGTCTCGCCACGGGTGAACAGGGCCGAGCCGTGGGTGCGCGGCAGCACGCCGACTTCCGCCACGATCGGACGGACGGTCGTCAGGTCACGGCCGTCGATGCGGGTCTTGGTGTCGAGAATGTTCCAGCGGACGATCTTGGCCTGCAGGTTGTGCACGACTTCGCCGAGGTCCTCGGCCGACACGTCACCGGCTTCGATCTGCGCAGCGTAGTGCGCCTTGACCTTGGCGTTGGCGGCATCGACGGCAGCGTAGCGCTGGGCCTTGTCGGTGATCTTGTAGGCGGCGCGCAGGTCGGCTTCGGCGATGCCCAGCACGTCCTTCTCAAGAGCCGAGAAATCCGGCGGGGTGAAATCGCGCGGTTCCTTGGCGGCCAGTTCGGCGAGCTTGATGATCGCGTCGATGACCTTCTGCGAGGCGGCGTGACCGAAC
>JAEYYP010000134.1 GCA_023428425.1 Pseudomonadota bacterium
CTCGCTGGGCAATCTCACGCCCAACGAGTTCGCCACCAAACTCGCACTGGAAAAGCTGGCCGCATAAGGCCAAACATCAACCCAAGGACTCTCCTCAAAACCGGAGGGAACTTGGGGCTCAGGTCACCGCGCATCTGATCTTTGGTGAGAGCTAGGAGCGGCGGCGACGAACGCATCGGCGTATACCTCCGAAGCGGCCAAAAGCGTTGCCGTCGATCGCATCGCCTCCACGAATGGCTCCGGACCTGCGGCGTGGACTTCCCAACCAGTTAGATCGCCACTGCCAAAGTCTTGGTGCAGAACCTCGGGTAGCCTCTTCCCGGTCGGGCGCCCATCCTGGCCGCGAGTAACTACGGACTTGAACAGCAGGTTCGGGTGCTGTCCCGCGAGATGCTCCAAATAGCTCCAGAGATAGCCCGCGTCACGCGAGCGCGCGCTAAAATACAGGTGCGTTTGCCGTGTCGGCGTCACGTTCAAGCTGCGGTCTAGCATCGCCTTGATGGGCGCAAGACCGGAACTGGCGGCGAGAAGGAGCAGAGGTCCCTGATGCGTCTCCCGCAGGTAGGCATCACCGTATGGTCCGTTGATCGCTACCGTGTCGCCGGATGCAAGCCGGCCGGCGACGATGGAGCTCGCTATGCCGCCCGGCAGGGCCCTGATGTGGAACTCGATCTCCTTGTCACCTGGCTGGCTGGCCGGTGAAAACGACCGCAGCGGTGCCTCCAGAAAACCCAGATCGAAATACTGTCCCGGCCGGAAATCGAAAGTTCCTGCTCTGGAGCGCAAGACCAGGCGGAAGATCGAAGGAGCAATCTCGTGCTTTGCCAAGACATCAGCCTGTCCATTGCGGACTTCCGGGGTTGCCTGGGTCACGCTCCGCCATGAGACAACCAGATTCGAGCGGGGCATGGCCCGGCAGGCAAGGATCAGGCCCTGACTGCGCTCCTCGGCGCTCAACGCGAAGCGCGAGTGGGGTAGCAGTTCGACCTGACCGGCAAGCAACCGGCTCTTGCACGCGCCGCAACGACCGGCTTGACAACTGTGAGGGTAGGGCACGCCAGCGCCAAGTGCTGCCGCCAACACGGTCTCGTCCTCGGATACCGGCACAGTCGTGCGGGTGTCGGCGATCTCCACGGTTCGCTTCATTTCAGGCGGCGTCACGACGTCCGACCAGCGACTCGAGCCGAGAGCGCTGCGAGAGGAACGTGCCGTAGAGGACATGTTCGCCAATGATGGTGATTGGAGCCACTCTGACGCCTGTGCGGGCCTTGGCTTCTTCGACAATCGCAGGATCGGTGAGATCGCGTTCGGTGAAAGCGATGTCGTTGTCCTTGAGCCAGCCCTTGAGCGCGTTGCAGTCGGGGCAAGTGGGCGTGGAGTAGACGAGGATGTCGGGGTGTGCAGTTCGATCCGCCATTTTGGGCCTCCATGATGTCGACTGCCGGCACAGATGGCGTCTCCAACGGCTGGAGGGTCAAGGGTGAATTTCTCGGACGGAGTTCGCGCTTGACCTTCCCACGGTTGGAAGCCCCACATCTGCGGTCATCGAAACCAATGGCTTTCCATGGAGCTCTGAAATGCATCTCTCCCGAAGACACTTCCTTTCCGGCTGTGCAGCCTTTGGTGCGGCAGCGAGTTTTTCACCTGTCCCGACGCTGGCGGCTACACCACAGCGAAAGCTGATCGTCGGGCGCCGAACCATCGAGGTTCTTGGCCGCCCCGCTGAGGTCTATGGCCTGACGGGAAGCGATGGACGGAGCGGTCTGGTCCTCGACCCGGACGAGCGGTTCAGCGTGGCACTTGAGAACACGCTCGGTGAGGAGACATCGATCCACTGGCACGGAATGACGCCCGCTCCCGATCTCGACGGGATATCGGAGACCGGCTATGTCGCGCGCTTGGGGGCCGGCGAGACACGCGCGTTCGACTTCGTTGCCCGGCCGGGCACGCACTGGATGCACTCGCATCACGGCCTGCAGGAACAGTCGCTGCTGACCGCACCGCTGATTGTCCGCGAAGATGCGAGCGCTGACGCTCAAGAAGTGACGCTACTGCTGAACGACTTCAGCTTCACATCGCCTGAGGAAATTCTCGAGGGCCTGACCGGCATGTCGGGCATGGACCACGGCAACATGGGCGGAATGGATCATGGCGACATGGGCGGCATGTCGATGGGCGACATGTCCATGATGGACATGATGGGCGGCATGGACCTCAACGATGTCGAATACGACGCCTTTCTCGCCAACGACCGCACGCTCGATGATCCGGAAGTGGTTCGCACGGAGCGAAACGGCCGGGTGCGCCTGCGCATCATCAACGGCGCCGCCTCGACCGCCTTCTGGATCGATCTCGATGGTCGTGAGGCGCGCGTGGTTGCCGTCGACGGCAATCCTGTCGTTTCCGTCGCCGGCAGCCGCTTCCCGCTCGCCCAGGGGCAGCGCATCGACCTGATGATCGAGGTCGCGGCCGGTGCGGTTGTTCCGGTGTTCGCTCGCCGCGAGGGGGACGTGGCGCGGACCGGTATCATCCTCGCAGCGCCGGACGCCACGATCGAGAAGTATGCCGGTGTCGCCGGGGAGGCCGAGGTCGCCATCAACCTGTCGCTGGAGGAAAAGCTCTCGGCGATCACGCCGCTCGATGCCCGATCCTCCGACGCCAGTCACATGGTGATGCTGGGCGGGGCGATGGCGCCGTATTCCTGGACGCTCAACAACAGGTCATGGTCGGAGCGCGAGAAGCTGCAGGTTGCCGAAGGACAGCGCGTCTCGCTGGGCTTCATGAACCACTCGATGATGGCGCATCCCATGCATCTGCATGGTCATCACTTCCAGGTGGTCGGGATCAACGGCCGGCGTTTGTCAGGTGCCATGCGCGATACGGTTCTCGTGCCGCCGATGGGGACAGTGGTGGTCGAGTTCGACGCCGACAATCCGGGCCGCTGGCTCTATCACTGCCACAACCTCTACCACATGGCCGCGGGCATGATGTCCGAAGTGGTCTACGCCTGACGCAAATGAAAAGGGGCGCCTGCGGGCGCCCCTTCTGCTGCGGTGGATTGACTGTTCAGGCGCGGAGCTGCGGCGTGTAGCCGGCTTCCTCGATGGCTTCAGCAAAGTTTGTCGCTGGCTTGTCGCTGTCGATAGTGACGGCGAGGCTGGCCAGGTCGATCTTCAGTCCGGCATTGCCGTCGACACTCTTCACGGCCTTCTCGACCGTCGCCACGCAGTGGCTGCAGGTCATGTCGCTGACTTCAAAATTGTACATCTCATCATCCTTTCTGGTTGGATGTCCGTGAAGTTGGGGTCTTCCACCGTGGGAGGGTCAAGACCCTCGCAATGGGTGCCGACAAAAAACCGGTTGCGAGCGATGTCAGCTGGCCATGGCCGGTCTTGGCACCTCGCGGTTGATGAAAATGCCCGTCGAAACGGCAGCGGCCAAGCCGAGGACGGTGCTGAGGATTCCGGTGCCCTCGTAGAACGTGCTGCTGGCTTCCTGCGACCAGAGCTGCATGGCGGTGGCGACAATCTCGGCCTCGCTGCCGGGTAGGAACGTGATGTTATCGAGGCCCGCCGCCTTGACCACATGGTCGAGGAAGCCGTCGAGGAACCCGAACCAGAACACGACCAGGGCCGTGAAGACGCCATAGGCCGCCAGCAGCGCAAGCTTGCGGGTCTTCGAGTACAACGCCCAAAGCGCGATGGCGAGCACGATGGCGATCAAGGTCGGGATGGTCAGTTCGATGCCGAGCCTGAAGATGTGGTGGATGCCGGTCGTCACCAGCAGGGCGACAACGGACCCGATGGAGGCGAAGGCGATTCTTGAGTTGCTCATGGGATGATCTCCGAAAAAAGTGGACAACTCGCCCATACGGAACATGATGTTCGGAAACCAGAGATGCGCTGCGGGCGGCAGTTCGCTTTGGAACAATGCAGCGGAGGATGTTCGTGAAGATGGATCGGCGCGTCAGAAAAACCCAGGCCGCGGTGTATTCCGCCTTCGTCGCCTTGATCATCGAGCGCGGCTATGACGCCATTTCGGTGCAGGACATCATCGACGAGGCGGACGTCGGACGCACCACCTTCTATGCGCATTTCCGCTCGAAGAAGGAGCTGCTGAGCTACGGCTTCGAGAGATTGCGCGAAGAGCTCCTGACGATCGGCAGCAAGCGGACACCTGAGCGCTGGGGCTTCGTGGGGCCGCTGCTCCAACATGCAAGGGCGCATCTGGGGCTCTATCGCGCGCTGCTCGCAGGCAATGGCGGGCATCTCGCCGAGGCGTCGTTCCACGCGATCGTGGAAGACCTGGTGGCGAGAGAACTGGCCGATGACAGGGTCGCTACGGCGCTGCTGGCCGGTGCGCTGGTCGGAGCCGTCCGCGCCTGGATCGCCCGACCAGGAGGGATGGAGGTGGCCGAGGTGGTGGCACGGTTTCGTGCGCTGGCGGGCGCCGTGGAGGCCGATCCAGAGAGGGCTTGACCCTCCCATCGTTGGAGGGATTATCTGGAGGGGCAGTCGAACGAAAGGACTGCTCACATGTCTACCAAGAACGAACTGTCGACCGCTCCGGTCTCGACCTCATTCCAGGTCGAGGGCATGACTTGCGCGTCCTGCGTGGGGCGGGTCGAGAAGACCATCCGCGCCGTCCCCGGCGTGACCTCGGCCAACGTCAACCTCGCCACCGAACGGGCAACCGTCGCGTTTGCCGGCAGGCCGGATCCTTCGGCGGTCATCGCCGCAATCGGCAAGGCCGGCTATTCCACCCGCCAGGAAACGATCGAGCTGCAGATCGAAGGCATGACCTGCGCCTCCTGTGTCTCGCGCATCGAAAAGGCGTTGGCAAAAGTGCCCGGCGTGGTTTCGGCGTCGGTGAATCTGGCAACTGAGAAGGCGGTCGTCGTTGTGGCGAGTGGCGCCGCGACGCGTGCCGTCCTCGAGGCGAGCGTGCGGGCGACCGGCTACGAGGTTGTTCAGGAAACCGCCGCCCCGGTGAGCGACGACGGCGAAGATCGCCGGGACCGCGAACTCCGGCAGCTGCGCAACGCGCTCGCTCTGGCGGCCACCCTCACGATACCGCTCTTCATCATGGAGATGGGATCGCACTACGTGCCGGCCATCCATGACTGGATCATGCGCAATATCGGCATGACGAATAACCTCTACGTCCAGTTCGTGCTGGCCACCGTCGTGCTGTTCGGGCCGGGGCTGCGCTTCTTCCGTAAGGGTATCCCCAACCTGCTTCGGCTCGCGCCGGACATGAACTCGCTCGTGGTCCTCGGCACCAGCGCGGCCTGGGGCTATTCGGTGGTCTCGACCTTCTTTCCCTCGGTCCTGCCGCGCGGCACCGCCTATGTCTATTACGAGGCCGCGGCGGTGATCGTGACACTGATCCTGCTTGGCCGCTATCTCGAGGCGCGGGCGAAGGGGCGCACCAGCCAGGCCATCAAGCGGCTGATCGGACTGCAGCCCAAGACCGCTCGCGTGGTCCGCAACGGCGCAGTGCAGGAGCTGCCGCTTGAACGGGTCGTGGTTGGCGACGTGCTGGAGATTCGTCCGGGCGACCGCATCCCGGTCGACGGCGTCGTCTCGAGCGGCGAGTCGCATGTCGACGAGTCGATGATATCCGGCGAGCCTCTGCCGGTCCGCAAGCGGGCAGGGGACGAGGTGGTCGGCGGCACGATCAATCGCACCGGGGCGCTCAGCTTCGAGGCGACCAAGGTCGGGGCCGACACGGTGCTGGCGCAGATCATCCGCATGGTCGAGGCGGCGCAGGGCAGCAAGCTGCCAATCCAGGCGCTGGTCGACAAGGTGACCGCCTGGTTCGTGCCGGCGGTGATCGGCGTGGCCGTGCTGACCTTTGCTGCGTGGTTCGTGTTCGGACCATCGTCAGCGCTGACCTTCGCGCTTATCAACGCGGTGGCGGTGCTGATTATCGCCTGCCCGTGCGCCATGGGCCTTGCCACGCCCACTTCGATCATGGTGGGAACCGGCCGAGCCGCGGAACTCGGTGTTCTCTTCCGCAAGGGCGATGCGCTGCAGTCGCTCCGCTCGGCGCAGGTGGTCGCGCTGGACAAGACCGGCACCCTGACGCAGGGCCGCCCGGCGCTGACGGACTTTGTCGTCGCCGAGGGCTTCGATCGTGACGAAGTTCTGGACCTCGTGGCGAGCGTCGAAACCAAGTCCGAGCACCCGATCGCGCAGGCTATCGTCGCTGCCGTCGCCGCCGACAGACTGCTGCCGGTGACCGGCTTCGAGGCGGAACCAGGCTTCGGCGTCACCGGCGAAGTGAAGGGCCGCGCGGTGCTTGTCGGCGCCGACCGCGCCATGGCTCGTGCCGGCATCGACGTCTCCCGGTTCGGGGAAGCCGCCGCCAGCCTCGGGGACGAGGGCAAGTCGCCGCTCTATGCGGCAATCGACGGCCGTCTCGCCGCGATCATCGCCGTGTCCGACCCGATCAAGGCAACGTCTGCCGAAGCAATTGCTGCCCTGCATGCGCTCGGACTGAAGGTTGCAATGATCACCGGCGACAACCGCCGCACCGCCAACGCTGTTGCCCGGCGCCTCGGCATCGACGAGGTGGTGGCTGAAGTGCTTCCGGACGGCAAGGTGGCCGCAATCCAGTCGCTGCGCGCTTCCGGACGCCAAGTGGCCTTTGTCGGCGACGGCATCAACGATGCTCCCGCTCTGGCGGAGGCCGATGTCGGACTTGCCGTCGGGACCGGCACAGACATCGCCATTGAAAGCGCCGACGTTGTGCTGATGTCGGGCGACCTGCGCGGTGTCGTCAATGCCATCGCGCTGTCGAAGGCGACGATCCGCAACATCCGCCAGAACCTGTTCTGGGCCTTCGCCTATAATGTCACGCTGATCCCGGTGGCGGCGGGGCTGCTGTATCCGATCAACGGGATGCTGCTGTCTCCGGTGATTGCCGCAGGCGCGATGGCTCTCTCAAGCGTATTCGTCCTCGGCAATGCCCTGCGCCTGCGTGGCTTCACGGCGCCGTTGAACGCGACCACCGGGGGCGGCGACAAGCCGGCCCTGTCTCTCGAGCATCTGGAACCGGCGAGGAGTGCATCATGAACATCGGGCAGGCATCCAAGGCCAGCGGCGTCTCGGTCAAGATGATCCGGCACTATGAAGCGATCGGACTGATCAAGTCGCCGCTCAGGACCGAGTCGGGCTACCGCGTCTACTCGGACAACGAGGTCCACACCCTGCGCTTTATCAGCCAGGCCCGAGATCTTGGGTTTTCGGTGGAGCAGATGGAGGACCTCTTGGCATTGTGGCGTGACCGCAGCCGTGCCAGTGCCGACGTCAAGGCGATCGCCATGCAGCATATCGTGGCCCTTCAGGAGAAGGCCCGCGCGCTGCAGGCGATGAGCGACACTCTGCAGCACCTGGCGGACCATTGCCACGGCGACGACCGGCCCGATTGCCCGATTATCGAAGGCTTCGCGGCGGCGTCACCGCCACCCGCGAGAAAGCGCCAGCCGCGCTTCGGCGTCACCGGGATAGATCCCCACGCCCACGGCCATTGAGCGTCCCCCAGACCGTAAATTTCTACGCCCGGTGGCCCGATCCGCCGGGCGTTTTCCTTTACGGGACGTCGTCGCAACGACCCCTTGACCCTCCAAGAGTTGGAGCCCTTACGACCGCTCAACAGTCGCGCAAATCGGGCGCGATGAACCTCACTTCCGCTGAGCGGAAAGCGACAACAGAACTGGAAATGGAAATGCAAACACCCGACCCCAGAAGGTGGTTGGCGCTGGCGCTCCTCTGCGCGGCCCAATTCATCGTCATTCTCGATACCTCGATCATCGGCGTGGCACTGCCCGCCATTCAGGTGGACCTCGGCTTCTCGGCCGGTGGCCTGAGCTGGATCTTCAACGCCTATGTCATCGCCTTTGGTGGCCTGCTGCTGCTCGGCGGCAAGCTGGGCGACGTATTCGGCGCACGGCGCATGTTCATGCTCGGCTTCGCCATCCTGACCGGCGCATCGCTGATGGCCGGCCTGGCGTCCAGCCAGGAAGTGCTTCTCGCCGGCCGTGCCCTGCAGGGTGTCGGCGCAGCCCTCATCGCGCCGACTGCTCTCGCCATCATCATGCGGCTCTTCGGCCATAGCGGTGCCGAGCTCGGCAAGGCATTCGGCTTCTGGGGCGCGGCGGCGGCAGCCGGTGGCACCGCCGGAGTGTTCCTTGGCGGCGTCATCACCGAATGGCTGAGCTGGCCATGGACCTTCCTCATCAACGTGCCGCTTGGCGCGCTGGTGTTCATCCTCGCCCCGACCGTCATCCGCTACTCGGCGCCCAGTGTGGGACGCATCGACTGGCTCGGTGCAGCAACCATCACCGCTTCCTTGGTAACGGCTGTCTACGCCATCGTGACGACGGAGCCGGGGCATTGGGCTTCGTTCCAGACGCTGCTGCTGCTCGGCATTGCCGCGCTGCTCCTGGTCGTCTTCCTCTCCATCCAGGCGGTTCGGCGCGAGCCGCTGCTGCCGCTGAGCATCTTCAAGGCGCCCAACCTGGCGCTGGGCAATGTGCTCATGGCTTTGCTGGGTGCCGCATGGATCCCGTTGTGGTTCTACCTGAACCTCTACCTGCAGCAGACGCTAAACCTCTCCGCTCTCGCCAGCGGGTTGGCCCTGCTGCCCATGACGCTGACCATCATGGTGGTCATGGTCGGGCTCTCCGGCAAGCTGATCGGACGCTTCGGTATCAAGACCAACGTCGTGGTGGGGCTCGTTGCGATGGGTGGAGCACTGCTCCTGTTCACCCAGCTTCCTGCCAATGGCGATTTCTTCGCCAACGTGCTGCCGGCTTCGCTGCTCGCCGCGCTCGGCATGGCACTCGCGTATATTCCGGTGACCATGGCGGCGATGTCGGGTGCGCGTCCGGAGGAGACTGGGCTCGCCTCGGGGCTCGTCAATACGACCTATCAGGTCGGCTCAGCAGTGGGCCTGGCTGCCATAGTCGCACTGGCGGCCGCCGCCGGAACCCAGGGGTCGGCCGAGGCGCTGCTGACGGGGTTCCAGGCGGCCTTCTCAGGCGCAGCCTGGGTGGCCTTTGCTGCGGCAGCTCTCGCGCTGCTGTTCCTTCGCGGGGCCCCCGCCGCCAAGGAAGTCCCAGTCGGCTAATGGAATAGGGGCCGCAACGTCTTGCGGCCCCTATTCCTGCCAGAGTGCACCAGGTCCAGTCGATCGCGGTGCTCATCCGCCGTCGAAACGGCATCGCTCTTTGACGTGGCACAACGACCCCACCGTCCCGGTCAGGTCAAGTCAGGCAACAGATCAAGGAGCATCGCCATGAACCGCGCCCTGCAGCTCTCCGTCGCGGCCACCGCACTTTTCGGCCTAATGATTGGAACGACGTGGGCAGGCGGCACCCATGAGCATCCGGTAGAGAACGGCACCGCAGATGCTCCCCTTGATGTCGCACGGCCGGCAAGCGAAGTCCCGTCGCACATTGGCGTTCGTCCTTCGAAGGTCATCAAGGTCGACCTCGAAACCGTCGAGGTGACAGGGCGACTCGCAGACGGTGCGGCGTATCACTACTGGACCTTCGGCACCAAGGTGCCGGGCCCCTTCATCCGGCTCAGGGTCGGCGACACTGTCGACGTGACCCTGACGAACCGAGCCGACAGCAGCGAGAAGCACAGCGTCGATTTCCATGCTGCCACGGCCCCGGGCGGCGGGCATTTCGCCACAGAGGCGGCTCCGGGCGAGAGCAAGAGCTTTTCATTCAAGGCGCTGAAGCCGGGCCTCTACGTCTATCATTGTGCGGTACCTGAGGCGGCTCAGCACATCGCCAACGGCATGTATGGCCTGATCCTCGTGGAACCTGAGGTGCCGCTTCCAACTGTCGACCGCGAATTCTACGTGGTTCAGGGCGAGCTCTACACCAGGGCCGCCTTCGGCACGGAAGGGATGCAGGAGTTCGACGTCGCCAAGATGCACGCCGAGGCCCCCGACTACTACGTCTTCAACGGCGCGGTTGGTGCCCTTCTCGGCGATGGCGCCCTGAAGGCCAAGGTTGGGGAGAGCATCCGCATCCATTTTGGCGTCGGAGGTCCTGGCCAGACCTCAAGCTTCCACGTCATCGGGGAGATTTTCGACCGCGCCTACCAGCTTGGTTCGCTTTTGAGCCCGCCGCTACTTGATGTGCAAACCGTCACGGTGCCGCCGGGAGGTGCTACGGTGGTTGACATGACGCTCGAGGTCCCCGGAGAGTACGCACTCGTCGATCACGCGCTGCCGCGTGTGGCCAAGGGGCTGATTGGCAAGCTGATCGTCGAGTAGTCGTATCTGCCAAAGCAAGGGTCGCGTGCTGATGACGAGGACCGGTCTACTGATTGCAGGCGCGATCATCGTTGCAGCCTTGTCCCTCTATCTGTTCGCGAACCAAGCGCCGGCGCCGGTGAAGGCCGGTCCCCCTCTTGTGGCGGTGGTGGTACCTGAGTTCACTGCCGACGAGCTGACTGGCGAGGCCGCGTACAAGGTGAGATGTGCGTCTTGCCATGGGGTCAATGCAGCCGGGCAGGACGGCGTAGCGCCGCCACTCGTCCATCGCATCTACGAGCCTGGTCACCACGGCGACCAGGCGTTTCTCGTCGCGGCCCAACAGGGCGTGCGGGCGCACCACTGGCGCTTTGGCGACATGCCGCCGGTGGAAGGCATCACCGAGGCCGAGGTCGCCAGTATCGTCACCTATGTGAGGGCGTTGCAGCGCGCCAACGGCATTGAGTGACCAAGCGAGCCTGTGATCTGGCATTTGGTGGGGCATGCCAGTCTGCGTCTTAAGGGCCGCTACTGCTGCGGCTGGGAATTGGCATCCTCCGCCGAGGCTTCGGAGACGATCTGTTCGGCTTCCGACTTCATTTCATCGGTGATCTCGGTGGAGGCGGCGGGCAGTGGCTCTCGACCTCGTTCTCCGTTGTGCTCGATGTCCTCGATCAGCATCTTCATCTCGAGGATCTCCTTTACCTGCGACTCGATGATCCGGTCGGCCAGTTCGCGCACGCGCGGATCGCTGATACTGGCCTTGCGCGCATTGTTGATGGCGATCGAGTGGTGCGGGATCATCGACTGCATGAACCGCACATCGTCGATGAGACTTTGGCTACGATTGACGAAAAGGAGCGTGAGTCCGGCTGCCGCGGCAATGACGACAATCGCGACCTTGACTGCTTTGCCCTTGTACATCGACCACATGAAGCCCAGCATGAGGACAGTCATCACGCATCCCATGACCAGTGAGGCAACCAGCCGGTTTACGCTGAACAGGACATGGTCGGTGCTGTAGACCAGCTGGTACATCAGCGGGAACATGACGATGACCGATACGGCAATCATCGCCGCAAATCGTCCCCACCCCATTTGCATATGCTGCTTGCGCTCGTGCTCTGGCATGAACGGCTCCTACGCTCAGTAGCGAGAATCCGATTGAGCCCGCCGAGTTCCGATCTCGGTTCACGAAAGAACTTCAGGCGATGGCCACCTGGGTTCGCCACATGGCTGCCGCTCTCAGCTCCTCGGGACGACTACCGGCTTAGATCCAGTCGCCGCAGCAGTTGCGCATTGATGGCGACGATCACCGTGCTTGCCGACATCAGCACCGCGCCGACTGCCGGCGCGAGCACGATGCCCGCCCAATAGAGGACACCTGCAGCCAGCGGAATGGCGACAACATTGTAGCCAGCCGCCCACCAGAGGTTCTGGATCATCTTGCTGTAAGTCGCCCGGCTCAGCTTGATGATGCGTGGGATGTCGCGCGGATCGGAGCGGACCAGCACGACGTCGCCAGCCTCCACCGCAACGTCCGTTCCGGCACCGACCGCGATGCCGACATCGGCGGTCACGAGCGCGGGCGCATCATTGACGCCGTCCCCCACCATGGCAACGCGCTTGCCCTGCGCCTGGAGCGCCTCGATCTTTGCCGCCTTCTGGTCCGGAAGTACATTGGCCAAGACCGTGTCGATGCCAAGCTCCCGGGCAACGGCCTTCGCAACATCCTCGGAATCTCCGGTCATCATGGCCACCTCGATGCCGAGGTCATGGAGCTTCCTGACGGCGTCGGCGGATTCCGGCCGGACTTTGTCGGCAATGACGAAGACGGCCAGCACCTCCGCCCCTTCGACCAGGTAGATGGCTGCCCGACCGTCCCTGCCGGCACGGACTGCCGCCTCTCGCGCCCATCGCGGCGCCTGGAGCTGCCGCTGCGACAGCATGGCGGGTCCCCCCACCGTGAGTGTGCGTCCGTCAACGACGCCGTCCACGCCCCGCCCCGCGGTAGCCGCGAAGCTGGTGGCCTGCGGCACGTCGAGGCCCTGTTCCCCGGCGCTTGTGAGGAGCGCCTGCGCAATTGGATGCTCGGAGTCGCGTTCTACCGCCGCTGCGAGACGCAGGACCTCGTTTGCCGCGAGACCATCGGCAGGGACGGTCTCGACGACACGGTGGGCGCCCAGCGTCAGCGTTCCGGTCTTGTCGAAGACGACGATGTCGAGCGAGCGTGCTTCCTCGAGCCTCCGGCGATCCCGGACCAACAGCCCGTTCTGGGCGCCAAGGGTGGTCGAAATGGCGACCACCAGCGGCACGGCCAGGCCCAGGGCGTGGGGGCAGGCGATCACCAGAACGGTGACGACGCGCGTGATCGTGAAATCGATCGGGACGCCGAGAATAGCCCAAGCGACAAAGGTCGCAGCGCCGGCAAGGATCGCAACGACCGTGAGCAGGCGCGCCGCTCGGTCGGCCAGCGCCTGGGCACGTGAGCGTGAGGTCTGCGCTTGTGAAACGAGGCGCATGATGCCTGCGAGCGCCGTGGCGTCGCCGGTCCGCGCGATGCGTACCCGTAAGGATCCCTGGCCGTTGACCGTGCCGCCGATGACTTCGCTGCCCTCGGTCTTGTCGACAAGGCGGGATTCACCGGTGATCATGGATTCGTTGACCGAACTCTTGCCGCTGACGACGACGCCGTCCGCCGGCACCGATGCGCCGGGCCGCACCAGCACGAGGTCATCGACGCGCAGCGCGTTCACCGGCACCTCTTCGGTTCGGTCGTCGTCGATAATGCGCGAAGCCACATCAGGCAGCAGCTTGGCAAGTTCCTTGAGCGCACCCTCGGCCTGGGAGATTGAGCGCATCTCGATCCAATGCCCCAGCAGCATGATGGTGACGAGCGTTGCCAGTTCCCACCAGAGAGGATGACCCGCGAGCCCGAGCGTGACGGCGACGCTGTAGAGGAAGGCAACCGAGATCGCGAGGCTGATGAGCGTCATCATCCCGGGGAGCCTCGCCCGAAGCTCCCGAAGGGCGCCCTGGAGGAAAACCCAACCGCCATAGAAGAAGACGATCGCGCCGAACACCGGCGGCATGAACGGCGAGCCCGGGAACTGCGGGGCTGAGTAGCCGAACCACTCCTGGATCATCGGTTCCCAGATGAGGGTGGGGATCGTGAGGACCAGACTGGTCCAGAACCGGTCACGGAACATGGCCACGGAGTGGCCGGCATGCTTGTCGTGCGCGGCACCGGCCTCATGTCGGGCATGCTCATCCCGATCTCGATCCATGGTATGTTCGCCCGCGACGTGCGTCGACAGTGTTGCATGATGTGCGTCATGCATATGTTCGTTGTGATCGATCGGGTTCATCGCTCGTTGCCTCACGTAGGGTAGCCGATGGTGAATGTTGGTGCGCGCATCAGGCAAGACCTGCGAGATGCTGCTGGCATCACCGCTGGCAGCGCCGAAAATGAGAGTTTCATGCTCTATTTCGCTCTGTATGGACCACTGATTGACTCTGGGGGCGGCCCGGACCGCGAAGTCCGGGCGTGGCTTTCACAGGCCTCGGGCTGCGATCGCGTTGTGCACCGCCGCAAAGATCGAGCCGGCGACAACGCCCAGGGCGAGACTGAAGAACAGCCCCTCTAGCCAGGCTTGAGGCGAGCTCACGGGCGACACGGTGAAGAGCCCGATCCAGACGTGGGAGAAACGGAGATCGGGAACAACGACCGCGACGATCGCGCACGCCGCGAACAGAACGATCAGTGCGGCGCTGAGCGCGACGGCGGAGCCGAGGAGCGAGAGCGTGCGGTTCTTGGGGATGTCGATCATGGCGACGCCTCCTCCCGCTGCTGCACTTCGGCCAGCAGTTGCCGAAGCAATTTCATCTGCTCGGTCTGGAGCTCCTGCATGCCTTGCATCAGCTCCATCATCTTCATCATCGGCATCGGTGAGCCTCCCGCCCCCACCATCATCTCCATCATCATCGATGGGGCGTCGGGGCAGACTGTATCGCTGCTCCTTCGCGCTGGCTCGGCTGTGGCGTCGGGAGTGGCCTGATCGGTCACGGCGGGATCGCCGGCCGCGGGGTGATGTGGATCGGATTGAGCGACAGCCAACGTCGCGCTGAGGGCGAAGGCGCTGGCCAAGAGGGCAGTGGCGAAGGTTTTCATCGTAAGCCTCGTATGTAGTGATTCCGGGATGCGCACGGACTGGCCGCGCACGGTTGCTGCGCTCGACGCACGTGGAATCAAGTGAGGCGGGGCGGTCGGCGATTCACCTCGTGGCCGCGGCCATGAAGCGCGCTTATGGCGGCCACAAGCCATGCCGGGCGGACGGGCATCCGGCCTAGGGCGATCGCTTCATCGCATCTGATTGCTGTGCTCGTGCAACAGGTCAACCCGAACATGGAGCAGCACGCCGCCACGCTGTGGTCGTGGTCGGAAGCAAAGCTGATTTCAGACGTGTCGGCCGGCGCCAGCTGAGCCGATAGGACCGTCGAGTAGTGGTGGTCCCGGTCCCCGCAGGGTGTCGCAAGGCCCTGGCCGGTCGCGATACTGGCCAATAGCAGGCTGGCGACCAGGAAAGCCGCCAGAAGAACCCGAAGCTGTCGCTGCAGGATGCTCATGATGCCTACTTAGCGCCAGATAGGTACGACTTGATTGATCAGGATCAAGTCGTACCTCCTGCCCGGAGGCAAAGCCGCCGCGCCTTCAATCCGTTCACTTCACCACGAGTTAGCGTTCTCGCGGTATGGTGGGCGTGCTGAGCCGCCGGAGTCCACTCTTGTACAACGCCTTGAAGACCGACCTTTCGACATTGCTGGGGATCAGTAAGGACGCCCTGCACATCCATCTTGGCCTCGCTCTCTTCATTGGTCTGGTGGTCATCCTGCGCCGCTCGCCCTCAAGCTGGCTGGCCTGGCTTATCGTGCTCGCGTTCGAGCTCGCCAACGAACTGATGGATTTCTTTCACTGGCACGCCGGTGCCTGGTCGTTCGAGCTGGGAGACAGCGGCAAGGACTTGATCAACACGATGGTCTGGCCGACGGTCATTCTGATACTGGCCCGGCTCCGAATATGGGGTCAGAGGCCGGCGAGCGGTCCTAATTCCCCGATTCAGGGCTCGGATCCGCGTTCGGCCGCGTAACTATGCTGGAGCGTGACTGCTACCACTCGTCTGGCGCGACCTTACGTCCCCGCGCCGTGTTCTGAACTTCTGCATCTCCGTCCGAGGGCACTTGATCGAGCGCAAGCCATTGCGCCGTCGGCCATGCCACCAATGTGGCGCCTTGGGTGCGCAAAGATCGCGGAGGTTACGATGTCATCCTATCCCTTAAGTGCGGGAGCTCACGGCATCGCTAAAGCGCCTGCCGAAGTCGTGTTTGCGTTTCTCGATGACCAGGAGAACCTCTCATCGCACATGAGCAAGCCGTCCGGCATGATGCTTGGCACAACCATGAAGATTGTAATGGAGCCTGACCATACCAAGCGTGTCGGGTCCCGCTTCGGGTTCACCGGCAGCGTCATGGGCATCCCACTAGGGGTGGACGAAGTCGTAACGTTCCGAGCGCCCCCCTCCAGCAAGACCTGGGAGACGACGGCGGAGCCAACACTTTGGGTGATCGGGCAATACTGCATGGGCTTCGAGCTCGTTCCTCAGGGCCCGCGCACCGGGTTGCGCGTCTACATCCAATACGCCCGGCCAAGGAGACTTCTGGGCGGAATTCTTGGTTGGCTCTTTGGTCCCGCCTATGCCCGCTGGTGCACGCGAAAGATGGTCGACGATGCTACCCGACACTTCGGCAACGCGGTCGCGGAGCGGGCATGACGCCGGAAACGAACTGGTGCGTGATCACCGGAGGCCCGAGTTCCGGCAAGACCACGACGGTCAACATCCTGCGTGAGCGCGGCTACGTCACGACCATTGAACACGCTCGGCACTATATCGACACCCAACGTGTGACCGGGAAATCAGTCGAGGAGATTCGCGCCAACCAAATCGTGTTTCAGCGTGGCATCCTTGACATGCAGATCGCCGAAGAGGAGGCGCTCGACCCGGAGGCTCAGGTGTTCCTCGATCGCGCTCTCCCCGACGCACTGGCCTACTATCGGTTTCTGGGGCTTACACCCGACGTAGAGTACCTGTCCCTGATCGGGCCAGGCAGGTACCGCGCCGTCTTCGTACTCGACCTCCTGCCGCTCGCGGCGGACTACGCCCGCACCGAAGACCGGCCGGCGCAAGTCGAAATCCATCGACTGCTGACCGACGTCTATACCGAACTGGGCTACCGCCCCCTTGCGGTTCCTGCGCTACCGCCTGTCGAGCGCGTCGACTTCATCTTGGCAGCGCTCAACGGCGTTCCTCGCAAAGGTCAGTTGGAGGCCCAGCCAGAGAGCACCGGACCCGCGGTGGTGAGGCCACGCCCCTTGTAGCCGAGAAGCCGACGCCAGCATGTTCGTCGAGGCAGGTGGAGCCTTATTCGATGCCACGGTCCTGCCGTACAGTACCGCCAAGCTGGGAACCACCCGTCACCCATGATGTTCAGCGTACATGGCGACCGCACTGTCACGCACAATTCGGATACTCGCCCTCCTTACACTGCTGCTAGCTGGGGTGGGCGGCCACGATGTGGCTGTCGCTGGGGGTGCGGTGGAATCCCTCCACTCGGCATCCGACAAGAATTTTGATAGGGCCGGACACTCCTCCCACAATGAGTGTACCGATGCCGTATCTCAGGAGTCGGACGTTGCCTGCTGCATGATCGAGCACTGTCTTCTTGGCGTTCCGGTTGAGGCCGATACCGAGTTTGAAGTCGTCGTGGAAGCCGATCCGGTCGCGGCTATGTGGCTAGGTCTTCTTGGTGGCGTAACCCTGGCTCCTTTCCGACCTCCTGTTTCGGTTTGATCTACTGGACTCAAACCAACTTCGAACCGAACTCATGACAGGATTGATCAATGATCAGACAAACCCTTATGGCCCTAGGGGTCTCAATAACCCTGGTTTCGACGTCCACGGCCCAGGATATGGCCGTGACCTCTGTGGAACTGCCCGACATCTGCAAGACTGGAATGCAGCACGGCATGGGGACCATGATGATGGATATGATGAACGGCATGGACCAGGCCCATCAGGACATGGCCATGGGCATGGACGAGACCAATGCGCAAATGATGCAAGGCATGATGGCCGAGGACATCGACGTGGCGTTCGTATGCGCCATGATCCCCCACCACCAGGCGGCGATTAACATGGCGAAGGCCGAGGTGAGGCATGGCGACAGCGACTGGGCGAAGGAGATGGCGCAGAAGGTCATTGATGCCCAGCAGCAGGAAATCGAAGAGATGCTGAACTGGCTCAAGGAGCAGAAGTAGCGCGATTCCCGGGGGGCGTCGTGCGGCGCCTCCCTTTCGCTACGTGCAGCGGCCGCCCTAAGCCGTCCGGCATGCCCAATCTGTCTCATTTCGAGACTTTGCCGGGTTGGCTTAAGTCGGAAAGCGTTCTCGAGGCCGGGCCTTTTTCCCTGTGTGTGCATATGGGTAGGTGCCATCGACCGCCTGGCCTGTCGGCGTTGCCAGTGGGGCAATCGGGAGACTCCCAAACGGGAACCGAGATGCCTTCAAATCCGGGCTTTCGGTGCAAATGACCGCTTCTGGCGCAAGCGGTCGTCGAAATGGAAAGGCCCCGGAATCCGGGGCCTTCTTGTTCTTCATCCGACCTGAGCCACACTGTTGGTTGGCGCTGAGCCACACTGTGGCTTGCATATTTGGGCGATCTCGGTAACGACACTCCGTCTGGATCGCGCAGCCTCCGCAACTCTCCTGCCCACTCATGTCGGCTGCTTGGTCGATCGGGAAATTCCCAACCGAGAGCCGAGATGCGAAAAAGCCCGGAATTCCGGGCTTTTTGCTAGGCATCAGGAAAGATCATTTAGAAACTAGCAACCGACGACAAGCGCACTGATGGTGCAGCATGCGATCCTCGTCACCCCGCAACCTTAGCAATTGGTGCGATGACAGGCCTCCATGGACACACGCGAGCTCGCTGCTAATTTCTGGGCGCAAACAGGATGATCGCCGCAGCGACCAGCGCCAAGCTTCCACCAACGAGATCCCATGTGTCCGGACGTGTACCCTCGGCGATCCACAGCCAGAGCAACGACGCGACGATATACACGCCCCCATAGGCCGCATAGGCGCGACCAGCATGCTCGGCCGGTGCGAGGGTGAGCAGCCAGGCGAACGCGATGAGCGATGGTATCCCCGCCGCCAACCATATCGAGCTCTGACCTTGGCGTAGCCATGCCCAAAAGGCGAAGCATCCCACGATCTCCGCCAGCGCAGCGCCGGCGTAGATCAATCCCGTGGTCACGACGATAGGCATGGCTACGCTCCGATGATCAAGACTGCTGGCGCTTACCACGTCTCCTGAACCATGCCCACGCGCCAGCGACGACGGCGAGCACCACTGCCGCGATCCCGACAGGAGCTGCTGCCGCAGCCACGCCGGCGGTAGCGACGATCGGGACGGCGCAACAGGCCACGCACGCTGCCGTCACTCCAGCAGTGGCGACGGCGCCCTTCTCGGTTGTCGAGTTCATGCTGCCTCCCTCGCCAGATCGGGAGCGAAGTGAGCAAAGAGCTCGTCGGCGGCCGAGAATGCCTCCACTGGCGCTGTGATCGTCAGCCGAACGCACTGGTCGTCGTGGCGCAGGTCGAAGGCGAGGAACGAGCAGCAGTCCGATTCCTTCGCGACTAAGTCCTCTACTTCGGCAAGCGCCTCAGGGCCGTAGACTAGCCGGAGCTGGAGGGGCTTGCGGTGGCTGCTGCGCAGCGAGCGGCTGGCCAAGGCACGAATGCCGGCGACTCTTTCCTTGAAGTCGCCTGCGCCTAGGGTGCAGGCGATCGCCAAGGCGGTGTCCTGAGCGCTGGTGGCGCAGCTGTCGCAGCATGCAGATGCGGTGGTCATGTCCATCTCCTTTCGATGATGGACACAGGCAGAACCCTTCAAGTAACTTGAAGGGCAATAGGAGACTTTTGCGATGAACGTTCACGTCGCCGTGCTCACAATTGGTCAGCTCGCTAAGGCGGCAGGCGTAACCACACCGACAATCCGATACTATGAGGAAATTGGGCTTCTGCCGAAGGCCGGACGGAGTGCCGCCGGCCAGCGCATTTATGCCGAAAGCGAGCTCAAGCGGCTTACCTTCATCCGGCGCTGCCGTGACTTCGGCTTCTCTATCGATCAGGTGCGTGTTCTCGCCGGCTTGTCGATCAGCGCTGACCAGGACTGCAGCCAAGTCCGCGACATGGCACATACCCATCTCGGAGAGGTTCGAGAGAAGTTGGCCGAACTGAAGGCGCTTGAGGCGAGCCTTGAGGCATTCGTTGTCCAATGCGACACGGCCTGTGCTGGCGGGCCTGGACGAGATTGTCTGGTGTTCGAGGAACTGCGCGCGGATAGGTGCTGCTGAACACCGCTACTCGCTCGTAGATTGGACCCCGTATGGTTGTTCTTCCGGAAACGGAAAGGCCCCGGATTCCGAGGCCTTTGTGTCTGTCACATGACCTGAGCCACACTGTTGCTTGTGATTGAGGCACACTGTGGATGGCATATGCCTATCCTTTGTGGGCGATCACAATCATCACAGCGTCTTGGCGAGAACGGCGGTGACGTCGGCCATGCGGTTCGAGAAGCCCCACTCGTTGTCGTACCAGCCCATGATGTTGACGAAGTTGCCGTCGATCACCTTGGTCTGGTCGATTAGGATGGTCGACGAGTGCGGGTCGTGGTTGAGGTCGGACGAGACCAGGGGGTGGAGGGTGTAGGTCATCACGCCCTTGAGCGGGCCTTCGGCGGCGGCCTTCAGGGCATTGTTGACTTCCTCGACCGTGGTCGAACGCGAGGCAATGAACTTGAGGTCGACCAGCGACACGTTGGGGGTGGGCACGCGGATCGAGATGCCGTCGAGCTTGCCCTTCAGTTCCGGGAGCACGAGGCCGATGGCCTTGGCGGCGCCGGTCGAGGTCGGGATCTGGCTCAGGGCCGCGGCGCGGGCGCGATAGAGGTCCTTGTGCATGGTGTCGAGCGTCGGCTGGTCGCCCGTGTAGCTGTGCACGGTGGTCATCATGCCCTTTTCGATGCCGACGAGGTCATTCATGACCTTGGCCATCGGGGCGAGGCAGTTGGTGGTGCACGAGCCGTTCGAGATCACCACGTCGTCCTTGCCGAGGAGAGCATGGT
>JAEYYP010000135.1 GCA_023428425.1 Pseudomonadota bacterium
CGGATGAGCCGGTGGCCGAGGGCGAGCCGGAACAGGTGGCAAGCGACGCGCCCGAAGCAACGTCGACCGCCGATGCGCTGGCAGCTACGGGCCCGGATGGGCGGCCGGAGGCTGAAGCTGCCGAGAACGCTTCAACCGAATCGGCCGCAGCGGAGGCGGCGCCTGAAACCGGCGACCCCGAACAGCCGGCAGCGATGGAAAACGCGCCCGCCGAGGACGCCGAGCCGGCCGCGGTCGCGCAAGAGACATCGGAAACGCCGACAGATGCGGCGGCACCGGAGAGCCCTGCCGGGGCTGAAGCCGTAGCAGATACGGCCGCTGACGCGCAGCCGTCGGAAACGACCGGCGAGACGGCAACGTCAACAGAAGCGGCATCCGCTCCGGAGGCAACAGGTACCACCGAAACGGCCGAGGTGCCCGCCGAGGAAGCCAAGCCGATTATCCTGTGGCGCCAGCAGCGCTTCGAGGGCCGCCCGCGTCACGGTCAGCACGCCCGCGGCAAGGGTGGGGCGCCGCGACCGACGGGACAGCCTGGCGGCAATCGCAGGCCTGGCGCCGCGCCGATTGCGGACGGCGCTGCTCCTCAGGGAGACCGCCCGCCACGCCGCGAGGGCGAGCACGGCCGTCCGGACGGTCGCCAGCGCTTCCGCAAAGGCGGTCCGGACAACGGCGGCTTCAACAAGGGCGGCGGTCGCAAGGATGCTCGGCCCCAGGGCGATGGCGGACGCGATCCGTCGCGCGGCAAGGACAGGCGACCCGGCGGCGAGGGCGGCGGCAAACCCTGGCAGCAGAAGCCGCGCGAGGAGCGGCCCGCGCGTTTCGACCCGGATTCCCCTTTCGCCAAGCTCGCCGCCCTGCGCGACCAGCTCAAGAAGTAGATGCCGGGTCCCGCGCGGCAACGGATCGACAAATGGCTTTTCTTCGCGCGCGTGACCAAGTCGCGCTCGCTCGGCGCGAAGCTCGCCGAAAGCGGGCATGTGCGGGTGAACAGTGAAAAGATCGACCATGCCGCGCAGCAGGTGAAGCCGGGGGATGTGCTGACGATCGGGCTCGAGCGGCGCGTCCTCGTCTACCGCGTCCTCGACACCGGCCTGCGCCGGGGTCCCGCGCCGGAGGCGGCGACGCTCTACGAGGATCTCTCGCCCCCGAAGCCGGTAGCCGACCCGTCGGCGCCGGCGGGCGCGGCTATCAGGGACGCCGGCAGCGGCAGGCCGACAAAACGCGAAAGGCGCGAGACGGACAAATTCAGGGACTTCGACTGAAGGTCGGGGGATCTCCCAACGAGGGTGGCACGGCCTCTAAAGCGGACGGGCCGATACGCGTGGCAACGGCGTGAAAAGCGATCTTCCCTCGGCGTCCCGCCGACATGTCCGCGACGCTTGGGAATAGTCTTCTTCGACTTGCCGGCTGCGCGAAATGGCCGCCCTTGCCATCCCGCGGCAAAGGGGATACCTCACCCGAAACTCGCCAGACTGGACTGCCGGAGCGGCCGCATGACCTATGTCGTCACCGACAACTGCATCAAGTGCAAGTACATGGACTGCATCGAGGTGTGTCCGGTCGACTGCTTCTACGAAGGCGACAACATGCTCGTCATCCATCCCGACGAGTGCATCGACTGCGGCGTGTGCGAGCCGGAATGCCCGGCCGATGCGATCAAGCCAGATACCGAGCCGGGGCTCGACAAGTGGCTGAAGATCAACACCGAATATGCCGACAAGTGGCCCAATATCACCTCGAAGAAGGAGCCGCCGGCGGACGCGAAAGAGTTCGACGGCATGCCCGGCAAGTTCGAGAAGTTCTTTTCGCCGGAGCCCGGCGAAGGGGATTGATCCCGCGGCGCCAATCATATTCGCGCGAGCGTTTTCGATATGCCAACTGGATCGGGAGGAGCCCAGCGCTGCCGCTGGGTTTTTTCGCGCTTGCAGCAAATAGTTGATTCTCACAACTTTTTATGGTATTCACGTACGATATGCCGCTGACAAATCGTCGATCTACGGCGCGATTGCGCTAATCATTGAAAGGTGAAGACAACATTCCGGACCGAGGCGACTTGGGCCGGGGCGGGTGCAGTGTGTGTGCATCCTCCCGCGGCTGCCTGAACCGGAAGGTTTCACCCATTTGGGCGGCATAAGGCCAGCCGTTCCGGCGGCCTCATCGATGAGCCGGCTTCCCAGGCCGGCTCCGCAACAGGAGTACAGGGCGTATGGCAATCCCGCAGAAGAAGTCCCCGACCGCAGCCCGCCACGGGTTCAAGACCGGCGAGTTCATCGTCTACCCGGCGCATGGCGTGGGACAGATCGTGTCGATCGACGAGCAGGAAGTGGCCGGGCACAAGCTCGAGCTGTTCGTGATCGACTTCCAGAAAGACAAGATGCGCCTCAAGGTGCCGGTTGCCAAAGCGACTTCCATCGGCATGCGCAAGCTGTCCGAAACCGACTACGTCGACCGTGCGCTCAAGGTCGTGCAGGGCCGTGCGCGCGTGAAGCGGACCATGTGGTCGCGCCGCGCCCAGGAATATGACGCCAAGATCAATTCGGGCGACCTGATCTCCATCTCGGAGGTCGTGCGCGATCTCTACCGCGCCGAGAACCAGCCGGAGCAGTCCTACTCCGAACGCCAGCTCTACGAGGCTGCCCTCGACCGGATGGCCCGCGAGATCGCGGCCGTCAACAAGATGTCCGAGACCGAGGCGGTTCGCCTGATCGAGGCCAACCTGAACAAGGGTCCCAAGCGCGGCGCAAAGGCCGACAACGAGGAAGCCGAACCGGCGGAGCAGGAAGAAGCCGCCTGAGCGGAGTTCTTCTCCCCTATTGATGCGAAAAGCCCGGCTCAGCGCCGGGCTTTTTGTTTGTCCGTTATCGCCCCATGTCGAGGCGGCCCACAGGTGGAGCCCAAAAACACTTGATCCGGCATTGCCTCGCGGGTGTGGACATTTTCTGCAATGTGTACTGCGATACACACAAATTGCCGATTATATTCGTTGCCTGCCCCATTTCAGAAGATGTGATGCTTAATGTACAGGGAATGCCTTTGCGTCAACATTGAACTCGGCAGTATTAACCGATCGGTAATTCAGGGTAACCTACGCTCACACTGTCGAAGCTTGGTTTGCAGACCAAAGGCATGACGCCGCGCTTCGCCGACGCTTGCATGACCCCCCAGCAGATAAGATGCCTACGTCGCGCCGGCCGCGACGGCGGTCTCGCTCGCTCCGGGGATAGTCTGAAACGCGACCCGGCACGTCCGGCACCCGAGGGCAAATCATGACTTCTCTGGCCTCCCTATTCAGCGCCGATGCCAAACTCATCCTCGCTGCGATGAGCCGTTCCCAGGCGGTCATCGAATTCGATCTCAAGGGTACGATCCTGTCTGCCAACGCCAATTTCTGCACCGCGCTCGGCTACTCGGCCGAAGAGATCGTCGGGCGCCACCACAGCATGTTCGTCGATCCAGCCGAAGCGGCAGGCCCCGAGTACCGTGCGTTCTGGGACCGGCTTGGACGGGGCGAATTCGACCGCCGCCAGTACAAACGCATCGCCAAGGGCGGCCGCGAGATCTGGATCGAAGCGTCCTACAACCCCGTCTCGCGCGGCGGGGTGCCCTTCAAGGTGGTCAAGTTCGCGACCGACATCACGCAAAGCAAGAAGCGTGCAAATGAAGACGCCAGCAAGCTCGCGGCCATAGCCCGTTCGCAGGCGGTCATCGAGTTCACGCCCACGGGCCAGATCCTCGACGCCAACGAGAATTTCTGCTCGACCGTCGGCTATCAGTTGTCCGAGATCGTCGGCAAGCACCACAG
>JAEYYP010000170.1 GCA_023428425.1 Pseudomonadota bacterium
GCGCTGCGCGCCGAGCCACCTTCTCCCGCAAGGGGAGAAGGCTGGGCGCCTGGCTGGATGGACGCACCTCTGTCAGCCGAACTTGCCCGAGCGGGGGAAGCCCTTCGGCACCATGCGGCCGGCGGTGGCGCGGACGCTGAGCCATTCGGACAGTTCGTCGGCACTACGGGTGAAGACGCGGTCGGCGGAATCCTGCCAGGTGAGGCCCGCAGCGATGTCGAAGGTCTTGGCGTCGGAGACGCCGCCATCCTTGTAGCGCTGCAGGCGCACGCCCTTGCCGCGCGCCATCTCGGGCACCTGAACCAGCGGGAAGACCAGCAACTTGCGGTTCTCGCCGACGATGGCGACGTGGTCGCCGCTCACAGGGAGGCATTTGACCGCCTCGTCGGGCGACTTCACGTTCATGACCTGCTTGCCCTTGCGGGTGTTGGCGACGACCTCGGCCTCCGGCACGGTGAAGCCGTAGCCCTCGCGGCTGACCAGCATGAGCTTGCGCTTCGGATCGTGGACGAAGGCGGTGACGATGTCCTGGTCGTTGTCCATGTCGACGATGATGCGGATCGGCTCGCCATGGCCGCGCCCGCCCGGCAGCCGGTCTGCGCCGAGCGTGTAGAACTTGCCGCCGGTGGTGAAGATGATGATCTTGTCGGTGGTCTGCGCCGGGAAGGCGAGCTTGAGACTGTCGCCTTCCTTGAAGGTGAACAGCGAATGGTCGGCGATGTGGCCCTTCATCGCCCGCAGCCAGCCCTTTTCCGAGACAACGACCGTCACCGGCTCCTTCTCGATCATGGCCTGCTGGATGTCCTCGACATCGACGTCGGGGGCGGCATCGAACAGGGTGCGGCGCTTGCCGAGGTCGGTCGCCGGGCCGAACTTCGCCCGCGTTTCGGCCACCTGCCAGCGGATGGTCTTCCACTGCTTCGCCTCGGAGGCCAGCAGTTCCTCGATCTGGTTCTTCTCGGTGGTGAGAGCGTCGAACTCCTTGCGGATCTCGAACTCCTCGAGCTTGCGCAGCGAGCGCAGCCGCATGTTGAGGATCGCCTCGGCCTGCACGTCGGACAAGTCCCAGCGGGCCATCATCACCTGCTTGGGCTCGTCCTCCTCGCGGATGATGCGAATCACCTCGTCGATGTTGAGGTAGGCGATCAGCAGGCCGCCCAGCACTTCCAGCCGCCGCTCGATCTCCGCCAGCCGGTGGCGCGAGCGGCGGATGAGCACTTCCTTGCGGTGGTCCAGCCATTCGCGCAGCACGCCCTTGAGCGACAGCACGTTGGGCACCTTGCCACGCGACAGGACGTTCATGTTGAGGGGGAAGCGCGTCTCCAGCTCGGTCAGCTTGAACAGCGATTCCATCAGCAGGCCGGGATCGACGCTGCGGCTCTTGGGCACCAGCACGACCCGGATGTCTTCCGCGCTCTCGTCGCGGATGTCCTCCAGCAGCGGCAGCTTGCGGGCGATCAGCAGCTCGGCGATCTTCTCGATCAGCCGCGCCTTCTGCACGCCGTAGGGGATTTCGGTGACGACGATGGTCCAGGTACCCCTGCCCTGGTCCTCCTGGTTCCAGCGGGCGCGTACGCGAAAACCGCCGCGGCCGGTCTCGTAGGCCGAGAGGATGGCGCTCCAGTCGTCGACCACGGTGCCTCCGGTCGGGAAGTCGGGGCCGCGCACCTTGCATTTCAACAGCGCAGCGGGATTGGCCGCGGCCTCGGCCTGGATCGCCGCCCATTCCTCCGGCGAGGTCATCAGCTCGGCGACCTCGGCCTGCGGATGGTCGATGATGTGGAGCGCGGCGCTGCACAGTTCGGCGGCGTTGTGCGGCGGGATGGAGGTCGCCATGCCGACGGCGATGCCGGACGAGCCGTTGGCGAGGATGTTGGGGAAGGCGCCCGGCAGGACGACGGGTTCCTCGTCCTCCTCGTTGTAGGTCAGGCGGAAATCGACGGCGTCCTCGGTGATGCCTTCCAGCAGCGCCGTGGCCACCTCCGTCATGCGCGCCTCGGTGTAGCGCATGGCGGCGGCGTTATCGCCGTCGATATTCCCAAAATTGCCCTGCCCGTCGACGAGCGGATAGCGGACGGAGAAGGATTGCGCGAGGCGGACCAGCGCGTCGTAGATCGACTGGTCGCCATGGGGATGGAACTTGCCCATCACCTCGCCGACGATGCGGGCGCATTTGGCGAAGCCCTGCTCGGGGTTGAGGCGCAGCAGCCGCATGGCGTGCATGATGCGGCGATGGACAGGCTTCAGCCCGTCGCGCACATCCGGCAACGCGCGGTGCATGATGGTCGAGAGCGCATAGGCAAGGTAGCGTTCCTCGAGCGCCTTGCGCAGATCGACCGGCTCGATGTGATCGCCCCCGTCGGAGCCGGGCGGAATAAGGTCTTTTCCCATGAAATCCGGTTACTTGAGCGGGTGATTCGGGGCAAGCCGCAATCGCCTCGCGCCGCGGGCGGCGGCAGGAGACGAAACCGGGCGTTTACACAGAAACGCGAGCCGGGCCGCTTTGATTTGCGTTCCGGCCGAAATAAGTGAATCTTGCCGCGAAGTCACGCTTCGCGGTACCCGGTTGGGGGCGGCCGGGCAACACGGTTTCTCAAGGAATGGTTCATGTCGATAATCCATAAGCAATTGCGGGCACTTGCGCTCTCCACCCTGTTCGGCGGCCTCGCCGTGACCGGCGCATCCGCGCAGGCGGTCGAGGAAGCGCTGGACCGGCTGAAGGCGCTGAGCGCCGACCAGGGCGTGACGCTCGAC
>JAEYYP010000209.1 GCA_023428425.1 Pseudomonadota bacterium
GTCTTCTTCCGTCTTCAGGAAGTTCAGCGCAGTCGCTTCGGCATCGGCCTTGTTCTCGTCGCCGTAGACCAGCAGCGCACTGATCTGGGCGTTGGTCAGGCCCACCTTGGAGAAGTATTCGGCAATCTGCGGCGCCTCGTCTTTGATCCACGAGGCCGCGCCGACGATGGCCGGCGACGACGGGTATGCCGTGACCTGCGGAGCATCGGTGCATTCCGGATCGGTGTTGCAGGCGTAGATCTCTGGCTTCACCTCACCCAGGTCGATCTGCACGGCATCGTACTTGCCGAGGATAGCGGTCGGCCCCCAGTAGTAGAACAGGATCGGCTCGTTACGGGTGAATGCGCGGGCGATGGACGCATCGAGCGCACCACCCGAACCCGGCGAGAAGAGGTTCCAGTTCTTGTCCTTCATGCCCAGGGCCTCGAACAGCGCCGAGGTGCTGAGTTCGCAGGCCCAGCCCGGCGGGCACGAGTAAAGCCGGCCTTTGCCGGATTCCTCCGGATCGGGGAACAGCTCCGGATGCTCGATCACCGCGGCGACGGAGGTCAGCTCAGGGTTGGCTTCCTGTGTGTAGCGGGGGATGAACCAGCCCTCGACCGTGCCGTCGGTGATCGCCTTGGACAGTTCCACGACCTTGCCCTCGGCAGCGGCCTCGTCCCACGGCTCCTGAATGGCGCTGGTCCAGAGTTCCGGCGCGATGGCCGGGGTACCGCGGCTCAACATCGAGGATGAGGTCGGCACCGTATCGCCGGCCACGACCTCGACCTTGCAGCCATAGCCCTTTTCGAGAATCGTCGCGTGAATGCGCGCAAGTGCTGCCGCAGACGGCCAGCTCATCTCGGCGATATCGATCTGGCGATCCGTGCCGCAGGTGGTGGCATCCGCATCCTGGGCAAGGGCCGGGACCGTTGCTGCGGACAAAATCATAGCGGCGATCGCGGTGGCAATGCCACCCGATTTCAAAATGAACATCAGTTCTCCTAGCGTGATCTGCAGCCGGGAACGTAGTCCATCTGGCGAACCTCCGTCAAATCCACCACTATTTGGATAACATCAGTGAAAAATGCTGCGAACTTCTTTGGCGCTTAACTATTACGCGAACACAAACTTGCCACACGTCGACATCCACGATGCTAGACATACTCAGGAATGTTTTCGGACGACCGGAGACAAATTGAAAAAAAATCTGACCGCCCGAAAGTCGCCGGATTCCAGCCACTTCGGGCCGATCTGCACCGGCACCGAAAACTTGCGGCCAGACGCAAGCGCCCCGACCACTGGCCGGGGCGCTTCGTACAGAGCGAGGGTAGAGGAGGTCAGATCTTGCCGCGGATCGCCGGCTTCACCTTGTCGGCGTACCAGCCCTTGAGATCCTCGGCCAAAGCCGGCTCCACCGGGTCCAGCGCGGCCGCATCGACGTTGCTCCGCAACTGGTCCGGGCGCGTCACGCCAGCGATGATGGTCGAGACCGCCGGCTGGTCGAGAATCCAGCGCAGGGCAAACTGGCTCAGCGGTGCCGTTCTGGGAACCATTTGCTTGAGCTGGTCGGCGAGCATCACGCCGGTTTCGAACGGCAGGCCCGAAAACGTCTCGCCGACATTGAACTTCTCACCGTTGGCGTTGAACTTGCGGTGGTCAGTGTCGGCGAACTTGTGGTCCCTGCCCCACTTGCCCGAGAGCAGCCCCGACGCCAGTGGCAGGCGGACGATGATGCCGACGTTGCGGGCCTGTGCGGTTGGGAACACCTCGGTGATGTAGTCCTGCCGGAACAGGTTGAAGATGATCTGCAGCGTGGTGCAGCCATCCGCCTTCATCGCCGTCAGCGCCTCGCCGGTGCTTTCGACGCTGGCGCCCCAGTGCCGCATCATGCCGGCATCGCGCAGGTCGTCCATGATGTTGAAGATTTCGCCGTCTTCCAGCACCTCGGGCGGAATGGTGTGGAGCTGCGCAAGGTCGAGCGTCTCGACGCCGAGCCGCTTCAGCGAGCCCGCGAGGCTCTCCTTCACCGCCGCCTTCTTGAAGCCGCTGCGACCCGGGAATATCTCGCCGTTGCGGCCGAGCTTGGTGGCGACGAACACCCCCTTCTTGTCCTTGAAGGCCGCGATGCGCCGTTCCGACTGGCCGCCGCCATAGACGTCAGCAGTGTCCCAGAAGTTCACATCGAGCGACCGAGCCGTCTTGAGGATTTCGGCAGCCGACTCATCGCTGACTGGGCCGAAACTCTCGCCAAGCTGCCAGGTGCCAAGCCCGATCTCGGATACGTCGTAGCCAGTCTTGCCCAGTTTGCGCGTGTTCATGGTTTCACTCCCTTGGTTGGCGGGAGTGATAGCGATTGGTGGCGAACAGGGAAAGGCGGCCTTAGGCTAGTGCCGTTCCTTGGTGGTGTGGAACTCGATCTTGGGGTAGTCGCGCTGGGCACGGCCTAGCCACCACTGCGACTGGGCGAGGTAGACGGGGTCGCCGTACTTGTCCTCGGCCATTTCGAGCTTCTGGGTCGAGATGAAGCGCTCGAGCTCCTTCTTGTCCTCGCTGGTGATCCAGCGGGCGAGTTCGAAGTTGATGGCTTCAAACGAGATCGGCACGTTGTATTCCGAGTTGATCCGCGCCTGCAGCACTTCGAGCTGCAGCTGGCCGACCACGCCGACGATGTAGTCAGCGCCCACCATGCGACGGAAGATCTGCGCCACGCCCTCCTCCGCGAGGTCGCTCAGTGCCTTGGCGAGCTGCTTGGTCTTCATGGGATCGGCGAGGCGGACGCGGCGGATGATTTCGGGCGCGAAGTTCGGGATGCCCGTCACCTTGATATTCGCGCCTTCGGTGAGCGTGTCGCCAACGCTCAGTGCGCCGTGGTTGGGGATGCCGACGATGTCGCCCGCTACCGCTTCCTCGGCCAGCTCACGGTCATGGCCGAAGAAGAACATCGGGTTCGAGACCGCCATGTCTTTCCCCGTCCGCACGTTCCTCAGCCGCATTCCGCGCTTGAAGGTACCCGACGACAGCCGCACGAAGGCGATGCGGTCGCGGTGGTTCTGGTCCATGTTGGCCTGCACCTTGAACACGAAGCCCGAAACCTTGGGATCATCAGGCTCGATCGGCTTGGGATCGGCCGGCTGCGGCCGCGGCTCCGGCGCCCAGGTGCCGAGCGCCGCGAGCAGCTCGGGCACGCTGATCGACTTCAGCGCCGAGCCGAAGATCACTGGCGTCAGGTGGCCGGCGAGGTAGATCTCGTGGTCGAACTCGGGGAAACCGGCGCGGGCCAGCTCCAGGTTCTCGAGGCTGGCGACAATCACCGGGTCCATGGCGAACTCGTTGTCGCGGGCCAGGTCCTCGACCTTGGCGAAGGTCTTCCACACTTCGCCATTCGGTCGCTTCACAACCTTGGCCGTAAGGTCGACGATGCCGCGGAAGTCGACGCCGCCGCCGAGCGGCCACACAACCGGCGAGACGTCGAGCGCCAGGGTAGACGCGATCTCGTCGAGGATTTCGACCGGGTCCTTGCCCTCGCGGTCGACCTTGTTGGCAAAGGTGATGATCGGGATGTCACGCAGGCGGCAGACCTCGAACAGCTTCAGGGTCTGCGCCTCGATGCCCTTGGCGACGTCGATCACCATGATCGCCGCGTCCACAGCCGTCAGCGTGCGATAGGTATCCTCGGAGAAGTCCGAGTGGCCCGGCGTATCGAGCAGGTTGAAGGTCAACCCCAGGTGCTCGAACGTCATCACCGACGAGGTGATCGAGATGCCGCGCTGGCGCTCGATCTCCATCCAGTCCGAGCGGGTGGCACGCTGGTTGGCGCGGTGGCGCACCTGCCCGGCCTGCTGGATGGCGCCCGACGAGGCGAGCAGCTTCTCGGTGAGCGTGGTCTTGCCGGCGTCGGGGTGCGAAATGATCGCGAAGGTCCGGCGCGTCTGGAAGGGCAGGAGCTTGGTGGCCGCGGCCGGGGTGTGGACGTTCATGGCAATCGCGCAAATGAGGGAAGCCGCGATATAGTCGTTTGCGGACGCGATTGCAAAGCAGGCCCTGGTCCGCCGCTGGCCTGGCGAAAAAAGAAGGGCCGCCCTGAGGCGACCCTTCCCGATTTCGCGGTCTTCGAAGCTATCCCTGCCCACTCAAGGGCGAGGTGCCTTCGCTTAGGCCAGAGGCTGCTCCGAGCTACCGGAGACTCCAGGACCCTTCGAAACCGACGATTTCTTATGAGACACTTGGATCACCTCCTTTGCGCTGTTGACGATGACAGCAAGGTGGGCGCGTTTGCCGGGCTTGGCAAGAGGGTTGCGTTGCCCCGATGTGACAATCGCGTGACGAAGCAACGAAAAGGCACGGCCCGCCGGATGTCCCGACGGGCCGTGTAGAGCGCACCACGCCGCTGGTGCGCCGATCAGAACTTGAAGTTCACACCGGCAGTTACAGCATGGGTGCTGAGGTCGAGGTCGCTCGGGGTGCCGAGATCATAGGTGGCCTGGCCGTAGTCCGAGTAGCGGTAGTTGAGATCGAGCGAGATCTGCTCGGTGGCGGCAACTTCCACGCCGGCACCGGCGGTCCAGCCGATATGCACCTGGCTGTTGTCGGTCGGGCCATCGCTGGCGGTGGCACCCGCAAGGGCGAGACCGCCGGTCAGGTAGGGCATGAAGGCGCCGGCATCGTAGCCGACGCGGCCGCGCAGCGAGCTCGTCCAGTTGACATCGAAGTCAATCCCGGCGTCGTAGCCGCCAATCCCGGCCCAGGCAACATCGCCTTCGGCACCGAGTACCAGGCCGCCGCCGACCGAGAAGTTGGCGCCGAGCTTGGCACCGACGGTCCAGCCGCTGAGGTCAATTTCATCGCCCGGGGCGAGCAGGATGTTCCCGTCCTCGTCGGCCATCGTGCCCCAGCCGTAGCCGACGAAACCGCCGATATAGGCGCCGTCCCAGCCGCCGGTGCTGCTGTAGCCGCCGCCGTAGCTCGGGGCGGGCTGGTTGATGAGCAGGTCAGCCGCCGAGGCCGCCGAAGCGGACGCGAGGGTGGCGGCGCCCGCGAGGATGAGGAGAGAAATGCGGTTCATGAGTGCCTCCAAGGAACACGTTACAAAAGCCTTGTGAGGGGATGAATCCGCCGAAAATGCGAATAATTCCTTTACGCCGCAGTTACCTTTCCGGGGCGTGAACGACCCCGGCGTCGGTGATGCAGCGTGAAACGCCCGGCCTGCCGAGGTCTCGGCCCCTTTACCGAACGGTAACCATTAGCGCGGATCGGAAACTCGTGATGAACGGTGCAAGAAAAGCTGAACCCCGCCACGGCACCTGCCGGGCGGGGTTCGGATTTCGTGGTCAGGTGGCCGAAGCCATCGGACTTAGAAGTTGAAGTTGATACCGGCGGTAACGCGGTCGGTGCTGAGGCCGAAGACCGGGTTCGGGACCGGAGCAGCGTCCATGTCGTACTCCTGCTCGTCGTACCAGCTGTGGCGGTACTGCAGGTCGAGGGTCACGTTGTCCGCAACCGCAACGGCCACACCGACACCGGCCGTCCAGCCCATGTGGGTCGCGGACGCTTCGCCGATATCCGACTCATGCCAGGCGCTTGCCACGGCGAGACCAGCAGTCAGGTAGGGCATGAACGAGCCGCCATCGAAGCCGGCAACACCGCGCAGCGAGCCTTCCCAGTCAACTCCGTTCGCAACGTCATCAACGGTGGGATAATTGTCGGTGCCAGACACGTTCGACCAGGCGATATCACCGGCGATGCCGAGGATGAAACCCGAGCTGACGGTGAAGTTGGCACCGGCAGTCACGCCGAGGAGCCAGCCGTCCATTCCGACGTCACAACCTTCGAATGGTTCACAGGGGCTGGGAGCCACTGCATTGGTATGATCCGCAGTGCCCCAGCCATAGCCGCCGAACACACCGACATACGCACCATCCCAGTCGCCCGAGACATCGACGATGCCCGGCGAGACCGGAGCGTAGTCGACGATGAGGTCGGCGGCCTGGGAGGCCGTGGCAAAGCCGAGCGCAACAGCGCCAGCGAGCAGAGTGGTAGCAATACGATTCATGGATATACCTCCTGATACGTTGAGGCGAACCTAGCCCCACAGCCGGTTGAGGTCCACTTAACGCAGCAAGAATCTGCCGCATTGTCGACACTCGTGCGGCAAGTGTTGCATGCTTGCATCGCAAAATGTGGCAGATGGGCCTGAATCGTCGGCAATTGTGGGGTCCGTCTCCGCACGGTGACCGGAGTCTTCACTGTCGGAACCGCGAAGTAACCACAAATGTGGCTGCCGCCACATTGTTGACCAATTGCCTACGATCGAAAAACAGCTTTGTCGAAGTGCGCATGCCACTGCGGGAACTGCGTACGCAGGTGCCGCCGTGCCCACGTGCCCATGCAGTCTGCAATCGATCGGCGCGGAGCTTGCTGACAGTCGCGTCACCGGATCGCAACTGGCGGGTCTGGTGCACCATTGGCGCACTTCCATCACGCGCAGGTTCGATCGGAGGAGGATGGTGGGTGCGACAGGGATTGAACCTGTGACCCCCGCCGTGTGAAGGCGATGCTCTCCCGCTGAGCTACGCACCCATCCGTGGGCCTTGCGGCCCTTCATAACACCGGAGATTTCGCCGGTGACGCAAGGACTTGCGGGGTCCTGAGGCGGAGATGGTGGGTGTAACAGGGATTGAACCTGTGACCCCTACCATGTCAAGGTAGTGCTCTCCCGCTGAGCTATACACCCTTCTACGCCATCGACGCTGGCCGAAGCCCCCGTCGCGTGGAGGCGGATACACCATAAAACCGCGCCGAGGGTCAAGCAGGATTTCCCCACTTCGCGGAAAACCCGGGTTCAGGCGGCGAGCAACCGTTCCACCTCATGCACCAGATCCTTGAGATGGAAGGGTTTCGACAGCACCGACGCATCTTTCGGCGCGTCCGAGTCGGGGTTGAGCGCGACTGCCGCAAAGCCGGTGATGAACATGACCTTGAGGTCGGGATCGAGTTCGGTGGCCCTACGCGCCAGCTCGATGCCGTCCATCTCGGGCATCACGATGTCGCTGAGCAGCAGCGAGAACGGCTCCTCGCGTAGCCGCTCATAGGCCGACCTGCCATTGTCGAACGACACCACCTCGTACCCGGCGGTCTTGAGGGCACGCGTCAGGAACTGGCGCATGTCGTTGTCGTCTTCGGCAAGCAGGATGCGCTTCATGGTTCCCATCTTCGGATTCGCTCACGGCAGACTCTAATGGGTCATGTTTAATGCAAGTTTTCTGCGCCGAGAACTCCCACCACCCACGATGTGATGTGCCCGTGGCGCCGCATTCTGGACAATCGCCCCACCGCGCGGCACAGTGCGCGTGGTCGGTGCTTCGGCACCTGAGGGAGACTTTCGTGCAGTCCGACTACTGGGACAGGCCGGCATTCGAGACAGTGAGGCCGCGGCGGTTGACCGCACCGCTGGTTTTCAACTCGGGTCATTCCGGATCGGACTACCCCGAGCGGTTCCTGCGCATGACCCGGCTCGATCACCTGTCGATCCGCCAGTCCGAGGACGCCTTCGTCGATGAACTGTTCGGCCGCGCCCCGCATCTGGGCACGCCGCTGATCCGGGCACACTTCCCACGCGCCTATCTCGACATCAATCGCGAGCCGTGGGAACTCGACCCCACGATGTTCGTCGAGCCGCTGTCCGAGCGGTTCAATACCACCAGCCCTCGCGTCGCTGCCGGCCTCGGTACGCTGGCCCGCGTCGTGGCCGAGAACAAGCCGATCTACAAGGACCGGCTGACGCTCGATGATGCGCGCATGCGGATCGAGGGCATCTACCAACCCTACCACGCGACCCTGCAGAAGCTGCTGACCGAGGCCTGGACGGCCTATGGCGTCGCCGTGCTGATCGACTGCCACTCGATGCCGCGCCTCTCCCGGTCGGGCGACCGTATCGGCCCCGACGTGGTGCTGGGCGATCGCTACGGCACCACCTGCTCGCCGTTGCTGGTCGATTTGGCCGACATGGTCTTCACCAGCGCCGGCTTGCGAGTGGCCCGCAACCGGCCCTATGCCGGCGGCTTCTGCACACGAACCTACGGCCGGCCACAGCACGGCGTCCACGCCCTGCAGGTCGAGATCAGCCGCCACCTCTACATGAACGAGGTAACGCTGGAAAAGCACGACGGCTTCGCCGCCATGAAGCAGTTGATCGAGCGTTTCCTGGTGGCGCTTGTCGGGATGGACCTCGCGATGCTGGCGCCGCCGGCCAGCGCCAGCGAAAAGTTTGCCGCCGAGTAGGGTCCGGCTGCAGGTCGAAGTGGCACATCGATCCGGATCGGGTCGGGTCCGGCAACATCCGTCGAAAAATCGGGCCGCCGAAGCGGCCCAGTCAAGGGAGGAAACGATGGCGGCCAGTCACTTAGGCCAAGTCAATCGAAGTCGCGGTCCAGGTTTCGAGCCGCCCATCCATCATGCACTTACCGGGATGAACTGATTTGCTCGCCCCTACAAGCTCACGCCAAGTCTTCAACATGCGCCGTCATCGAATTGTTGCAAAAATGACTCAACCGGCCTGAGCCAGTACTGGTCTGCAACTTGCCTGCCACCTTGAGCTATCCCGCTGAAGCTGCACCACAAACCGCCCCGGAATCGATCATGAACGCCACAACAACTGCCGCCCTGCCGGGCGACCTCTCCGCCGACCTCGTCAGGCAGACGCTGCTGGAGGCCGCCGAGATCGCCGCCGCCATCACCCTCCCCCGCTTCCGGCAGGGAATCGCGGTCGACAACAAGTGGAGCGTCGGCTTCGACCCGGTCACCGAGGCCGACCGCGAGGCCGAGCGGGTCATCCGCAACCTGCTCGGCGAGCGTTTCCCCGACCATGCGATCCTCGGCGAGGAATGGGACGACAAGCCCGGCACCGCGCCCTATGCCTGGATCATCGACCCCATCGACGGCACGCGCGCCTTCGTCACCGGGGTCCCGGTATGGGGAACGCTGGTGGGCCTGACGGTGAACGGCCGGGCCATCGCGGGGTTGATGGCGCAGCCTTTCACCGGCGAAATCTACATGAGCCTGCCCGGCGAGGCGCACTATCACCGCGGCGCCGAAAGCCTGCCGCTGCGGACGAGCGGTGTCACCGAACTCGGCAAGGCCAAGCTCACCACCACCTCACCCGACCTCTTCCTGCGCCAGGGTCGCGACCTGACGGCCGAATGGAACCGCCTCGAGCGTTCCGTGCTGACCACCCGCTACGGCCTCGACTGCTACGGCTATGCCCTGATGGCAGCCGGCCACATCGACTTAGTAGTCGAGGCCGGTCTCAAGAATGTCGACATCTGCCCGCTGATTCCCCTGATCGAGAACGCCGGCGGCGTCGTCACCACCTGGGACGGCGGCCCGGCGGAACAGGGCGGCAACTGCGTCGCCGCCGCCACGCCGGAACTCCACGCCGCGGCTCTGGCGGCGCTGAGGGGGTAGAGCGGCGGGGGCGTGGCCTCAGGTCATTCCCGCCCCGATGAACGCGTCGAACGCGGCGAGGACCTGGCCACGGATCGGGTCGGTTTCCTGGAACAGTTCGTGCTTGGCGCCCGGCACCATGACGTGCCGCCCGGTCCGCATGCGAAGGCCGAGCGTCTCGATCGCCGCGGTCGAGACCACCTCGTCGCGCGCGGCAGCCAGCATCAGCACCGGAATCTTCACTGCGCCGGGGAACTGGTCGCTCGCCGCACCCAGCATCGCACCGAGCGCCGTGGCCGACCAGCGGACGCTGGGCTTGCCCACGATCAGCCCCGGATTGGCCGTCAGCACGTCGACCGACCGCATGTAGCGTATAGCGTCCGATGTCACGGGATTGCCGGCAAAGCCGGCCTCGGTGGGCGGGCGATCGGCCCCGCGTCCCACCGGCAGCCGGCCGAGGCCGATGGCCGACATCGCCCCGAACAGCGTGGCCCACCCCGACATGGACATGAGTGGCGTTTCGAGCGCCACCATGGGAGCGGAGAGAAAGATGCGCTCGAACATCATCCGGTCGCGAGCCCCGGCATAGAGCGACACCAGCCCGCCCATCGAATGGCCGACGAGATAGTAGGGCGCCGGGCAATCGGGAAGCAGGATATTGCTGTGGAAGCTTCGGAGATCGGTCCAGTAGTCGTCGAAGTTGCGGACGTGTCCGAGCCGCTTGTTGCCGGCCAGCCGCTGGCTGCCGCCCTGCCCGCGCCAATCGAAGGTGGCGACAGCGAATCCCCGCGACTGGAAATCGGCGATCGTCTCGAAATACTTCTCGATGAACTCTGTGCGCCCGTGCACCAGGCAGACGGTGCCCTTGGGCGCCCCCGGCCCCTTGGGAAAGGTCGCGTAGCGCAACTTTATCTTGTCCGACGTCTCGAAGTAGCCGACCCGCGCCCCCTCGGGCACCGGATTGGACGGCACCACGGCGAGTTGCGGTCCTGCGGGATCGACGATGGCGTTCATGCGGACTCGGCAGCAGGTTGGTGATGTGGTCACACTCACCTACCGGATTCCCGCAAAGCCGGAAACGACGCCGTGAACGGAATAGCGGTGTTACTTCCAACCTGAACGGACGCCCCGGCGACGCCGCCGGCCATGAAGCAGAAAAGCCAGCGCCTCATGCGAGACACTGGCTTTCCTGTGATGGGCCGCCTTGCGGGGGGCGGGTGAAGGCGGCTCATTCGGTGTGCCCTGCAGCAGACAGTCAGCACAGTCGCGGTTATAGAAACGCCTGCCTGAACCCCTTTTGAGCGACGCATTCATTTTGCGTTCAGCTACCCGGAACGCCCCCTTGAACCGTCGAGACAGCGCCCTAAATCAGTGCTGTCCGCCGGCAATGCCGGGGACCGGGACACCCGGGAATGAGCGTCTGCCCGATCGGGGGACGCTCGTGGGACACCCGTAGATGAACCACGTTGCTCAAATGGAGAATGTGAAATGGCTGCCTACGACTTTTCCCCCTTCTATCGCTCGACCGTCGGCTTCGATCGCGTGTTCAACCGCCTCGATGCACTCGTCGGCCAGGAGCAGAAGTCCTACCCGCCCTACAACATCGAAAAGACCGGTGCCGACACCTACCGGATCTCGATCGCAGTAGCCGGCTTCGCCGAGGGCGACATCGCCATCGAGAGCAAGGAGAACAACCTCGTCGTCAAGGGCGCCAAGCCCGCCGAGACCGAGACCTCCCAGCGCGAGTTCCTGCATCGCGGCATCGCCGAGCGTGCCTTCGAACTGCGCTTCCAGCTCGCCGACTATGTTGAAGTCGCCGGTGCCAGCCTCGAGAATGGCCTGCTCCACATCGAGCTGAAGCGCGAGATCCCCGAGTCCAAGAAGGCCCGACAGATCCCGATCTCCGGCGCGACCAAGACCATCGAGGACAAGACGGTCAACTAAGCTTCCTTCCGCTCACGAACAGCCTGGTCGTTCAGGTCTGTGTGCGATGACCGGGAGAACGGAAACGGGGCGTGGATCCGAAAGGGTCCGCGCCCCTCGTCTATCTGGCGGACGGCAACCTCCGGCAATCGTGACCGTTATAGGCGGGTTCACTCCAGCGTCAGAGGTTTTCGATGAAATCCGTAGATATCGGGCTCAAGTCCAACACCAAGTCCGCCATGATCGACCTGCTCAACGCGCGCCTCGCCGATGCCATCGACCTGGCGCTCATCACCAAGCAGGCGCACTGGAATCTCAAGGGGCCGACCTTCATTGCCGTGCATGAACTGCTCGACCAGTTGCGCGACGACGTCGACGAGCATGTCGACATCATCGCCGAGCGGGTCGCGCAGCTCGACGGCGTGGCGCTCGGCACGGTGCAAACTGTCGGCAAGGCAACGCAGCTTGCCCCCTACCCCACCGACATCCGCAAGATTTCCGACCACCTGAATGCGCTGGTCGAGCGCTACGCCGCCCTGAGCGCCTCGACCCGCGAAGCCATCGATACGGCCGACGAAGCGGGCGACGCCGACACTGCCGATATCTTCACGGCGTTCTCGCGTGTGCTCGACAAGAACCTGTGGTTCGTGAAGAGCCATCTGGAGTAGCACCGGCACCGAAACGCCACGACGAAAGCCCGGCGAGCCCAAGGCTCCCGGGTTTTTCGTATTGGCACCGCCGCCCGAAGGTGCGGCATGGGCGGGACTTCGTCCCTTGTTATGCCGGTAGACCGGCCAGGTAGTCGGTGGGACTTTCGCCCCGCCCATTGCGAAGGGACTTATGGCGCACGGCACCGCTGAAGCGTGTAGGAACCGCAGTCACCCCAGTTGCGACGGCTCGCCCCTGGCCCCCTTACCTCCCCGCGATGCCCCGTCGGCACCTCGCATCGGAGAAACGAGTGGAGATTACCGCCGGGCGACACGGCGGGGATAACTTTCCGACCCTGCGCACAACCTGGCGCCGCCAGATCGAACGTGCGGCCTGGAAATGCCTAGCGCCGGGGTCGCAATTTCCTACAGTATCGGACGCCCGACTCCCGACTGGAGCGCCACATCGGCTGTCCACAAGGCGTGATTTCCTACGCCTTTCCTATTCCCAGCGGCCATCTCCTACGCCCGTCGCGTCACAACACGGCAAAAAAGTGACGACTGACGCTTGCTCGCAGTTTGGAATTATGCAAATGTAGCCTCGATAGGACAGCATGTCTGTCCAATTTTCGTGAGCGGCCGGTCTCCCCGGATGCGTTTCACACGCCGATCCGGCTGGCCCGCTTGACGAGAGCGGAAACGGAGGGGTGGGGTCTTATCGAGCCCGAATGAGCGGCCATTTGGATGCAGAGCCGCTCCCCACTAAAGGATTGCGCACTCGGATTCGAGCCGTACTATTGAGTACGACTGGGGACCGAAGGCGCGTCGAAAGGAACCAACTGGCCGGTGCCTGTCGCTCCGGTCCCGAAGACGACTGCAAAACAGAGGATTTTTGCGAAATGGCTGACCCACGGAACGGATCGATGTCTCATCCCGTCACGGATACCGCCACTCGCAAAAATGACGGCTACCGGACCGACCTCCCACGAGGCGTGATGCGCCCGCAGGCCGAGGGCCTCTATGATCCGACGCGCGAGGTGGATGCCTGCGGCGTCGGCTTCATCGTCAACATGAAGAACGTCGCGAGCCAGAAGATCGTCCAGAACGGTCTCGCCATCCTCGAGAACCTCGAGCATCGCGGCGCCGTGGGGGCCGATCCGCTGATGGGCGACGGTGCCGGCATCATGGTGCAGGTCCCGCACAAGTTCTTCGTCAAGGAGAGCGCGCGGCTCGGCTTCAACCTGCCCGAACAGGGCAAGTACGCCGTCGGCATGATCTTCATGCCGCAGGATGCCGACCTGCGCCTCAAGATGCAGCGCGTCGTCGACAAGGTGATCGAGGACGAAGGCCAGACCGTGATCGGCTGGCGCGACGTGCCCTCCGACAATTCCCGCCTAAGCCAGGATCCCGAGATCATGGCCACCGAGCCGTTCCATCGGCAGGTGATCATCGGCATGGGCGAAGGTATCGCCGACGAGGAAGCCTTCGAGCGGAAGCTCTACGTCATCCGCAAGGTCATGTCGGCCAAGATCTTCTCGGCCTTCGAAGGCAAGCCGAACGATTTCTACATCGTCTCGATGAGTTGCCGCACGCTGGTCTACAAGGGCATGTTCCTGTCGTGGCAGCTCGGCGCCTACTTCGCCGACCTGCACGACCCGGATTTCGAGTCCGCCCTGGCGCTCGTTCACCAGCGTTTCTCGACCAACACTTTCCCGTCCTGGCGGCTGGCGCACCCCTACCGGTTCGTCTGCCACAACGGCGAAATCAACACCGTGCGCGGCAACAACAACTGGATGGCAGCCCGCCAGGCCTCCGTGTCGTCGCCGCTCTTCGGCGCCGACATCCAGAAGCTCTGGCCGATCTCCTATCCCGGCCAGTCGGACACCGCCTGCTTCGACAACGCGCTCGAATTCCTGGTCCAGGGCGGCTACTCGCTGCCGCACGCGGCCATGATGCTGATCCCCGAAGCATGGGCGGGCAACCCGCTCAT
>JAEYYP010000238.1 GCA_023428425.1 Pseudomonadota bacterium
ACGGGTCCTCGTGCAGCGCGTTCTTCACCATCGCTGCCAGGCTGTCGTGCCCCTTGCGGAAGTCGATTGGCTTGGTCGCCACCATGATCCGCACCCTGTTGGAGGGAAAGATCATGAGGCGGCCATCCGAAAGCACCAAGTGCGTCAGGTAGGGCCTGTTCTTCGAGACCGCCGCCGGAGCCTGCGTGGCCGACAATCACACCTCCACGCCCTCCCCGGCCATTGCAGACGCGTGGAGTGTTGGAACCGCCCTTGGCTCTATGGATTGCCCTCCCAGGAGGATATTGCATGAGCACCATTGACGTTCCGCCGCTCGTACCCGACCCGCGCCCTGGTCAGTTGCCGGACCCGGCAGTCCCGCCGCTCGGTCCGACTGTTCCCGACATCCCTGATGTCGATGTTCCGGGCGAGTTGCCCGAGCCGGGAGAGGAACCGCGTCAGCCCCCACCCCGCGAGCCATTTCCCGAGCCGCAGCCACCCGTCTGAGGGCCCGACAGCCCCTCATCCGCCTCACGGACCTTCGGAGTGCCTCAGGTCAGCCTGAGAGCCCCGGCATCACCTGTGATCCCGTCATTGGCCGCTAACGAGGTGGGGGAGGCTAGGGCCATCAACGTCCGCAGTACGGGCGGCTGGGCAACCATGTGGGCGACACCCAGGTTTGTGCCTGACGATCCAATCGAGCGAGGGGATGTGCCATGAAAGTTCACCTGTTCGCACTTGCCATCTGCCTGGCCCTGGCAGGCGCCGCGCTGGCCGAGGATTGGCAACGCTACTACAGCCCTGCGGGTTTCTCGATCAGCGTGCCTGTGGGCCGCTTCTCGGTTGAAAGCGAGAGTGAGGGACGGTTGTCACTGAGGGAGGAGGATGGCTCTGCGCAGATCGACGTCTTTGGCGTGACCAATGCCGAGAGCCTCGGCGTCGGGCAGTTCATGGACATGATTGAGGCAGCGGATCCATCACGCCGGACAACCTACCGCGCCGCCGGCAACAGCTGGTTCGTGCTCTCGGGTTACCTCGATGATGAACCTGTGCCTACGGTGTTCTACGCCAAATTCATGCTCAACCGGGAGGGGACGGCACTCTCAGCCTTCGAGATCAGCTATCCGGCGAGCCGAAAGTTCGTATTCGACCCGCTCGTCGAAACCATGGAAGACTCGCTGACCAGCCCGCGGTGAATAAGCCTGCTTGGGGCGCAATGGCTCGACTACATCACCTTGCCGAGCGCGTCCCGAGCCGCATCGCCGACCCGCTCGGACGACGGGGCGTTTACGTGCCGGTAGAGGGCGTAAACGACACAGGAAGCCGCGAAGGCGACCAGCCCGAGCGCTGACACGAGATACAGCATGCCGCCGAACGGCAGGCCGCGCACCCAGTCCAGCGCCTCGCCGATGCTGCCTGCCTGATCGGGACGCACGGTGATCGCGGCGTAGGCGAGGAAACCCCCGACTATGGCGAAGAGCGCTCCGCGGGCGGCGATACCGAAGGTACAGAGGGCGAGGAGTGGCTGCCGAACCTCGGCGGGGAGATCGAGTCGCTTCCTGTACGCGCCGGAGATTCCCTTCCATATGTTGCCGACGCCGCCGACGAACACGACCAGTCCAGTCGCGCCCACGAGGAACTGGCCGAAGGGCAGGCCGAGGACCGCCGCGGTCAGCCCTTCCTCCGAACCCTTGTCGCTGCCGCCTTCGAGCCCGAGAGCCATGGCAGCAGCAAGGACCCCGAGCGAGAGGTAGGCCGCCGCGCTGATCATCTTGACCGCCCGCGCAAGCCCGTTCTTGAGGTTGGCCTCGCGTCGATCGGCGTTGAAGGCGCCCTGGGCGACACGCCACGCAGCGAAACCGAAGAAGCCCATCGACGCGATGCCGAGGATCATCCGACCGAACGGCTGGCTCAGCAACGTAGAGAGAGCACCCTCTGTGCTGTCTGCGCCGCCCCCCGTGGCACCACTGAAGAGCGCGAGGCCGCCGAGCAGCAGGTAGACCAGTCCGCGGGAGGCATAGCCCAGGCGCGCCAGCCCTTCGTAGGCATTGTCGGGATGTTTCACGATATTCGACCGAGATTAATCTGCATCAAGCCAGAACCGGATGCGCGCCCCGCCGGTTCCGACACTTCCGGAGGCATGCTGCGACCGACGAGCCGGTCGGCGGCATCGATTTCAGGCGGCCGGGTCGATCGGGATCTGTCAGCGGCACCGCGAGAGCGACCTGACGAGCGTCTCTGGACATAGCCGTTTGACGCACTCGCCTTCGGGCCGCCGATGCGCCACCACTGCACCTCAGTGGAGGGATTTCTGATGGTAACGACAGTTCACGGCACGGTGGCCCCGGGGTTCGAGGCGGTGGCGGAAGCGTTCGAGCGCGGCTTTGCCGGTCGGCCCGGTATGGGTGCGGCATTGGCAATCCGACACCGCGGCGAATACGTCGCCCGGCTCTGGAGTGGCGTCGCCGATGCCCGCAGCGGCCGGCTCTGGTCGGAGGACACGCCGAGCGTCATCTTCTCGTGCACCAAGGGCCTGATGTCGCTGGCCATCGCCCGGTTGGTCGAGCATGGCCGCGTCGACTACGACGCCCCGGTGGCACGCTACTGGCCGGAGTTCGCCGCAGCCGGTAAGGAACGCATCACCGTTCGTGAGGCTCTGTCGCACCGTGCGGGGCTTTCCGCACCCCGCTTGGCGCTCGGGGTCGACGAGATGCTCGACTGGGACGTCGTCACCGGCGCTCTCGCCGCGCAGGCGCCGATCTTCGCGCCCGATTCGGGCTACGCCTACCACGCACTGACCCACGGCTGGCTGGCGGGAGAGATCATCCGCCGCGTCACGGGACTGACCCCCGGCGCCTATCTCCGCGAGGAGATGGCTGCACCGCTGGGCGCATCGGTGCATCTCGGGCTGCCGCGCGAACTCGCGCCAAAGGTTGCCCACCTCGTCAACGTCCCCGCCCCGGCTGCTGCCGACCTGCCGCCACCACCCGAGCCCAACTGGCCGCTGCTGTCGGTGACACTGGGTGGAGCCCTGCCTCCGACACTCGTCACCGAGACCAGCGGCTTCAACGATCCGCGCCTGCATGCGGCCGAGATTCCCGGCGCCGGCGGCATCGCCACCGCCGATGGACTGGCGACGATCTGGTCGGCGGCCGTCATCGAAACAGAAGGCGTCCGCCTCATCGGCGATGCGGTGATCGAGCGGGCGACCGAGGAGCAATCGGGCGGGCCGGGTATCTGGCCGGGTCCCCCGCCCTACTACCGCTGGGGCATGGGCTTCATGCTCGATGCCGACGCGCAGCGGCTGCTGACCGAACGCAGCTTCGGCCATGACGGGGCGGGTGGGCAGGTGGCAATCGCCGATCCGGTGCACAAGGTCGGCTTCGCCTACCTGACCAACCGGATGGAGCCCTCGCCCGACGAGCGCGGCAATGCCGTCGTCACGGCGCTCCGAGACATCCTCACACGCTGAGGCACCCGCCGCGCGTCTGCGATGCCGCGGATTCGCCGGGCAAGTCGCACGGACACATTCAGCAGTCGTTCAGGCAGCGACGAGCACCTTGCCGCCACCTCGCGGATCCGGGCGGCCAGCGGGAGAGAAGTATTGGCGCCGGAGACCGCGCGCGCCTTTGCTCAGCGACAACAACGTCCGCTTCCCTGGGAGAACCGACATGAAATCACTCGTGCTTGCCGGCGTGGCCGTGCTCGGCCTTGCCTCGATCGCCTCGGCGCAGACGGCGCCGCCCGCGACGGTGACCTTCGCCACCATCGCCGACATGCCGACTCTGCGCGACAGCAAGAAGCAGGACCACTTCGAGGTCACCATTTCCGATGCGCAGGTGATCTCGAACCTCACGGTCGATTGCACGGCAGGCCGCACCGAGCTGCTGATCGTGCGCCGCGACAAGGTCTGCGCCGTCGGAGGCAATGGCGCCATCATCAATCCGTCGAACCAGCAGAAGCTGCCGCGCACGCAGTTCACCGGCCAGTACACCGTGGCCGCGGACGGCTACACCGACGCCAAGGCCCTCGGCATCAACTACCTCGCGGTGGGCAAGGTGCCGGCGGACAGCAAGCAGTTCGGCGGCACGCTCAACCTCAAGCCCGAGCTGTCCTCGAGCGGTGCGGCGGGCCTCACCCAGGCGGTGCTCAAGAAGGTCACCGGCGATACCTCCGGCCCGATCAACAGCGCCGTCGACACGGTCGACCTCAATCGCCTCTACATCCCCGGCGCCGGGCTGCCATCCGACAAGGGCTGCACCTGGTCGGGCAACATGGTGTTCGCCTACCAGACCTATTCGTGGTTCATGTCGCTGACCGCCGACTGCGACGGCAAGGTCTACGAGCTCAAGGGCAACATGCCCTTCACCGACACGGCCGGCGTCGAGGGCCAGACCCAGTACGACGTGACCCTCACCCTGCCCTCGACCGAACTGGTGGGGGACGACGCGCTCTTCGCCTCGGCCGACGCCAACGCCGACCTGTTCGCCACGGTCGACGGAATCACCGGTCAGATCATCATGAAGAACTCGAACATGGTGCAGGTCGATGTCGATGGCGAGAAGGTCAACACTCCGATGAAGGTGGATGCCTCGGGCACGCTCACCGGCACCAATGTGCCGCTCGAAGTCGTGCGGTCCTTCGCCACGCTCATCGGCATCCTGCCCTCCACCTTCTTCGGCGCCTGACGCGCCTGGTATTGACGGGCATAGGAGCGATCCCTAGAAGGCCC
>JAEYYP010000311.1 GCA_023428425.1 Pseudomonadota bacterium
TCATCATGCCGTCGAGGTAGCCGTCGCGCTGCTCGCGGCTTCCCTGGTACGGGAACGGGTCGAACTTCAGTGCCTTGTGCCCCGACTTCACGATGTCAGTGATCTCGTCGATCACCCCCTGCTCCGAGGTGAACTTGGATTGGTCGGGGTGGGTGTAGAGCGAAATCTCGTCCCGCACCGCCCCGCCCAGCAGCTCGTAGACCGGCAGGCCCAGCACCTTGCCGCGAATATCCCACAGCGCGATGTCGATGGCCGAAACGCATTCGCAGGCCGCACCACGACTGCCCATGTAGGTGAAGCTGCGGAACATCTTGTGCCACAGCCGCTCGATCTTGCCGGGGTCCTCCCCGGCGATCTGGGCGCTCATCTGCTTGAGGATGGCGCAAAGCGCGCGGTTGGCGATCTTCGTCGTCGAGGTGATCTCACCCCAGCCCGAGATGCCCGCGTCGGTCTTCACCTCCACGAACAGGTACTCGCCCCAATACGAACTGGAGGCCTTCACCAGCCATGGCTCAACGCTTGTGATCTTCATGGAAACCCTCCCTCGGGGCTATTTCGCTGGAAACTGCGACTTGGAACCTGCCTAGCTGGCTCGCGCCGAGGTCGCGGCACGCATCTGCTCGAGCACGTGGCGGCCGGCCCCGTCGACATGGGCGGCGATCAGGGTCGCGGCGCTCGGCGCATCGCCTTCCTTCACCATGCGGATCAACTCGCGGTGGTCGCGGATCACCTGTGCGCGGCGCGACAGGGTGTAGCTGTAGCGGCGCGCCAGCGCCCGCAGCAGCTCGCGGTGCTTCCACCATAGCTCGGCTGCGAGGTGGTTGTAGTGCCGGTCGTACATCAGGGTGTGGAACTGCGTGTCGAGTTCGCTGTGCAGGATCGGGTCGTCGAAGTTGTTCGCCTCGATCTGCGCCTGGATGTCCTCGAGCTCGGCAATGTCGTCCGCCGTTGCCATGTCGACGAACCAGCGCACCATGGATGGCTCGATCAGCACCCCGATCTCGTAGACGTCGCGCACGAAATCCTGGTCGATCGGCCGCACCCGCGCGCTCTTGTTGTGCACCAGCAGGACAAAACCCTGCGAGCGCAGCAGTTGCAGCGCCTCGCGCACCGCGTTGGCTGGTGATCGGTGCCGCTCGGATAGCTCGGCGACCACCAGCCGGGCGTTGGCCTCGAGCCGCCCGGAAATAATGTCGTCGCGAATGAGCTCGTAGACCACTGCCCCCTCTTCCGACACACCCGTCGGATCGATCCCTGTCGGTGGCCGGGCCTTGAACGTGCTCATGAATTCTCCCCGGTTGATCCGCTGTCGACAAGCTTTGCCGGTTTCCGACCCAGATTTCCAGACAGCGTCTGCAGATTTTGCAAAATTTTGATTGCCTGTCCTAAAATGTGGACGATAATTGCGTAACCGGCAGCTTGCCGGACGAGAGTTCCCGATCGCACGCGGAGGGCGTCGGATCGCGGAAACGAGGAGGGAATCTGAATGTCAAAACACGGACTTGGCCGTGCGCTTGCGCATGGCTTGACGGCTGCCGCGCTCACCGTCTCGCTGCCGGCCACCACCAGCGTCGCTGCGGGCGTCGACATCTCGAAGTGGTCGCCGGAGTATGTGCGCTCGATCGCCGGCACTGAAGACTTCGATACCATCGGGCACTGCAACTCGGTCACGCCCACCGACTACAAGGGCAAGCTGACCTTCTGGTACCAGGGCATGTTCGAGGCCGATCCGCAGATCGCCCGCGACAACTATCGCGACTTCTTCCTGGCGTTCCGGGCGGCCTACCCCGGCATCGAGCTCACCGAGCAGGGCATCACCTACAACGAACTGCTCGATAAGTTCCGGACCGCCCTGCTCGGCAACGCGGCCCCCATGGCCATCCGCCTGCAGATCCTCGGCGGCACCGAATTTGCGGCCAAGGGCTATCTGGAGGAACTGGAGCCGGCCGATGTCGGCTACTCCACCGATGACTTCTGGCCCGGTGCCATGAAGGCAGTGACGTGGGAGGGCAAGACCTACGGCATCCCGACCAACAACGAGACCATGGCGTTCATCTGGAACGCCGACATCTTCAAGCGCGCCGGACTGGACCCCGACAATCCTCCCGCCACCTGGGACGATGTGGTCGCCTACTCCAAGAAGATCCACGATACGCTCGGCATCTCCGGCTACGGCATGGTGGCCAAGCAGAACGCCGGCAACACGCCCTACCGCTACATGCCGCAACTCTGGGCCTATGGCGGCGGCGTGTTCGACGAAGCCGACGCCAACCCCACCTATGGCGAGATCCGGCTGGACAGCCCCGAGAGCATCCAATCGCTGCAGGCGTCCTACGACATGTACGTACGTGACAAGTCGGTGCCCGTCTCGGCGCTGACCAACACGCAGGGCGAGAACCAGGCGCCGTTCATCTCCGGCCAGCTCGCCATGATGATCTCGCACCCGTCCGAATATGCCCGCATGATCGAGCTCGCCGACCAGGCCACCGGCACCGACAAGGCCGTTGCCGACACGGTGCTCGAGAACATGCGCTATGGCCTGATCCCGACCGGTCCCACCGGCAAGCGTGCCGTGGTGTTCGGCGGCTCGAACATCCACAT
>JAEYYP010000399.1 GCA_023428425.1 Pseudomonadota bacterium
GCGCGGGTCTCGTCGAGCCGTCGACGCGGTGCCCGGGTCGGGGCCGAGGTAAAGCGGGCCGTATCACCCGCCTTGGCCGACGCAGCGAGATCGAGCATCACGTCGCAGAAGCGGTCGAGCGTCTGCTTGCTCTCGGACTCGGTCGGCTCCACCAGCATCGCGCCATGCACCACCAGCGGGAAGTACATGGTCATGGGGTGGACACCCTCGTCGATCAGCGCCTTGGCGAAATCGAGCGTCGAGACGTGCGTGCCTTCGAGGAAGCTGTCGTCGAACAGCGCCTCGTGCATGCAGGGCTGGCCGGGAAACGGCACCGAGAAGGCCCGCTCGAGCCGCGCCTTGATGTAGTTGGCGTTGAGCACGGCGTCCTTGGCCGCCTGCGCCAGTCCGTCACCCCCATGGCTAAGCATGTAGGTCAGCGCCCGCACATACATGCCCATCTGGCCGTTGAAGGCGGTGATGCGGCCCAGATGCTGGCCTTCGACATGCTCGACCAGTTGCAGCGGCCCCTCGCCCTTCCGCACGAACGGCACCGGCGCGAACGGCGCCAGCGCCGCCGACAGCACCACCGGGCCTGCGCCCGGCCCGCCGCCACCGTGCGGGGTCGAGAAGGTCTTGTGCAGGTTGATGTGCATGGCGTCGATGCCGAGGTCGCCCGGGCGCACCACGCCCATGATGGCGTTGAAGTTCGCCCCATCGCAGTAGAAGAATGCGCCCGCCTGGTGCACCGCCGCCGCGATCTCGATCACCTCGGGCTCGAACAGCCCGCAGGTGTTGGGGTTGGTCAGCATGATCGCCGCGACGTCGGGGCTGAGCGCCGCCTTCACCGCCTCGACGTCAACCGTACCGTCATCCCGCGCCGGTACCGCCTTCACCGAGTAGCCGAGGAAAGCCGCCGTCGCCGGGTTGGTGCCGTGGGCGCTTTCGGGCACCAGCACCACCTTGCGATGCCCCTGCCCCGCCGCTTCCTGCGCGGCACGGATCGCCATCATGCCGGCCATCTCGCCGTGAGCACCGGCCTTCGGCGTCAGGCACACCGCCGCCGTGTTGGTCAGCGTCATCAGCCAATGGGCGAGCTCGTCCATCAGCCGCAGCGCGCCCTTCACCGTCGAGACCGGTTGCAGCGGGTGGATGTCGGCAAACCCAGGCAGCCGCGCCATCTTCTCGTTCAGGCGCGGGTTGTGCTTCATCGTGCACGAGCCGAGCGGGTACATGCCCGAATCGATCGAGTAGTTGAGGCGGCTGAGCCGCACGTAGTGGCGCAGCGCCTCGGGCTCGGTCAGCCCGGCGAGGTCGATCTCACTCTGCCGCTCGAAGCCGCCGAGGAAACCGCCGTCGATCTCGACGTCTGGCAGGTCGACGCCCGAATGCTCGGTGTCGCCGATCTCGAACAGCAGCGGTTCATTGGGCAGCAGCGACGAACCACTCGCCGCCACGCCCGCGCTGCCGGTGCCGGTCGGCCGACCCTGATTGTTCATGCTCATTTAGCGCTCCCCTGCAGGGCTGCGTTGAGGCAGTCGGCCAGCATCTCGATGTCGGTATCTGTGGTCAGCTCGGTCGCCGCGAGGACGATGAGGTTTTCCACCGCGGGCGTTCCCGGCTCCAGCCGGCTCACCGGCAGTCCGGCCAGCACGCCGGCATGCGCCAGCATCTCGACCACAGGCTCCGCTGGAACCGGCAGCCGGATCGTCATCTCGTTGAAGAAGGTCTTGTTGAGCAGTTCCACGCCCGGCACCGTGCCAAGCATCCGCGCCAGCTTCACCGCACGCGAGTGGTTGAGCCGCGCCAGCCGCTTCAGCCCCGCCTCGCCAAGCAGCGACATGTGGATCGAGAACGCCAGCGCACACAGCCCGGCATTGGTGCAGATGTTCGACGTCGCCTTCTCGCGGCGGATATGCTGCTCGCGCGTCGAGAGTGTCAGCACGAAGCCACGGGTGCCATCGGCATCCACCGTCTCGCCGCAGAGCCGCCCCGGCATCTGCCGCACGAACTCCTTGCGCGTCGCCATCAGGCCCACATACGGCCCACCGAAATTGAGCGGATTGCCGATCGACTGGCCCTCGCAGACCACGATGTCTGCCCCGAGCGCGCCCGGCGCCTCGATCAGTCCCAGCGACACCACCTCGGTCACCACCACGATCAGCAGCGCCCCCGCCGCATGGGCCGCATCGGCCGCGGCCCGCAGGTTGCGCAGATGGCCGTAGAAGTCCGGCGTCTGCACCACGATAGCGGCAGTCTCGCCGTCGATGCGATTAAGGATATCGCCCTGGCCTTCCGGCGACGCCGGGAGGCACACGAGGTCAGGCCCGTCGCCGAGATAGGTCCGCACCACGTCGCGATAGTGCGGGTGCAGCCCGCCCGACAGCACGATGCGGTTGCGCCGCGTCAGCCGTCGCGCCATCAGCACCGCCTCGGCGGTCGCGGTCGAGCCGTCATACATCGAGGCGTTGGCGACCTCCATGCCGGTCAGGTGCGCCACCTGCGTCTGGAACTCGAACAGCATCTGCAGCGTGCCCTGCGACACCTCGGGCTGGTACGGCGTGTACGCCGTGAGCCACTCCGAGCGCTGGATCAGGTGATCCACAGTCGCCGGCACGTGGTGACGATACGCACCGGCGCCGATGAAGAACGGGCCATCGCCCGCTGCCACGTTCTGCCGCGACAGCGCGCGCATATGCGCCTCGACCATGAACTCGGGCGAGTGCGTGGGCAGGTTCACCGGCTCGCGCAGCAGGGCATGGTTCGGCACCCGTGCGAACAGGTCCTCGGCGCTGGCAGCGCCGATCACTGCGAGCATCTCGGCCCGCTCGGCTTCGGAATGGGGGAGGTAGCGCATGGGGTTACTTCGTCAGGTCCGCGTAGGCCGCCGCATCCATCAGCCCGTCGAGCTCTCCGGCATCGTCGAGCTCCAGCTTGAAGATCCAGCCATCGGTCTCGGGGGCCGTGTTGATCAGCCCCGGCTCGCCGCTCAGGGCATCGTTCACGGCCACCACCGTGCCGGAGACGGGCGAGTAGATCTCGGAGGCGGCCTTCACCGACTCGACCACAGCGGCCTCGTCGCCGGCCTTAAGCTTCTGGCCCACCTTGGGCAGCTCGACGAACACGATGTCGCCCAGTTGCTCCTGCGCGTAGGGCGTTATCCCCACGGTGCCGTCGGCGGTTATGTATTCGTGGTCCTTGGTGAACTTGGTCATGATGCGGATTTCCGGACGTAGCGATGGGGAACGAAGGGAGTGGCGGTAACTTCGGCAGGCTGGGTACGGCCACGCACCAGCACCTGCAGCGGCGTGCCGGGGGCAGCCTTGTCGGGCGGCACGAAGCCGAGCGCGATGGCGCGGTTGAGCGACGGCGAGAAGCCACCCGAGGTGACCTTGCCGATGGCGGCGCCGTACTTGTCGAGGATGTCGGCCCCCTCGCGGGCCGGGGCACCTTCGACGAAGAGCCCGACTCGGACGCGGTCGAGCACGCCGCCGAGTTCCGACAGGATGCGCGTCGCGCCGGGAAAATCGGCGGCATCGCGGCGCCGGCGCGCCACGGCGAAGTTCAACCCCGCCTCAACCGGCGAAATGGTCTCGTCGAGATCATGCCCGTAGAGCGGCAGGCCAGCTTCCAGCCGCAGCGAATCGCGCGCCCCGAGCCCGATCGGCTTCACCCGGTCGTCGGCGAGCAGCCGGTCGAACAGCAGTTCGGCATGGCTCGGATCAACGAGGATCTCGAAGCCATCCTCGCCGGTGTAGCCGGAGCGCGAGATCACCAGCTTCGCACCCTCGAGGTCGAACGAGCCGTAGTGCATGAAGCTCAGGTCGGCGGCGCCGGGGATCAGGGCGCGCATCACGTCCACCGCCTCCGGCCCCTGCAGCGCCAGCAGCGCGCAGTGATCCGAGCGGTTGAGCGTAGCCTTGCCGGCGGCCGCCGCGGCAATGCGCTGGAAATCGGCTTCCTTGGTGCCGGCGTTGACGACGATGTAGAGCGCCCCGCCCCAGCCTTCGGCTGCCGGCCGTGCGATCATCAGGTCGTCGTAGGTGCCGCCCTGTTCGTTGAGCAGCAAGGTATAGCGCACCTGCCCCGGCTTCAATCCCCTGATGTCGCCGCAGATCAGCGGCTCGACCAGCGCAGCTACCGCGGCGTGGTCGGCCTCGCCATCGCCCGACTTTTCGTCGAGCACGAGGAAGCTCGGGCCCATGTGCGACACGTCGAACAGTCCGGCGTGCTCGCGGGTCCACTTGTGCTCCGCGATGATGCCGGTGGGGTACTGCACCGGCAGCGAGTAGCCCGAGAACGGCACCATGCGGCCGCCCAGCGCGACATGCCGGTCGTTGAGGAGAACGGTCTTGAGGTCTTCTGTGGCTTCCGCCATCGGGACACCAGGGGTTGGTTGCACGATCGCGGGAAACGGATGTCTCCCGCGCCGGTGCCCCCTCTGTCCGCTAACCTGAGAGATTTCCTCGCCGCCTATGGACGAGTTGCTCCTTCGGTGAGGCGAGATCGCCTGCTTTCCAGAGTTCAGTACGACTGCGGTCCGGTGTGCCTGAGAGTTTCCGGGGCGGTTGCTCCTTCGGCGCCAGCTGGAGGCTGGACTCTCCCGCAGTCGGCACGAGTTAGGCGGGTTTGGTGGAGCGAGTCAATCGGGCACGCGCTCCACTCGAAGCGTATGTCAGCTGTCGAAACCGACCCAGATGGTGATGTCCTCGCCGCCGATGTAAGGAATGGCGACATTTTCGACCACCTTCACGAACTCGCCCGCCTGGGTCGACGGGTCGATCGCGGTGGGGATCTCATACCGCTCGGAATACATCGGCACCCCGTCGCGCTCGACGGCGAAGCGGATCGGCACGTCGACCTTGGCCTGCGTGCCGGCGGGGCCGAGCAGCACGCGGCCGACGACGCCCATCTTCACCGTGATCAGGCCGTTGGAGGCGACGCAGTTGCGCGACTGCTTGTCGAGCACGGCCTGGTAGTTGAGCGCGTGCGCGTCGCCCACCTTGCCTTTCCCATAGAAGAACAGCGCTTCGCCGCCGCGCCGCACCTTGATCGGCGGGCATTCCGTGGCAATCGCGGGCAGCGCATTTGTCGCAGCGGCGCTCAGTTCCTGCGCGGTCGGATTGGCAGTCTGGACGGAGGTGGGAGCAGGTCCGGCCGCTCCGAGCATGTTGCCCATCGAGCAACCCGAGAGCAGCAGCGCCATGCTGGCGACAGCGCCGAGGCGCGCAGTCCACGTCCGGACGTCAGTTGTCAGAATGCCCATGTCAGACCCTCACGCACTCACACTTTGCTGCGCTTCGAGCGCCATCAGCACGGCGGGGGCGCCACTCACGGTCACGCCAGCCACATCCTGCACATAGACGTCGGACACTACGCCGTCCCGGATGATCATCGCGAAACGGCCAAAGCGCTTGCCCATGCCGGGAATCTGCTTGGAAAGTCCCATGGCATCGGCGAGCAGGCCTTCCCCGTCAGCGATGAAATCCACCTTGCCCAGCGCATCGGACCGCTCGGCCCAGGCCTTCGTCACGTGGTGATCGTTGACGGTGCCGCAGACGACACGCGCCACGCCGAGGTTGGCCAGCTTGTGCGCGTTCGAAACGAAGCCCGGCAGGTGAGAGGTGTCGCAGGTGGGCGTGAAGGCCCCGGGGACGCCGAAGAATACCACGGTTCCGGAGCCGAGCACCGCATCGGCCGTGGCGTCGGAACTTCCATTGGCATCGACCAGCTTGATCGGGGTGGAGGGGATCTTGTCGCCAGCCTGGATCATGTCGGATGTGCGCCCTTTGGTTACTGCTTCGTTAACGCCCGGCTCGGGGCGGCGAACCATAGGCTAAGGCGCCTCCGCCGTCGACCCGCAGGCGACGATGGTCGACAAAGAAAACGGTCCCATCTCAGTCATGAATGTAAGACTGACGGGCATGCCCTCTCGTGCCGCCTGGTCTGCTCCCCCGAGCAGTGGCAGCAAGACTGCCGATCCATCCGGGCTTTTTTGCGGCGCCCCAAAGAGTTGCCCGGCAGCGCTGGCATCGGCGATGACCGAGAGCGGATCGACACGATGATCGGCGATAGTCACCGAAATCGCCTGCGCCGCTGCATCCCAGGTGACCGGTCCGAGCAGCGGACCCGGGTCCGACCAGGTTTGGGGCGTGAGCGCAACCGCCTGGGCGATACGGAGCCGCTGTCCCCTGTCGGGTTTGACGAAATCAAGCGGCAGGCTGAAGCTCGCCATCGCCGGCACGCAGATGTCGGAGCAGACGCCCATCATCACGGAAACCGCGACGTCGGCACGCTCGCCATCGAGCTTCAGTTCGAATGGCAGCACGGTCGGACCGCGGTAGACGAAATCCGTCAATCCGCCCGCCACTTCGATCTGCGGATAGGGCCAGAGCATCTCGTGCCCCGATATACCGCGCGAGCCGGTAGTATCGATCTGGGTGGGGATGCCGCTCTCGCCGGGTACGCGCCAATAGGTCTTGGTGTCCTCCGGCATGTCGAGTTCGAGAGCCAGCATGGTGGTGCCATCGGGCCTGAGCTCATCCGACGACACCAGCCGAAGCCGCACGTCGGGGGCGATGTCCTGCCACGCGGTCTCGGCTGCCGCGGCCGGCAGAGTAAGCAGGGTGAAGACAAGCAAGGATGCACGCATGACGAAGCCGATAGCCGAGCCGGCCTGAAAGCGGAAGCCACCTCAGCCCAAAGTGAAGGCTAGGCATGCCCGTCGACGAAGAGTTAAGCTGCCGCGCGGACGTGCGTTGCACCGGGCGTTCACGCAACGGACAACCAGTCCGTTCCAGGAGTAGTGCCATGGAGTCGCTCAGGGGTCAGTTTCTCGTCGCCATGCCGGAGATGGGTGACGATCGCTTTCGCGAAACCGTCATCTACCTCGTCGGTCACGGCGACGAAGGCGCAATGGGCCTGGTCGTCAACCAGTCAGTCGAGGACATGAGCTTCGCCGATATCCTTGAAGAGCTGAAGCTCGGCGAAGCCGAAGAACTCATCCGGCTGCCCGACGATATCCGCAACCGCCGCGTGCTGCGTGGCGGACCGGTGCAGAAGAGCCGCGGGTTCGTGCTGCACTCGTCCGACTACTTCAAGGCCGGCAACTCCTATGAGGTCAACGAGGACATCTGCCTGACGGCGACCCTCGACGTCCTCAAGGCGATGGCGTTCAATGAAACGCCGCATGAGGCACTGTTCGCCCTTGGCTACTGCGGATGGAGCCCGGGACAGCTGGAACAGGAAATCCAGGGCAATGGCTGGCTGACCGTGCCATTCTCCCGCGAACTGCTGTTCGGCCTGCCGATCGAAGCACGCTACGACGCGGCGCTCGCCCAACTCGGCATAACCCGCGCCACCCTGAGCGCCACCGCCGGCCACGGCTGAAGCTCAGCTGCCGCGAGGGCGGGACTGGCACCCCCCTCATCCGAACACTCAACCGCTCCCCCTGACAATGACGGCGCGCTCGTCACATCGCCTTCTCCCCTTGTGGGAGAAGGTGGCGGCAGCCGGATGAGGGGTCGGCGAGCGTTCCACATCTGTCCGCCGCGGCGTCAGCGACCCGTCAGCTGGCTCTGCAGTCGCTTGGTGATTTCCGGCCCGGTCATCGCGGCGCCAAACGCAAAGCCCTGGGCGTACTGGCAGTTGAGCTGCTGCAGCCGCTCGACTTCCTCAATGGTCTCGACACCTTCAGCGATGACGGCAAGGTCGAGTTCGCTGGCCAGCGTGACGATGGCGCGGATGATCGGCACCTGGGTGTGCGCCAGGCCGCCATCATCGGAGAGCTGCACGAACGTCGCCGGGATCTTGATGGTGTCGAACGGGAAACGGTGCAGGTAGCTCAGCGAGCTGTGCCCGGTGCCGAAGTCGTCGAGCGCCAGCCTCAGACCGAGCGCACGCAAGGCGTTCAGCACATAGGCCGAATGCTCCGGGTTGCTCATGACCTGGCTCTCGGTGATCTCGAGCTTCAGGTGCCGGGCAATCTGGCGATGGTCCGAAACCAGCGCCCGCATGTCGTTCAGCAGCGACTCGGTTGCGAGCTGGCTGGGTGACAGGTTCACCGAGACGAAGAAATCCTCCGGCAGCGGCAACTGGCTGGCCCAGTCACGCGCCTGCCCCGCGGCCTGCTCGAAGGCTACACGGCCGAGTCGATCGATCATCCCCGAGCGCTCCGCCAACGGCACGAACTCGTCGGGCAACACGATGCCGCGCTGTGGGTGGTTCCACCGCATCAGCGCTTCCGCGCCGGCGATCGTCCCGGAGTGAATGTCCATGATCGGCTGGAACATCACCGCCAGTTCGCCGTGACGGAGGCCGCGATCCAGATCCTCTTCCGAAGCCTTGGAGTAGGCGGCGATCGAGCGTGCCGAGGCGCGGAAGGCCTCGATCCGGTCGCCGCCCAGCCGCTTGGCGTAGTACATGGCGAGTTCGGCGTCGCGCAGCACGTCGGGCGCGGCAACCGGGTTGCCGTCATAGATGGTGACGCCGATCGAGGCGGTGAGGCTGAGGTCGCGCTCGCCGAAGTTGAAGGGCGACTTCAGCGCCTTGCGTATCTGCTCGGCCGTCTCGGCGATCTTGCCGGCAGCCTGCTCGGAAGCAAGGATGACGGCGAACTGGTCGCCGCCCAGCCGCGCCACGGTATCCAGCGGCCGCATGATTCGAGCCACGCGACGGGAGATCGCGAGCAGCACGGAGTCAGCCGCCGAGTGGCCGACACGCTCCTCGAGTTCGCTGAACCGGTCGATATCGATGAGGAACACGGCCGGCTTGGTGCCATTGGGCAGGCGCGCGCGGACCAGCGCCCGCTCCAGCCGATCGAGCAGCAACTGCTTGTTGGGCAGGCCGGTCAGGCTGTCATGCACGGCATCGTGCAGCAGTCGCTCGCGGCTCGCCCGGTCCTCGTTGACGTCCTGCAGGGTGCCGACGATGCGGTTGACCTGTCCGTCGCCACCCAGCACCGGCTTCACCCGCATGCGGAAGGTGCGGAAACTGCCATCATGCGCCGCGAGGCGGATATCGGCACTCACCTTGCCGCGACGCAGTTCGACCAGCGTATCGAAGGCAGTGCGAAAACGATCCCGGTCCTCCGGATGCACCCTGTCGAGCCAGCGCTTGATCGAACCGCGCAGCGCACCGCGCCGCTCGCCGAGGCGGGTGCCGAGCTCGTCGGAGACCGCGACACGGTCGCGCTCGATGTTCCAGTCGTAGACGAAGTCGCCGGAGCCGGTCAGCGCAAGTGCCCGACGCTCCACTTCGGAAAGCGTGCCGATCGATACCTGGCCTTCGGAGAAGGCGTGCTGCACCGATGTGAAACCGAGGAGCATGACTATCAGAACGAGGCCACCAGCCACCGCCGGCTGCGCCACGTCGTTCGACACCTGTCCGGTCACTACCAGCCAGGCATAGAACAGCCAGGCGATGTAGATGATCCAGGTCGGCACCAGCAGCACGGCGCGGTCGTAGCCACGGAGCGCCAGCAGCAGGATCAGGAAGAAGCCGGTCAGCCCCAACAGCGCCAGCACCAGCCGTGCGACGGTCGCCGCGATGGCGGGCTGGAAGAAAGCGAAGCCGAACAGCGCCAGGAACACCACGACCAGCGCCAGCGCCAGGTGGATGAAGCGCAGGTGCCAGCGATGAAGGTTGAGATAGATGAACAGGAAGCCGAACAGCGTGGTCGCAATGCCTGCCTCGGCAGCCGCACGGAGCGGCTGGACCGAGCCATTGGAGATGTTCAGCAACGGTCCGAGAACGCCGAAGTCGACCAGCAGGTAGACCAGCACGGCCCACGAGAAGGCCGCGGTGGCCGGGAAGATACCCCTGCCCCGCACCACGAACATGATGGTGAGGAACACTGCCGCCAGCGACGCCACGCCGAGCACCACGCCGCGGAACAGGGTGAACGAGTTGACGTAGTCGCGATAGGCATTGGGCTGCCAGAGATAGACTTCGGGCAGCGCACCGGACGCAAGCTCGGCGATCAGGGTGACCGTGGCGCCGGGGTCGAGCACCACCTCGAACACGTCCGCCTCGCGGTCGGTGAGTCGGGTGGGGCGGAGGCCGGCCGAAGGGGTCAGCACCTTGATGCGGGTAGCGCCGAGGTCCGGACGGAACACGCCCGACCCTGGCAACCGGAAGAACGGCGCGACGAGCAGGCGCTCCAACTGCACATCGGAATCGTTGCGCAGCGCGAGCAGGGCCCAATTGGGATTGCTGCCCCCCTCGGAGGCCAGAACCTCGATGCGGCGGATGATTCCATCTTCGCCGGGGGCTGTGCTCAGCTGCACCTTCCCGCCGTCACCAGGCACGATGTCGATGACGCCGGTGAGGTTGACGGCGTTGACGTCTTCGGGAGCTGTACTGACTTCGAAGGCGGTAGCGCTCAGCGATCCGGCCAACACGAACGCAATACACATCGCGAGGTACAGGATGTGACGCATTAGCTTCGAAGTGGCCTTGCCGCAGTCATGAATTGGGAACCTTGGTATCGGGGTTTCCGCCAAGCGACAAGGCTTCGCGGTTCTGGGTGGCGCAACGTCGCGTCACCGGCGCTGCCGGACGACGGCTTCGTACCGCTCGCGGGTGAGGCCGAACAGGATGTGGTCGGCCCACTTGCCATCGATCTGGAGGTAATGCTCGGCGAAGCCCTCTTCCCGGAATCCGTTTTTTTCAAGGACACGGCGCGAAGCCATGTTGTTGGGCAGGAACGCCGCATGGATGCGATGGAGGCCCAGGGTATCGAAGCAGAAAGGCACCGCGAGGCCAACGGCCTCCGTCATCAGCCCCTGGCCGGCATAGGGAAGGCCCATCCAGTAGCCGAGGTTGACGAACTGCGCGGCCCTCCGACGGATATTGGACAGGGTGATCCCACCCACCAGTTGTTCCCGGCCGGCCTCACGGATGAACAGGAAGAAGCTGTAGTCGGTGCCCGCCCGGGCCTCCTCGCGACCCCGCTTCAGCCGGGCCGAGAATACCCGGGGGCCGAGGTCCGATTCGCTCCAGCGCGGCTCGAAGGGCTTCAGGAACTCTCGGCTGAGACGGCGAAGGTCGCGCCACTGCGTGTAGTCGGCGGGGCGTGGCGCGCGCAAGGTGACGCGGGCGCCCATCAGCACCGGAGTCTCTTCGCGGGCGAACCAGGTGAGCATCATCGGATGCCGCCGTCCGGGTCAGTGCTTCAGCTTCGCGGCAATGTCGCGATAGTCGGGCAGGTTGGCAACAGGGCCGATGCCGGCCAGCGACACTTTCCCCGCGTCGAAGACCTGTCGCGCCACGTCCTTGACGCGCTCGGGGCCGATCCGGTTGATGCGCTCCACGGTTTCCTGCAGCGGGATCGGCCGGCCCCACAGGATCTGCTGGCGGGCAAGCTGCCCGGCACGCGAACTCGGGCTCTCGAGCGACATCAGCAGCCCGGCGCGTATCTGGTTGCGGACCCGGATCACCTCCTCGTCGGAGATCGACTCGGTGGCCTTGCGCAGCTCGTCGAGGATTACCGGGACCAGGTCGGTCACCTCTTCCTCGCCGGTCGATGCCGCAACCCCGAAGATCCCGCTGTCTGCGAAGGCCCAGTGGAAGGCGTAGACCGAATAGCAGAGACCGCGCTTCTCCCGCACTTCCTGGAACAGCCGCGAACTCATGCCGCCGCCGAGGATCGAAGCCAGGATCTGAACGGCGTAGAAGCCGTCCGAGTTGTAGGCGCGCCCTTCCATGCCGAGCACGATGTGGGCCTGCTCGTGGTCGGAGACGAGGCGCTGCTCTCCGCCGACATAGCTGGCCCGTTCCGGTGGCAGAGCGCCGCTGCGCCGAAGCCCGTGGAAGCGGTCATTGGCGATGTCGACAAGGGCGTCGTGGTCGACATTGCCGGCAGCGCAGAGCACCATCTGCTCACCGACATAGTTGCGGTCCATGTAGGCCCGGATCTCGTCGGGCCCAAAGCTCTTCACCGAGTCCACCGTGCCGAGGATGGTGCGGCCGATGGCCTGGTCCGGAAAGGCGGCCTGCTGGAACAGGTCGAAGACATGATCGTCAGGATTGTCACGGGCTGCGCCGATCTCCTGGACGATGACCTGCTGTTCGCGGTCGATCTCGTCCTGCTCGAACAGCGAGTTCTGCAGGATGTCGGAGAGAATGTCGCCGGCCAACGCCACGTCTTCCTTGAGCACGCGAGCGAAGTAGCCGGTGTGTTCCACCGAGGTCGCGGCGTTGAGGTCGCCACCGACGTTCTCGATCGTCGCGGCGATCTGCAACGAGTCGCGGGTCTCGGTTCCCTTGAACGCCATATGCTCGAGCATGTGCGAGATGCCGTGTTCGGCTTCGCTCTCGCTGCGGGAACCGGCCTTGACCCAGATGCCGAGGGAGGCACTTTCGAGGTGGGGCATGTCGTCGGTGAGCACGGTCATGCCGTTGTCGAGCGTGGTACTCCTGACCGTCACTTGTGTTCCTCCGACGCGCGCGTGCGCGCCATGATGAAGTTTTCCACTTCACCCTGATCGTTGTCGAGGACCGTGAAACGCTCGGTCCGTTCGTGCAGGTCAGACAACCACGGGGGCAGAGCCGGTTCAATGCCTGCAGCCTCATGCACTGCGGCGGGGAACTTCGCCGGGTGCGCCGTGGCGAGGGTAATCACCGGCGCGGCCCCTCCGGTGAGGGTCCGGGCCACGTTGACGCCGACCGCGGTGTGCGGATCGAGCAGGTAGCCCGATGCCTTGTGAACGGTGGCGATGGTGAAGCTGGTCTCGGCCTCGCCAGTACGGCCGGCCGCGAACTGACGCCGGATCGCCTCCATGCCCTGCTCAGGAATAGAGAAGCCACCGGACTGGCGCAGGCTCGACAGCATCGAGACCACCTGTTCCGGCTGGCGATCGACCGCCTCGAACAGCAGCCGCTCGAAATTCGACGACACTTGGATATCCATCGACGGGCTGATCGTCGGGGTGACACCTGTCACCTCGTAGCGACCGGTCTCGATGGTGCGTGCGAGGATGTCGTTGGCATTGGTGGCGATGACGAGCGTGCGGATCGGCAGGCCCATCCGCGCCGCACAGTAGCCGGCGAAGATGTCGCCGAAATTCCCGGTCGGCACTGCGAAGATCACCTCTCGGTGCGGTGACCCGAGCGCCGCCGCGGCGGTGAAGTAGTAGACGATCTGGGCAACGATGCGCCCCCAGTTGATGGAATTCACACCGGACAGCTTGACCTCGTCGCGGAAGCGGCGATTGGCGAACATGCCCTTCACGAGATCCTGGCAGTCATCGAAGGTGCCGCGCAGCGCGATGTTGTGGACGTTCTGATCCAGTACCGTCGTCATCTGCCGTCGCTGGACGGCGGACGTGCGGCCCTCCGGATGCAGGATGAAGATGTCGGTCGACGGGCGACCGCGGAACGCCTCGATGGCGGCCGAGCCGGTATCGCCAGAGGTCGCCCCGACGATGGTGGCACGCGCGCCGCGCCGGGCGAGGATCAGGTCCATGACCCGCGCCAGGAACTGCATCGCCACATCCTTGAAGGCGAGCGTCGGCCCGTGGAACAGCTCGAGCACGAAGTGGCCCGGCTCCAGTTCCACCAGCGGAGCTACCGACGGATGTCGGAAGCTCGCATAAGCCTCGTCGATGATCCGCTGCAACTCGGCGTCGGCAATCTCTCCGCCGACGAAGCGACGAATGATGTCGAAGGCCACTTCGGCATAGGGTCGATTGGCGTAGCCGGCGATCTCGGCGCGGCTGACCTGCGGCCAGTCCTTTGGCACGTAGAGACCACCATCGCTGGCGAGACCGGCAAGGACTGCGTCGGAAAAACCAAGCACGGCCGCCCCGCCGCGCGTCGATACAAACTGCATTTGTTGGGGGATACCCCGTGCTGGTGTCGCGCGCCTGCTGGGCGTCGCTGGTTCTGGGTTGCGACAACCTAGAGAACCAGCGGCGAAACCGCAAGTTTCCGACTTCAGGTGGCCGCCTGGTCCCCTCCGGCTTGCTGTCGCCTCACCCAGAAGAACAACAGGAACGGCACCATGATCGCGAAACCGTACCAGGTGATCGCATAGCCCAGGTGATTGTTGGGGAACTCGACAACCGTCTCACCGCCCTGCGGCAGCGCTCCGGGCGGGCCAGCGGGAAGGTCGACGTAGACCGGGGCAATCGGCTGCGGCAAGTCCCCGGCCAGACTGGAGAGCCGCACCGGTGAGCGCACCCACTCTACCCTTCGAGCGATGTCGGGAGCCGGCGTGAAGCTGCCGACCATCTCGGCGTTGCGGGCGACGCCTGCAATCGAAATCAGGCCGGGTTCGGGGCTGCCACCCTGCGCAAATGCGGCTCCCGATGCCTGGGGCACGAAACCGCGATTGACAAACACCGTGCCTCCACTGGCGAGCACGAAAGGGGTCATTACCCAATATCCGGGCCCCGAGAAGCTCCCCTTCTGACCCGCAAGGCTGGTGAACACGAGCACGGTGCTTTCCGGTCGATAGGTGCCGGTCAAGCTCACGGGCCGATAGTCATAGCCACCAGCGTCGAACACAGACCACTGGGCAATCTCAGGGAACGGCTTCGGGGGTTCCCCGGCGCGAGCCGCCACATCGGCGATGAGTCTTTCCTTTTCGGCCAACCGTTCGAGCTGCCAGGTTCCGAGCCACAGGAACAGCGCCATCAGCGCGAGCATGAAGCCCAGGAATCCCCAGAAGCGCCCCCCACGTATCGGCGAGGCTTCAACCACGACCGTCATCCAGCCGGCCCTCGCCGGAGCGGTTGTGAAACTGCAGAGCGACCATCGTCGCCTTCAACGGCCGCATCAGGGCCAGCGCCAGGATGACGACGCCGGGCAGCCACAGCAGCAGGTGAACGAACGGCGGTGGATGGAAGAGCCCCTCGACCACCGCCGC
>JAEYYP010000347.1 GCA_023428425.1 Pseudomonadota bacterium
AAGAGACTGTTGCCGGGCTGCCGCGAAAGTTCAACGTCGCCTTCGACGGCGGCGGCGCCGTCGCCGCGCTCGAGGAGACCAACGACATCGGCTTCCAGGCTGTCGAAGTCGTGCCGGCCGGCAGCATCGAGGGGGGCGTGTACTTCCGGCTCGTGCTCGGCGGCATTACCGGCCATCGCGATTTCGCCCGCAACACTGGCGTCTATCTTCGCCCCGAAGAGGCAACCGCCGTCGCCGATGCGATTGTGCGCGTCTTCATCGACCATGGCGACCGCACCGACCGCAACAAGGCGCGCCTGAAATACCTGCTCGACGACTGGGGCTTCGAGAAGTTCCTCTGGGCTGCCGAGGAGAAGCTCGGCCGGGTGCTGCTGCGCATTCCAGATGACATGGTCAAGCCGCGCCAGTCCGTCGACCGCCTCGCCCATATCGGCGCTCACCCCCAGAAGCAGGTCGGCCTCAGCTGGCTCGGCGTTGTGCTGAAGTCGGGTCGGCTGAGCACGGCTCAGATGCAGGGGATCGCCGAGATCGCGAAGGTATTCGGCGACGGCGATATTCGCCTCACCGTCTGGCAGAACCTGCTGATTTCCGGCATTCCCGACGCCTGTCTCGACGATGCCCGGGCCGCCATCGCCGCCCTCGGCCTCGCCACCCAGGCTACGCCCCTGCGCGCCGGACTCGTCTCGTGCACCGGAAATGTCGGCTGCAAGTTTGCCGCTTCCGATACCAAGGGCACCGCCGAAGCGATCGCCGAGTGGGTTGAACCGCGACTGGTGCTCGACACGCCGCTCAACATCCACCTTACCGGCTGCCACCACTCCTGCGCCCAGCACTACATCGGCGACATCGGCCTGATTGCCTGCAAGGTGGAGCGCGGCGAGGACGCCGAACCAGCCGAGGGCTTCCACCTGTTCATCGGCGGGGGTTCCGGCGGCGAGGCGAAGATCGGCCGCGAGCTCTTCCGCGATATTGCAGGCAGCGACGTGCCTGCCGAGGTGGAGCGGCTGCTAGCCGCCTACCTGCAACACCGGTCGTCGCCGGTCGAGACCTTCTTCGAGTTTGCCCAGCGCCACGAGGTCGATGCGCTCAAGGCCCTTTGTGAGCCACGCACGGAGCGGGCGGCATGAGCATCCACGTCACCCCACAGATCATCCCGGCCGACGCTCCCTTCTCCGACGCCCAGCGCACCTGGCTGAACCGCTTTTTCGCCGATGCGCTGCTCAAGCTGTCGCCGCTGCCCGAACCGACAACCCCTGCTGCCCCCGCCGAGGACGACTCGACGCCGTGGAAAGACCCGGCGATGGCCATCGAGGATCGCATGCTCCTCGCCAGGGACCGGCCGCTGCGTTACCGGCTGCTGGCAGCCATGGCGCAGCAGGATTGCGGCCAGTGCGGCTACAACTGCGCCGATTATTCGGGCGCCATCTTCGAGCAGGCCGAGGACAAGCTGAACCTCTGCGCCCCCGGCGGCAAAGCGACGGCGCGCATGCTCAAGTCGCTGGTGGAGGAGATGGGGGGCGGCGTCATCGGCCCCGAGGAAGCCGCCGCCAAGGCAGTCGCGAAGATAGAGGCCGATATCCGCCCCGGCTATTCCCGGTCACACCCAGTCACGGCCCGCTTCGTCGGCCGCACCCGCCTCAACGGCCCGGGCTCGGAGAAGCATACTTGCCACGTCGAGATCGACCTGACCGACTCCGGCATCGACTACGAGGTCGGTGACAGCCTGGGCGTATTCCCCGCCAACGATCCGGCCCTTGTCGACGCGATTATCGCCGCCATCGACGTGCCGTCCGATTTTCCCATCGCCGGCGAGCCGTTCCGACAGGTGCTCATCGAGCGCATGTCGCTCGGCGCGGCACCGGATGCCCTGTTCCAGTTCATCTCATACCTGACCGGCGGCGAGCGCCGGAAGAAGGCGCAGGCCCTGGCCCGCGGCGAAGACCCTGATGGCGACGCAGCCACCCTCGATGTGCTCGGCGCGCTCAAGAAGTTCGCCGGCATCCGTCCCGACCCCGAGGCGCTGATCGAAGTGCTGGAGCCCCTTCAGCCGCGCCTCTACTCGATCTCGTCGTCGCCCAGGACAAACCCCGGCCGGGTCAGCCTGACCGTCGATTCCGTGCGCTACGAGGCCGCCGGCCGGCAGCGGCTGGGCGTCGCCTCGACCTGGTTCGCCGATCGCATCGCGCCCACGGGCGAACTGCTCGTCTACGTGCAGAAGGCCCACAACTTCGCCCTGCCCGCTGACGACGACACCCCCATCGTCATGGTCGGACCGGGCACCGGTGTTGCCCCGTTCCGCGCCTTCATCCACGAGCGGCACGCGCGCCGTGCGGCCGGCCCATCCTGGCTGTTCTTCGGCCACCAGCGCGCCGGGCACGACCACTTCTACGCCGACGAGTGGGAGATGTTCCGGCAGCAGGGCACCCTGACCAACCTCTCGCTCGCCTGGTCCCGCGACGCCGGACCGAAGACCTACGTGCAGGACAAGATGCGGGAGGCCGGTGCCGAGCTCTGGGACTGGCTCGGTCGCGGCGCCCACTTCTACGTCTGTGGCGACGCCAAGCGCATGGCCAAGGACGTCGAGACGGCGCTGCGTGATGTTGCGGTCACCCATGGTGGCCTCTCAGAGGACGCCAGCGCGGCCTTTCTTGACGACCTCAAGGCGAAGGGACGCTATCAGGCCGACGTCTACTGAGGGCATCCCCGGGCGTTGACAATCCGCGCCGGCGCGCGCATCGAAGGCTGTCATGGTGACCCTCAAGGAAATCGCTAGCGTCGTCGGCGTATCCACGGCGACGGTGAGCCGCGTGCTCAACTTCGACTCGACCCTGTCGATCACCGCCAGGAAGCGACAGGCCATCATCGAGACCGCGGAGGCGCTGAACTACGCCACCCCGCGCAATCGCAACCGCGCCAATGCCCAGGGGCTGAACAAGGTCGCGCTGGTGCATTTCCTGCGCCCCGAGCAGGAGCTGATCGACCCCTACTATGTCGGCCTTCGGCTCGGCATCGAGAGCCGGTGCCAGGCGCTGAAGATCGAGACGGTGAAGGTCTACCACACCGATTCCAAACCCGACGCGGCGCTGCTTCAGGGTGCCTCTGGCGTCATCGCCATCGGACATCAGGACCCGGACGAAGTGGCGTGGCTTGCCCGCCATGCCCGCCACCTGGTCTTCGCCGATTTCGCTCCGCCCAGCGACGAGTTCGACAGCGTGTCGAGCAACCTCGTCACCGCCATGCACAAGCTCCTCAACGCCCTCAAGGACCGAGGCTATCGGCGCATCGGCTTCGCCGGATGGATGGAGGAGCGCTCCGAAGACCCGTACTACGAGTTGCGCTGCCGCAGTTACATCGAGTGGATGCGGCAGAACATGGCGTTCGACCCCGAGATTTGCGTCACCGAGCGCTCGGTAAACCGCCACACGGAGCAGGTCGGCTACCGGCTGGGCTCACGGTTGATGGAGACGGCGGAGCGTCCCGACGCCATTGTCACCGGCAACGACAACATCGCCATCGGGCTCTACCGGGCCATCGAGGAAAAGGGATATACCATCCCCCGCGATATCGCGGTGGCGAGCTTCAACGACATCTCCGTCGCCCAGTTCATGAACCCGCCGCTGACCACCATCCGGCTGCCCTCCGAGGAGATCGGCGAGACGGCAGTGGAACTGCTGCTCGAACGGGTCGCCGGTCGCGAGCTGGCAAAGCGCATCAACCTCGCCTCCCAGATCGTCTGGCGCCAGTCGACGCGCGAGACTTCGTAGCAGGCCGACCCCGCGCGGTACGGTAGCGCCGCAGTAAATATTTACTGAACGCTTGCCTTGTCCGGTGGCGCCCTCTAGCAATGCGGGACATGACCGCAGCCAAATGCGGCGTCGAGGGAGCCTTCACATGCGTTCGATTGTCAGCTTCAACACCGGCTGGGTGTTCGAGGACGGCATAGCCGTTACCCTGCCGCACACGGCCCTCGAGCTGCCCTTCTCCTACTTCGATGAACGCGCCTATCAGCGCGAGTTCACCTACTCGAAGACGTTTACCGCCGACCCCGCCTGGGCTGACGACGAGGTGACGGTGGTATTCGACGGGGCCATGGCCAATGCCCGGGTCAGCCTCAACGGCGAACAGATCGCGGCGCACAAGGATGGCTACACCCCGTTCGAGGCCCGATTGACCGGCCGCCTCCAGCCCGGCGAGAACGTGCTGACCGTCGTGATCGACGGCAGCGAGAACCCCGAGATTCCGCCCTTCGGCGGCCGCATCGACTACCTCACCTATGCCGGCATCTATCGCGATGTCTGGCTCAGGCGCACCGCGCCCGTATCGATCGCCGGGGCGAAGGTCGAGACGCCCGATGCCCTCGCATCGACCAAAACAGTCCTCGTCCGCGCCATGCTCGCCAATCCGCGCGGCCTCGCCTTAGCCGGCCAACTGACGGCCACCCTCAGCGATGCGGCGGGCGCCATTGTCGCCAAGGCGTCGCAGCCGGCCGCGGCCGAGGTGACATTCCGCTTCGACGGGCTGGAGGGCATCGCCCTGTGGGATATCGACAGTCCCAACCTCTATAGCCTGACCCTCTCCCTGGGGGACTCGGACGAGCTCGAGACCAGGTTCGGTTTCCGCATGGCCGAGTTCACCCCGGAGGGTTTCTTCCTCAACGGCCGCCACCTGAAGCTGCGTGGGCTGAACCGTCACCAGTCCTTCCCCTACTCCGGCTATGCCCTCGGCCGCGCCGCGCAGGAGCGCGACGCCGAGATCCTGAAGCGCGAGTTGCACGTCAACATCGTCCGTGCCTCGCACTACCCGCAGTCGACCTGGTTCCTCGACCATTGCCATCGCATCGCCCTCCTCGTCTTCGAGGAAATCCCCGGTTGGCAGCACATCGGCGGCGACGCCTGGAAGGCCGAGGCGGTCGAGAACGTGCGGCGCATGATCACCCGCGACTGGAACCACCCCTCGATCATCATCTGGGGCGTCCGCATCAACGAGAGCCAGGACGACCACGACTTCTACGTCGAGACCAACCGCCTCGCGCATGAACTCGACAAGACGCGCCAGACGGGCGGCGTTCGCTACATCACCGACAGCGAGATGCTCGAAGACGTCTACACCATGAACGACTTCATCCTCGGCAACGAGGAACTGGGCGGCAACCGCCCGCGCACGGCGCTGCGGCCGATCACCGAGACGACAGGCCTCGAAAAGCCGGTGCCCTACATGATCACCGAGTTCGGTGGCCACATGTACCCCACCAAGTCCAACGACCAGGAGCAGCGGCAGGCCGAGCATGTCCGCCGCCATCTCGACGTGCTCAACGCCGCCTACGGCAACCCGGGCATTTCGGGCGCCATCGGCTGGTGCGCCTTCGACTACAACACCCACAAGGATTTCGGCTCCGGCGATCGCATCTGCCACCACGGCGTGATGGACATGTTCCGCGAGCCCAAGTTCGCCGCTTATGCCTATGCCTCCCAGTGCGAGCCCGAGGAGGAAATCATCCTGCAGCCGGTGACCTTCTGGGCCCGCGGCGAGCGCAATATCGGCGGCGTGCTGCCGCTGATGATCCTCACCAACTGCGACGAGGTCGAGGTCCGCTACGGCGGCAACGTGGTGAAGCGGCTCGGCCCTGATCGAGCCACCTACCCGCATCTTCCGCACGCCCCGGTGGTTTTCGAGCGTGGCCACTTCAGCGCCGAGGAACTCGGGCTGTGGGGCGCCGAATGGCACGACGCGACGATCACCGGCTTCATTGGCGGCAAGGCGGTGAAGGTGGTGAACTACGTCGCCGACCCGGTAGCGCAGACGCTCGAAGTCGTCGCCGATGCCCCCGCCATCGGCCACACCGATGCGGTGCGCGTCATGGTGCGTGCCCTCGACCAGGCCGGCCACAAGCTGCCCTTCTACCCCGAGCCGGTGACGATCGAGGTGTCTGGCGCCGGCAAGCGCCTCGGTCCATCGACAGTGCCGCTGCGCGCCGGTTCGACTGGATTCTGGGTACAGGCGACGGGCGCGGGGCGGATCGACATCACCGTGACCAGCGAGCGGCTAGGCGTCCGCACGCTGGCGATCATCGCCGGCTAGACGAGTCCCGCGAGCGTTTCCCGGAATGCGCGCACCACCTCGGCATCGGTGTGCCGCCTGGACTTCGCCGCGAACCCCAGCCGCACCGCGCCCTCGGCCGATGCCCGGGGCTCTCCCGCGCAGGAGGAGTGCACCTCGTCCACCGGCACGACGGCCAGCAGGTCGAGCACATTGTCCGGCCGAAGGCCCGCCCCCGCCATGACGCTGATGCGCCCACGCGCCGTGGCGTGAACCAGCGCCAGCTGACCCAGCCCCTCGAGTGCTGTCGGCGCTCCACCCGACGTGAGGATGCGGTCGAAGCCGAGGGCGATCGCCATCTCGGTCGCCTCGGCGAAATCCGGCACGAGATCGATGGCCCGGTGCAAGGTCGTGCCGAGACCATCGGCTTCGTCCAGCAGGCGCGCAAGGACGGCGCCGTCCAGCGTCCCGTCTGCACGGTTGGCGCCCAGCACCACGCCGGCCAGCCCGGCCTGCCGCACGGCCGCGATGTCGCGCAGCATCGCGTCGAGGTCATGGCCATCGAGCACGAAATCGCCGGAGCGGGGCCGGATGAGCGCGAGCGTCTCGACGCCCGTTTCCGCCGCCAGCGCCATCAGCCCCGGCAGGGGAGTCAGCCCGCCCAGTTCGAGTGCCGAGCAGAGTTCGATGCGTTCCGCCCCGCCGTCGATGGCGGCTGCCAGCGATTGCGGATCGGCAACACAGACTTCGAGCTTCATGTCAGTCCCCCCAATATTGCCGCCCCCACCAGCCCCGGTTCGACCGCAAGCTGCGCCGGCACCACCAGTGGCGAGTCGGTCCGGCGCAGGATGCGGTCTCGTACCTCCCGATCGAGCCGCGCCACCAGCGCCTGCGACTTGCCGAGCCCGCCCCCAACCGGCACGCTGCCTGCACCGACGACATTGATCACCAGCGCCAGCGGCGGCGCCACGATCTGCATGAACGCATCGACGGTCCGGACCGCAGCCCCGTCGCCAGCCGCCCACGCCGCGACGATCTCGACGCTGTTTCGCACCTGTCCGGTGAAGTGCTTGTGCAGCCGCTCCAGCCCTCGGGCCCCGCCCAGCGTATCCACACAGCCGGCCTGCCCGCAGCCGCAGGCAAAGCGTGGCAGTTCCACCGCAGAACTACCCGCTTGATCGAGCACGCGCGTGGCCGCCACCGGTGCGTGCCCCCACTCGCCGGCGTATCCCCCGTGGCCGCTCACGATCTTGCCGTCGATCACCAGACCACCGCCGACCCCGGTACCGAGGATCACCCCGAAGACGATCCGCTTTCCGCGGCCGGCGCCTGCCCCCGCTTCGGCCAGCGCGAACAGGTCGGCATCGTTGCCGATCACCACCGGACGCCCAAGCTCGACGGAAAGGTCGGCCGCCAGCGTGCGCCCGTCGATACAGGGAATGTTGGCGCACTTGATGACGCCGCTGGCCGGATCGATGACGCCGGTGATGGCTATGGCTACGGTCGAACCGGCGGGTGCCGGCGACAGCGCCAGCATCTCCCTGATGGCCGCGACGAACGCACCGAAATCGTCGAGCGGGGTCCGCAATCGTCCCAGCAACTCGATCTCGCTGGGGCTCCGCGCCACGGCGCCCTTGATGCCGGAACCGCCGATGTCTAAGCAGGTGATCATCCGTTGGTTTGCCTTGGTTTTCAGCGTCGATGCACGATAGGGCGAAGAAGGACGAACTGGTGGCAGTTACCGGAACGCCCGGCAAGGCAGGCAGCAAGACGACCATCGCCGACGTGGCGCGCCTCGCCGGGGTGTCGAAGGCCGTCGCGTCGCGCGCTTTGTCGCCCGAACCCCGCCCGGTTTCCGCCGACAAGCGCGAGCGGGTGCTGGCGGCGGCACGCGACCTCGGCTTCCGGGTCAACCTGCTGGCCCAGAGCCTCACCACCAAGACGGTGAACCTCGTCGCCGTGGTAGTGAACCACATCCACGACCTGAGCGACCTCGACCTGTTCGACAAGCTGCTCGCCGAGGTGCAGGCCATCGGCAAGCAGGTCATCCTCATCCGCGTCGGCTCGGTCGACAAGGTCGAGGAGTTCCTCCGCCAGGGCGTCGCCTACCATGTCGACGCGGCGCTGGTCTTTTCCGATTTCGCCGATGCGGCGACGGTGCGGGAGATGTTCCGCACCGACCAGGTCATCATGCTCAACGGCCGTCATGACAAGCTGTCGCGCGCCATCGTGCCCGATGAAGTGCGCGGCATATTCGAGGCAGTCGCCGACGCGGCGAGCAAGGGCGTCCACACCGCCGCGCTTGTCACGGGACGCGCGACGTCGTTGGTGGAACAGACCCGCGGCGACACCTATCGCGAGGCCTTCCGGCGCCACGGCATCATCCTCACCAAGACCGTACAGGGCGACTACTCCTATCTCAGCGGCCATGCGGCGGCCGGCGAATTCGTCGGCGAAGATTTTCCCGACGCGGTGTTCTGCACCTCGGACGCCATGGCGATGGGCATCCTTGACCTCTGTCGCGTGCATTTCCCCGGCAACCGCCCGGCCCATTTCCGCCTCTATGGTTTCGATGACCTGTCGCTGCTCGATTTCGACGCCTACCCGATCGCCACGATCGGCTACGACAAGACGGTTTTCGTGCGGGAGATGGTGCGCATGATCGCCGACCCCACTCCCTTCCAGCCCGGCACTCCGCCGGTCATCATTCCTACCCGCTTCGTCAGCCGAGCGACCGCGGGCTAGGCCCGGCGCCAGCCACAGACGTCATCGGGGCCGCCTTTCGGCAGCCCCGACATTGACGGACCCTCGGTTCCAGGAACCTCAGGTCCGCCGCAACGTGTGAACCCTTACCAGAGGGGCTGAAGCTCCGGCGGGTTGGCGGTGTCGCCCCACCACTTCTTGTAGTTGGCTTCGTAGGCACCCGACTGGATGTAGTCGGACACGAACATGTCGAGCCAGCGGACGAATTCGACGTCACCCTTGGCGACAGCGATGCCGATCGGGTCGTTCGAGTAGAGGCCCGCGAGCGTCACAAGTGACGGGTTCTGCGTGGCGAGGTAATCGAGCAGCGACGAATCCTCGATCGCGGCGTCGACGCGCTTCTGCTGCAGCTGCAGCACGCCATCTGGCGCGAACTGGTCGACATAGACGAGCTCGGCGGTCGGCACGGCGGTCTTGATGAAGGTTTCGCCGGTGGTGCCACGCCCAACGACGATCTTCTTGCCAGCGAGACCCTCGAGGTCGGTGATGCCCGAGTCGGCCTGAACGATGACGCGGAGTCCGGCACGGTAATACGGGATCGAGAAGTTCACCGACTTGGCACGCTCGAGGGTGGCAGAGGTGTTGGCGACGACGATGTCGAGCTGGCCCGAGCCGAGCATCGAGATGCGGGCGTCACCCGACACGTCGGTGAACTCGACCGGCACGCCGAGCTTCTCGGCAATCATGGTGGCCACGTCGACGTCGTAGCCGACCGGGTTGTTCTGCGCGTCGCGGAAACCGATCGGCTCGCCGCCGAGCGACACGCCGATGCGGACGACATTGCGCGAACGGATGTCATCGAGCATGCCGGCCATCGCCGGAACGGCCGTGGTGGCGACGAGCGCCAGCGCGGCAAGAGCAGTGAGAATACGCTTCATGGTGGTCCCTTCCTCAGTTGCGGATTTATGCGTTAGTCGCGTCCCGGAGCTCCGGCTCCGGCATCGAGTCCTCCCAGAACCAGTAGCGGATCGGCCCCTGGCACCGGAAATTCGTGACCTGGTGGTTCCCCTTGCTATCGACGGCGTGGATCACCACCCCGCCGAGGAAACCGCCGGTCAGTTCGTCGAGCTCGTCCACTGCCAGCTTCACCGCATCGGTGAGCGAGTAGCCGAGCTTCATGGCGAGGACGATGCTGCGCGAGGTGGAGGTGCGCATCGTCATTTCGCCGGTATGCGTACAGGCCGCCGCGCCATAGCGGCTGTCGGCATAGTAGCCGGCGCCGGGAATGGGGCTGTCGCCGAGGCGGCCGGGATATTTCCACGCCCAGCCCGAGGTCGAGGTCGCCGCATGAATGCCCCGACCGCGGTCGGACGACAGCCAGACCGTGGTGTCGCGGACGCGCTCGGGGTCGGTGATGGTCTTGAGCAGCGGCGCGAGTGGCGTATCCGGGAAAGCCGCCGCCTGCTCCGGCGACATCTCCTTCTGCAACCGCTCCCACCAGACGCGCTTGCTGTCTTCGAGCAGTACGTCATCCTTGGTGAAACCGATTTCAGTGGCGTAGCGGCGCGCGCCCTCGCCGGTCAGCATGACGTGCGGCAGGTTCCTCAGCACGGCGTGGGCGAGTTTCGCCACCGGGATAGTGTCGGGCACGGCGCCGACGGCGCCGACCTCGCGTGTATTGCCGTCCATCACGGCCGCGTCGCATTCCATGACGCCCAGCATGTTGGGCCACCCGCCGTAACCGACCGAGCGGACCTTCGGCTCGCGCTCGACGGCGGAGATGCCCTCGACCATGGCCGTCAGCGGATCGGCACCGGCCTTCAACTGCTCGGCGGTAGTCCTGAAGCCGGGCCAGGCCTCGGCATTGGCGACGAGGAGCATCTAGTCTTTCCGCATCTTGGAGAGGAACTGCGCGACGCGCGGCTGGGCCAGCCCGCCATCGGCAGCGAAGAACTTTTCGGTCGGCAGGTCGACCAGCAGCACGCCCTTCTCGAGGAAGACGATGCGGTTGGAGATCTGCCGGGCAAACTCGATCTCGTGGGTGACGAACACCATGGTGGTTCCGGACTTCGCCAGCTTGGCGAGAATATCCAGCACCTCGGCCGTCATTTCGGGGTCGAGCGCCGAGGTCACCTCGTCGAGCAGCAGGTAGCGCGGCTTCATCGCCAGCGCCCGGCAGATGCCGACGCGCTGGCGCTGCCCGCCCGAGAGCTGCGCCGGATAGGCATCGACGCGATCGCCGAGCCCGACCGACTGGAGCAGCGCCCTGCCCTCGGCCTCGGCTTCGGCCTTCGGGCGCTTGAGCACTTCGATGGGCGCCAGCGTGATGTTCTGCAGCGCCGTCATGTGCGGGTAGAGGTTGAAGAGCTGGAACACGGTGCCCGAGCGCTTGCGCGCCTCGGCCAGTTCCTTCGGCTTCGATACGTCGAAATCATCGACGGTGATCTTGCCCGCGTTGAGCTTTTCGAGCCCATTGATGCAGCGGATCAGCGTCGACTTGCCCGAGCCGGACGAGCCGAGGATAGAGACCACCTCGCCCGGGTTCACCGTGAGGTTCACCCCCTCGAGGACGGTGGTCTGCCCGAAGGCCTTCTTGACGTTTTCGACTTTCAGCATGTCACAGGCCCCGGAACGCGCTGTGGGCGCGCAGCCGCTTTTCGAGTTTGGCGCCAAGCGTCGCAACGAGCTTGGCAGCGAGGTAGTAGAGGATGCCGACCGCCGTCCACACGATGAAGGGTTTTAGCGTCCGCAGGTTGAGGTTGGCGCCGATCTTCGAGAGGTCCATCACTCCGATCACCGAGATCAGCGACGTGACCTGCAGCTGGTTGACCAGGAGCGCCGTGAGCGGCCCGATGGAGAAGGCCAGTGCCTGCGGCGCGATGACGCGGCGCAGCACCTGCCAGCGGCTCAGCCCGAAGACGCGCGCGGCTTCCACCTGGTCGCGGCCGATCGACTCGATCGACGACACGGCGATGACATAGACGAAGGCGGCGGTGTTGAGCGACAGCGTGATGACCGCCGCGTTCACCGGCGTCATGTTGAGCTTGAAGAAAGCCGGAAAGCCGAAGAACACGAGGAAGAGTTGCACCAGCACCGGCGAGTTCTTCAGCACTTCGGCGACGAAGGTGATGACCTGCATCAGCACCGGCACGCGGTAGAAACGCACCACCCCCCACAGCACGCCGATGACCAGGCCAATCAGTGAAGTGACGAGGAACAGGCCGATGGTGACGCCGAGGCCCTGCGCCAGCAACCACAGGTCGAACGGGGTGAACTCGGTGTAGCGCATCAGCTCACCTGCTCCTGCATATCGCGGTTGAGCCAGCGGTGGAGCAGCGTGATACCGAGCGAAACGAGGTAGGTCAGCGACGCATAGACCACGAGCAGCACCACGTAGACCTCGAACGGCCGGAACGTGTCCGACGCCACGATCTTGGCGTTGCCGGTCAGCTCGTTGAGCGTGATGGTCGAGAGGATCGACGAGGTGAGGATCATGTTGATCAGCACCGAACCGAGCGGTCGGACAGACGTGCGGAGCGCGATTGGCAGCACGATGCGGCTGAAGGTGACGCGCTTCGAAAGTCCGCTGACCTCAGCCGCTTCGATGATTCCGTTGTCGATGGCGAGGATGCCGGCGCGGATCGCATCCGAGGCATGGGCGCCGCCGGCGATGGAGAGCGCAACCACGCCGGTCGTGAAGGCGTCGATGTAGATCCCGATCTCCGGCAGGCCATAGTAGAAGAAGAACAGCTGGACGATGAAGGGGATGTTGCGGAACAGGTCCACATAGGCAAACGCCAGCCAGTTCACCCACTTCACCTGCGACGTGCGCGCGATGGCGACGAACATGCCGAGGATGACGCTGCCAACGAGCGCCAGGGCGCACACCTGCGCCGTGAGCAAGGCGCCCTCAGCTAGGAAACCCAGATGTGGGACCAGGATCGTCAGGTCGAGCCGCACCCCGCTCCCCCTTTAGTGAAACCGGTTTCAGTTTCGTGACGAACCGACGGCTTGTCAAGCGTTCACCACATTTTTGCCACTGGCGCGAAACGACTCTCATCCCGTTCAAGAGACGGGACCGTCCGGGCACATCAGCGCCAGCCCAGGCCCGGCGCGACATGCTTGAGGACGCTTTCGATCACGTGGGCGTTGTAGGCAACGCCGAGCTGGTTAGGGATGGTGAGCAGCAGCGTGTCGGCCGCCGCGATGGCGGTGTCCTGCCTGAGCTCCTCGATCAGCTTGTCGGGCTCGGCCGCGTAGGAGCGGCCGAACACCGCCTGCTTGCCCGGCTCGATATAGCCGAAATGGTCCTGACTCTGGTCGCCGCCGAAATAGGCGCGGTCCATTTCGGTGACGAGCGGGAAGATCGAGCGGCTGACCGAGACGCGCGGCGTGCGTGCATGCCCCGCTTCGGCCCAGGCCGCCCGGAATGCCGCGATCTGCTCGGCCTGCTGGACATGGAACGGCTTGTTGGATTCGGCCATCACCAGCGTCGAGCTCTGCAGGTTCATGCCCAGCCGGCCGGCCCACTGCGCGGTCGGCGTCGTCGCCGCGCCCCCCCAGATACGGTCGCGCAGCCCCTCCGAATAGGGCTCGAGCCGCAGCAGTCCCGGCGGGTTGGGGAACATCGGACGCGGGTTGGGCTGAGCGAAGCCCTTGCCCTGGATGACCTCGAGGAAGACTTCGGCATGGCCCCGCGCCATGTCGGCATCGGTCTGGCCCTCGGCCGGCACGTAGCCGAAATGCTTGTAGCCGTCGATCACCTGCTCTGGCGAACCGCGCGAGATGCCGAGCTGCAGGCGGCCGCCCGAGATAAGGTCGGCCGCTCCGGCATCTTCCGCCATGTAGAGCGGGTTTTCGTACCGCATGTCGATCACGGCGGTGCCCAGCTCGATCCGCTTGGTGCGCGCCCCTGCCGCCGCGAGCAGCGGAAACGGCGAGCCGAGCTGGCGCGCGAAGTGGTGGACGCGGAAGTAGGCGCCATCGGCGCCCAGTTCCTCGGCCGCCTCGGCAAGCTCGATCGACTGCAGCAGCGTGTCGGAAGCCGAACGGGTCTGCGAGTGGGGGGAGGGGTTCCAGTGTCCGAAGGACAGAAAGCCGATTTTCTTCATGATACCGCAGCAGTTAGTGGCGCGCCGGAGCGGATACTAGTCGCTGCGCCGCGCGCCTGCCATCCTCGGGGCGCATGAGTTACGCTTGGGCGGCCGCCCCCCTCCGAAGGAGCCATTGGCAGGCCCGCCCCGGCGTGCCATGCGGTGGACAGCGCCCTCCGCGTCCTGCCCCTCGAGTTTTCCATGCGCCCCCTCGACCTGCTGCTGTTTGCCGGCGTGTGCCTCGTCTGGGCGCTCAACCTGATCGTCAGCCGCGTGCTGTTCGCCGATTTCGGCGTGCCGCCGATCTTCTACGCTGCCGCCCGGTTCCTGGTGGTGGCGATCGTGCTGTTCCGGCTGCTCAGACCATTGCCCCGCCCGCTCGCCCCTATCCTGATGATCGGCTTCCTGATGGGCACCATCCATTTCGGATTGATGTTCCTCGGGCTCGCCAACGCACCATCGTCAAGCGTCTCGATCGTGCTGCAGATGGCCATTCCATCGACGGCGGTCCTCTCGGTGCTGTTGCTGGGCGAGAGGATCGGCGTGGTGCGCGGCCTGGGCATCGCGCTGGCGCTCGGTGGCGTCGTGCTCGTCATGTGGGACGGTGACGGCATCGGACTGAGCATCGGGCTGCTCTACGCCTTCGTGTCGGCTGTGGCTGTCGCGCTCGCTTCCGTGTTGCTCAAGCGGCAGACTGGCATCAAGCCACTCACCATGCAGGGGTGGACGGCATTGGTGTCATTTCCCCCGTTGATCACCTACGCACTGCTGGTGGAAGGCAACCCGATCGAAACCAGCCTCTCCGTCGGCTGGCCGTTCTTCGCCGGGCTCGCCTTCTCCGTCGTGCTGGTGACGCTCGTCGCGACGACGCTGTACCTCAGCCTGCTGCAACGCTACCCGGCAAGCATCATCGCCCCGCTGGGGCTGATGATGCCGCTGATGGCGGTGGCGATGGGGATTCTGATCCTGGGCGAACCGTTCGACCCGCGCATGGCGGCGGGCGGAGTGGTTGCTCTCGTCGGCATGGTCCTGGTGCTGCGTCAGCAGGCCCCGCGCGATGCCGAACAGCCACGGGAAATGACCTGAAAGGCGGGCCGCCGCAGCGCTCCGCGGCGGCCCTTCGGGAATTACTCGGCCGCGATCGCCTCACGGGCATTCAGCGCTATCAGGTCGCGCGCCCGCCTGAGGCTGTCGGGCTGCTCGCGGCGGTACCGGTCGCCGATTTCCATCATCAGCACGGTGCCGGGCAGGAAGGTGAGGTCGCTGAAAATCCGCTCCCACGCGATATCGCCCCAGCCGAGCGGCATGTGCAGGTCGCCGATGCCCAGCGCGGTGTTCTCCTGCAGGTGATAGCCCCTGTAGAAGCCCTGGGGGCGGCCGAACGAGTCATGCACGTGCAGGTGGCCGGCCACCGGCGCCATCGCGGCGATCTCGGCGTGGAAGTCCAGGCCCTTGAACGTCGCCTCGATATAGGCGTGCGAGAAGTCGATCAGCGCCACTACGTTGGGGTGGTTCACCGCCTTCACCGTCGCGGCGACCTCCGACGGCGTCTGGCGATACTGCCCCGGCTCGGTGGTGAAGATGTTCTCGAGCGCAATGCGCACGCCATGCGGGCGCGCGAAGTCGGCGAGTTCGGTCAGTGCCTCGCGCTCGAGCTCGTCGGCCCCGGCCCAGTCGGCGATGGCGTCGGCGCGCAGATTGCCCGAGTGATGGACGAGGATGCCCGACCCGATCGAGTTGCACACCTCGACCAGCGCCTTGGCGGCGTCGATCTGGTAGCGCTGCGTCACCGGGTCCATGAAGTTGGACGAGACGAGTCCGTGTACGGTGTAGCGGAAGTCGAATTGCTTCGTCAGCGCCACCAGTGCCTCGTGCCGTTCGCGGATGATCCGGCCGCCGGCGATCAGGTCGAGCGCCGTGACGCCGATCTCGATCGTGTCGACGCCCATGTCGGCATTGGCGCGCATATCTGCTTCGAGCTGGGCGAACTCGCCATTGCGGGTGCCGACATTGAATCCGGTACCGATGAGGTTGCTCATTGAAAACTCCGTGGGTCAGTATTCTGGAAGACCGATGCCTTGGGGCACTCAGTGGGTGATGCGGCGGCCATCCTCGGCCGAAAACACGTGGAGGGCGTTGCCGTCGACGCTGAGGTGCACCGGCATGCCGGTGGTGATCTCCGCGGTGTCGGTGTCGACGGCGACCAGCCTGCTGCCATTGGCTTCGGCGTGGATGAGGCGGGAGGCGCCCAGCTCCTCGACATAGTCGACCACCGCCGGGATGGCCCCATGCGCCTCGGCTCCGGTGCGCCGCACCGATTCCGGCCGCACGCCCAGCACCACCTTGCGGCCGGGCTGCCGAACGCCATTGAGCAGCGGCACGCTCATGCGGCCGCCCTGCCCGTAGACGAATTGGCCGTCGGCATCGAACTCGCCATCGAGCAGGTTCATCGCCGGCGAGCCGATGAAGTCGGCGACAAAGCGGCTGGCCGGATTGTTGTAGACGTCGGTTGGACGACCGATCTGCTCGACCTTGCCGGCGTTCATGATGATCAGCTTGTCGGCCAGCGTCATCGCCTCGATCTGGTCATGGGTGACGAACACCGAGGTGACGCCGAGGTCGCGATGCAGCCGCCGTACCTCGGCCCGCATGGCAACGCGCAGCTTGGCGTCGAGGTTGGAGAACGGCTCGTCGAAGAGAAACACCTTGGGCTCGCGCACCATGGCGCGCGCCATCGCGACGCGCTGGCGCTGGCCGCCGGACATTTCGCCCGGTCGACGGTCGAGGAACGTCTCGAGCCCCACGGACTTGGCCACGGCCGCGACGCGGGCATCGCGCTCGACCTTGGGCACCCTGGCCACCTTCAGCGAGTAGCCGATGTTCTGGCGCACCGTCATGTGCGGGTAGAGCGCGTAGTTCTGGAACACCATGGCACAGCCACGCTCGCGCGGCTCGAGGTCGTTGACCACCGTATCGCCGATCGAGATCGTGCCCCCGCTGATCGCTTCGAGCCCGGCGATCATGCGCAGCAGCGTGGACTTGCCGCAGCCCGACGGCCCGAGGATGACGACGAACTCGCCAGCCTCGATCTCGACGTCGACGCCATGCACGACCTGGCTTTTGCCGTAGCTTTTCTTCACGCCCTTGATGGAAATCTGGGACATCGTTCTATCCAATCACTTGTCGCGGGAAATCAGGCCACGCACGAACCAGCGCTGCATGAAGGCAACGACCAGCAGCGGTGGCAGCATGATGATGAGGGCGCCGGCCATGGTGACGTTCCAGTCCGGCGTGCCGTTCTGCGCCGGGATCAGCGCCTTGAGCTGCATCACCACGGTGCCGAAATTGGCCCTGTCGGTGGTGACCAGCAGCGGCCACAGGTACTGGTTCCAGCTCGAGACGAACATGATGGTGGCGAGCGCCAGCATGTTGGTGCGGCTCAAGGGGATCAGCACGTCGACCAAGAACTCGAGCGGCTTGGCCCCATCCATCTTCGAGGCCTCGACCAGTTCGTCCGGGATGGTCATGAAGAACTGGCGATAGAGGAACGTCCCGGTAGCCGTGGCGACCAGCGGTAGGATGAGGCCGGTATAGGAGTTGAGCAGGTTCCAGTTGAGACTGACCTGCACCCCGCTCAGCGCGTTGAGCAGCCAGCTGATGCCGGTGACGTCGAGGATGACCTGGAACGGCAGCAGCGCGTTGGCGGCGATCGCGTAGGTCGGCACGATGCGCACTTCGAGCGGCAGCATCAGGGTGATGAAGATCGCCCAGAAGCTGATCATCCGACCGCGGAAGCTGAAGAACACGATGGCGAAGGCGGAGAGCGAGGCGAGGACGATCTTGCCCGCCGTCACTCCGATGGCGACGATGAAGCTGTTGATCATCTTGGGCCCGAGGTCGGCACGCGCCCAGGCCACCTGCAGGTTCTCCCACAGGTGCGAGGAGGGCCAAAGGTTGATCGGCACCCGGCTGACTTCCTGCAGCGACTGGCTGCCGGCGACGAGGGTAATCCAGAACGGGATGACGACGAGAAAGGCACCGATCGCCATCGCGACATAGGTGACGAAGTTGAAGAAGGGGGAGCGTTCGATCATCTCCGGCGCCTCAATTGTAGTGGACGCGACGTTCCACCCATTTGAACTGGATGAAGGTCAGCCCGATGACGATGAACATGAGGACGATCGACTGGGCGGCGGCGCCCGAATAGTCGAGCGTCTTGAAGCCGTCGAAGTAGATCTTGTAAACCATCACCTCGGTCTGCCCGTAGGGGCCGCCCTCGGTCATGGTGTCGATCAGCCCAAAACTGTCGGTGAAGCTCGAGATGATGTTCATGATGAGCAGGAAGAACGCCGTCGGCGCGATCAGCGGAAGCTGCAGGTCGAAGATTCGGCGCAGCGGTCGCGCCCCATCCATCGCCCCGGCCTCGTTGATCGAGCGCGGGATCATCTGCAGCGCGGCAAGAAAGAAGATGAAGTTGTAGCCGATGCCGAGCCAGGCATGGCAGACGATCACCATGGCGAGCGCCTGCACGCCGTTGGTCGAGGGGTCCCAGATACCGGGCCACACCTGGTTCACCGCGCCGATCAGCCCGGACT